>JAODNS010000287.1 GCA_025465145.1 Frankiales bacterium
CGGCATGCTGGGGCGAGGACGGTGATCCCGAGGGGAATCCAGCCTCAGAGCCCTGGTCTGGACCCTGTTCGAACTCGCTCACGTGCACCTCCTTCCCTGGTCAGAGCCGCGCGTGTGCCTGGTCCCGCGCCGAGCGGGGACCCGTGACGCACGATCATCGCGTGACAGCTCTCAGTTTGCGTACCACTGGGTGTTCGCCGTCCGCAGCCACCCTCCTGCTGGAGATCGGCAATCGGCTGGTTGACTCGATGACATGACTGATGCACCCGACGTTTCCGGCCTCTCACTCGCCTTCCTCGGTGGCACCGGTGAGCAGGGCCGGGGCCTTGCCCGGCGCTTCGCCCTCGCGGGACACAAGGTGATCCTGGGTTCCCGTTCGGCCGAGCGGGCCGCTGCCGCTGCCGAGGGACTCCCCGGTGACGCGTCGGGGCTCGACAACGAGTCCGCTGCCCTGGCAGCCGACATCGTCATCGTCGCGGTTCCCTGGGAGGGCCACAAGGAGCTGCTCCAGGGCCTGGCCACCGCCCTGACCGGCAAGATCGTCGTCGACTGCGTCAACCCGCTGGGCTTCGACAAGCAGGGCGCGTTCGCGCTGCCGGTCGAGGAGGGCAGCGCCGCGCAGCAGGCCCAGGCCGTGCTGCCGGACAGCCGGGTGGTGGGCGCGTTCCACCACGTCAGCGCCGTGCTGCTGCTCGACGACACGGTGGACAGCGTCGACACCGACGTGCTCGTGCTCGGCGACGACCGAGCGGCGACCGACGTCGTGCAGGCCCTGGCCGCGCGGATCCCCGGGATGCGCGGGATCTACGCCGGCCGGCTGCGCAACGCGCACCAGGTCGAGGCGCTGACCGCGAACCTCATCTCGGTGAACCGCCGCTACAAGGCGCACGCCGGCCTGCGCGTCACTGACGTCTGAGTGCGCGTCGTCTCGCTGGTCCCCTCGCTGACGGAGGCGATCGCCGGCACCGGCACCGTGGTCGGCGCCACCGACTGGTGCACGCACCCGGCGGACCTGGACGTGCCGCGGATCGGCGGCACCAAGAACCCGCGGGTCGAGGACGTCGTCGCCCTGCGCCCCGACCTCGTGCTCGCCAACGAGGAGGAGAACCGTCCCGTCGACCTGGACGCGTTGCGCGCGGCCGGCGTCGAGGTCGACGTGACGTGGGTGCGGACCGTGCCGGAGGGGCTGGCCGAGCTGCGGCGGGTCCTCGGCCGGCTCGGCGCCTGCCCCGGCTGGCTGGACGAGGCGGATGCGGCGTGGGCGGCGCCGTACGACGGGCCGCGCCGCACCGCCGTGATCCCGGTCTGGCGGCGGCCGTGGATGGCTGTCGGCTCCGACACCTTCGCCGGTGACCTGCTCGCCCGGCTGGGCATCGACAACGCGCTCGCCGGCTCACTGGAGCGCTACCCGCGCTTCGAGCCCGCGGACGTCGGCTGCGACCTCGTCGTGCTGCCGGACGAGCCGTACGCGTTCACGCCCATCGACGGACCGGAGGCGTTCGCGGCGCCGAGCGCCTGCGTCAGCGGCCGGCACCTGACCTGGTACGGGCCGTCACTCGCCGAGGCGCGCGAGGTCCTCCCCCGGCAGCTCGGTCAGCCCCAGCGCTGAGTGCGGATCTTCCGCCCGGCCGCGCAGTCCTCGACCAGCTCGGCCAGCCGATTCGCCCGGGTCTCCGGCCGCTTCGCGCTGGTGACCCAGTGCGCGCAGACCTTGCGGTACGACGGCGGCTGCGCGGCCCAGGACGCCCACGCCGCCGGGGCCGCGCGCAGCGGCTCCTCGTCCAGCAGCATGTCGCCCTGCTCGTACGCGTAGGTGCCGGTCCGGTCCGCCCGCCGCGCGGCGAACGTGGCCCGGCCGGCGTCGGTCATCCGGCCGGCCACCTCCAGCTCCGCGACCTTCGCGACGTTGACGGCGCTCCACGTGCTGGTCGGCTTCCGCCGGGTGAACCGGATGCTGTAGCTGTCGTCGTCGATCCGCCGCCGGACCGCGTCGATCCAGCCGAAGCACAGCGCCTCGTCGACCGACTCGCTCCAGGTCATGGCCGGCCGGCCGGTGCCCTTCTTCCAGAACCCGACCAGCAGCTCGGTCTCGGTCGCCGCGTTCTCCTCCAGCCAGGCGCGCCAGTCGGCGGCGGAGGCGAAGAACTCAGGAGTAGCCGTGCTCGACACCGGGGTACCGGCCCTCGCGCACGTCGTCGGCGTACGCCGTCACCGCGTCCGTCAGCACGGTCCTCAGGTCGGCGTACCGCTTGAGGAACTTTGGCCCCGCGCCCGGCGTGAGCCCGGCCAGGTCCGTCCACACGAGCACCTGCGCGTCGCAGCCGGCGCCCGCGCCGATGCCGACCGTGGGGATCGTCAGCTCCTTGCTCACCCGCTCCGCGAGATCGCTCGGGACCACCTCCAGCACCAGCGCGAACGCGCCGGCCTCCTGCAGCGCCAGCGCGTCCTCGAGCAGCCGGTCGCCCGCCTCGCCGCGCCCCTGGACGCGGTACCCGCCGAGGGTGTTGACCGACTGCGGCGTCAGCCCGAGGTGGCCCATGACGGGCACGCCCGACTCGACGAGCAGCTCCACCTGCGGGAGCACCCGCCGGCCGCCCTCGAGCTTCACGGCCTGCGCGCCCTCGCGCAGGAAGCGGACGGCGGTCTCGAGCGCCTGCGCCGGGGATGCCTGGTACGACCCGAACGGCAGGTCGGCGACGACGAGCGAGCGCTTCGTGCCGCGGGCCACGCCGCGGACCAGGGGGAGGAGGTCCTCGACCGTCACCGGCACCGTCGTGTCGTAGCCGAGGACGTTGTTCCCGGCCGAGTCGCCGACCAGCAGCACCGGGATGCCGGCCTCGTCGAACAGGGCGGCGGTGAGCATGTCGTACGACGTCAGCATCGGCCAGCGCTCGCCGCGGTCCTTCGCGGCCTGCAGGTCGCGGACGGTCACGCGCCGGCTGGTCACGCCCCCGTACAGGGTGGGCTCGGTCATGGCGCTCTCCTCGGACTCGAGGCGCGCGAACGGCGTCCCCGGTCAGGGGAATGGTGGCACGGCTGGGCTACGGGAACTGTGTGAACCGCAGCACCTTGTCGTCGTTGGCGCGGGCGGTGCCCCGGCCGTCCCGGTTGGACGTCATGACCCAGACCGCGCCGTCGCGGGGGTTCTGCATGACCGTGCGCAGCCGGCCGTACGAGCCGCTGAGCATCGCGGTCGCCGACGTGACCGACGTGCCGGAGAAGCGCAGCCGCCAGATCCGCTGCCCGCGCAGGGCCGCGACGTAGAGGCTGTCGCCCTTGACGGTGATGCCCGACGGCGACGCCTCGCTCGGCGACCACTGCCACACCGGGTCGCGGAAGCGGCTGTCGTTGGCCTTGCCCTCGACGGTCGGCCAGCCGTAGTTGTCGCCCTGCACGAGCAGGTTGACCTCGTCGTACGTGTTCTGCCCGAACTCGGTCGCCCACAGGTGCCCGGCGCGGTCGAACACCAGACCCTGCACGTTGCGGTGCCCGAGGCTGAAGACCAGTGAGCTGGCGCCCGAGACCGGCCGGCCGTCGCGTGTCATCCGCAGCACCTTGCCGCCGAGCGACGAGCTGTTCTGCGCGTTCGAGGTGTTGCCCGCGTCCCCGGTGCCGGCGTACAGCGAGCCGTCGGGCCCGAACACCAGCCGCCCGCCGTTGTGGTTGCTGCCGGCCGGGATGCCCGTGACGATCGGGGTCGGGCGAGCGGCAGAACCCCTGCGCACGAAGGCGATCCGGTTGTCCGAGCCGGTGGAGTAGTAGAGGTAGACCCGCCCGTCGGAGCTGTACGTGGGACCGACGGCGATGCCGAGCAGGCCGCCCTCACCGTTCGCGGTCGCCTCGGTGACCGTGTAGATCTTCCGCGCGGGCCGGCCGGGCGTGACCGCCCAGATGCTGCGGCTGACCCGTTCGGTGAACAGCGCGCTGCCGTCGGGCAGGAACGCGAGCCCCCACGGCACCACCTTGCTCCCCGTGACCAGCTGCGGCGCGCCGAGCGCCTGCGCGGGTGCCGCCGTCGCCAGGAACCCCAGCAGGGACAGGCAGATCAGGATGCGTCTCATGAGGTCTCCGGTCGGATCTGGACAGGTTCGGCCGAGGTGGGTGCGGCGACCTCGCGCCACCGCGACGTGATCGGCAGCCGGCGGTCCCGGCCGAACGCGCGGCCGGTGATCTTCGGGCCGGGCGGGTACTGCCGGCGCTTGTACTCGGCCGCGTCGACCAGCGTGATCACGCGGTCCACCGTGGTCTCGGCGTGCCCCGCCGCGATGAGCTGCGCACGGCCGAGGTCGCGCTCGACGTAGTCGTCGAGCAGCGCGTCCAGCTCGTCGTACGGGGGAAGCCGGTCACGGTCGAGCTGGCCGGGGGCGAGCTCCGCCGACGGCTCCTTGGTGATGCTGCTCTCCGGGATGGGCGGCGTCTCGCCGCGCGACTCGGCCAGCGCGTTCCGCCAGCGGGCGAGCCGCCAGACCATCGACTTGGGCACGTCCTTGATGGGCGCGTACCCGCCGACCGAGTCGCCGTACAGCGTGGAGAACCCGGTCGCCAGCTCGCTCTTGTTGCCCGGCGCGAGGACGAGGTGGCCATGCTCGTTCGACAGCGCCATGAGGGTCGTCCCTCGTACCCGCGCCTGGAGGTTCTCCACCGCCAGCCCGGTCAGCGGGAGCGTCTGCTCCCACGCGTCGACCATGCGCGTGATGGGGACCTGCTGCCACTGCAGGCCCTGCCGGTCCGCGAGGTCCT
>JAODNS010000330.1 GCA_025465145.1 Frankiales bacterium
CCGTCGTCGCCGGTCTTCGTGTAGATGCGGGTGAGGTGAACGGCCATGGGCCGCACCTTAGTTGCGGGTGCGGCCCATGGCGCGGGGGAGCGGTCGGCTCAGCCGCAGCCCTTGAGGCCGCAGAGCAGCGACTCGACCTTGCCCTCGAACACCTTCTGGTTGCCGGCGAGGAGCTTGAGCATGTCGCCCTGCACCCGCAGGCGCCGGTCGATCAGCGAGACCCCGTCGAGGTTCTCCTGCCCCGTCACCTCGATGTACTCGGACTGCGCCTCGCCGTAGAACGTCTTCGTCACGGCGGGATCGGGGATGACGACCAGCGTCTCGGTGCTCTGGCCGGTGCCCGCGGCTACGACGAAGGCGAGGACGCCGACGCCCTTGTCGGTGACGGGGCCCAGGAACGGCGTCGCCTCGCCCTTGGCGTTGACGCTGTACCCGATCGTGTACGCGTCGTTGCCGGAGACCCAGCCCTGGCCGAAGATGAACCGGTTGCCCGCGTCGTCGGGGCCGACGAACAGCACCTTGCCCTCGACATCGTCGCGCTTGGCCCCGACACCGGCGGCGAACGCCGTCAGCGCCTTGTCCCACAGCGCAGGGTCCACGGCAGCACCACGCGTCGGCCACGGCACGAGGTTGTCCGGCGTGGTCGCAGCCGGGACGCCGCCGTCGTTGCCGCCGCTGCCCGGGTCGGGAGCGGGACCCTCGAACACCGGGTTGCTCTCGTCACCATCGCCGTCGAGGACGCGCACCGCATCCGCGGACGTGTCGCCCTCGAGCCCGCGGAACGCGATGCCGGGGTACGGCATGGGCAGCGACGAGAATGCCTTCCCGGAGGTGGCGTACCCGATCTCGCCGGTGCTCGGCGCGGCCACGACGAGCAGCCGCGGCACCTCGTCGCCGGGGAGTGCGGCCAGCAGCGCGGTGGCGCCCGCCTCGAAGGTCTCGTGGAACGGGAACTTCCAGCCCGCGTCGCCGGAGGTGGCCAGCCCCCACGTGTAGACGCCCTTGCCGGAGGCGAGGAAGACAATCTCGGTCCGGCCGGAGGGCTCGTACACGTGGCCATACAGCGGCGTCACTGTGCTCGTCGGGTGATCCACCGCTCGCCACTCCTGCTGCAGCGACGCCACGTTGTCGCCAGCGATCAGTGCCGGGTCGCCGCGATAGCCCCACGGGGCGCCGGGATCGAGCCCGGCGGCCGGGAAGGCGGCGTTCCGGGAAGGCGACGGCGCCACGGACGGATCAGCGGACGTCGCCGGCACCACCTCGCTGCGGCTGCCGGACTCGGGCATCAGCGCGGGCACGGCCACGGCGGCAGCGCTGACGGCGAGGGCTGTCCCGGCGATGGAGGCGACGACGCGGTTGCGGCGCATCCGCTTGGCCCGCCGCTCGATTCCGGCGAGCGGGTCGGCGGCAGGTGCGAGCACGTCCGCTCGCGAGGAGAACATCGAGCGCAGCTCGTCGTCGATGGGGCTCATGCCAGTGCTCCAGAAGGAAGGGCGCCGCGGGGGTCGTCCCGCAGGCCGGAGGTGTCGCGCAGCTTCGCCAGCGCGCGGGAGGTCGTGGATTTGACGGTGCCGAGGGACACGCCCATCACCTGAGCGGTCTCGGCCTCGGAGAGGTCCTCGTAGTAGCGCAGGACCACCATCGCCCGCTGCCGCTTGGGCAGAGCCGACAGCGCCGTCCACAGCGCGTCGTGCAGCACGAGGTCGTTGGTGGCGTCGCGGCCGGCCGGTCGCTCGGGCAGCTCGCCCGTCGCGTACTCGTCGACCTTGCGCCGCCGCCAGAAGGACGTCTGCGTGTTCACCATGACGCGGCGGACGTAGCCGTCCACCGCCTCTCGCTCGCGGATCCTGTCCCACGCCAGGTACGTCTTGGCGAGGGCGGTCTGCAGCAGGTCCTCCGCGTCGGCGCGGTTCCCCGTGAGCAGGTACGCCGTCCGCAGCAGGGCCGGCGAGCGCGCTGCGACGTAGCCCCGGAAGGCTTCCGGTCCCTGCTCGTCCACTGTGCGATCCCCCTTCGAGGTGCGGTACGTACGGCAAGACGCCACCTGGAACGCGAAGGTTGCCTCCCTAGACTGCCGGGATGGAGCGCTTCGTCGTCACAGGCGGCGCCCGGCTCGCCGGCGAGGTGACGGTGACCGGCGCGAAGAACAGCGTGCTCAAGCTCATGGCGGCCTCGCTGCTGGCCGTCGGCCGGACGCACCTGACGGCTGTGCCCGACATCCTCGACGTGACGATCATGAGCGAGGTGCTGCGCCGGCTCGGCTGCACCGTCGAGCGCGCGGACGGCACCGTCACGATCGACGTCCCGGAGCAGCTCGGGCACGAGGCCGACTACGACCTGGTACGGCGGATGCGCGCGTCCATCGCGGTGTTCGGACCGCTCATCGCCCGCTGCGGCGAGGCGAAGGTCGCGCTGCCGGGCGGCGACGCCATCGGCTCGCGCGGCCTCGACTTCCACATCGCAGGGCTGGCGAAGCTCGGCGCGCAGATCGACAGCGAGCACGGGTACCTCATCGCCAAGGCGCCGCGGCTGACCGGCGCGCAGGTCTGGCTCGACTTCCCGAGCGTCGGCGCGACCGAGAACCTGCTCATGGCCAGCGTCCTCGCCGACGGCACCACCACGATCGACAACGCGGCGCGCGAGCCGGAGATCGTCGACCTGTGCGAGTTCCTCGTGCAGATGGGCGCGCAGGTGCAGGGCATCGGCACCAGCACGCTGGTCGTCGACGGCGTGCAGGAGCTGTCGCCGGTGGAGCACGCGACGGTGCCGGACCGCATCGTCGCCGGAACGTGGGCCATGGCGGCGGCCATGACGCGAGGCGACGTGCTCGTCCGCGGCGGACGCGCGGAGCACCTCGAGATCGCGCTGGACAAGCTGGTCATGGCCGGCGCGGTCGTCGAGCCGGGCGCTGACGGGTTCCGCGTCCGCATGGACGACCGGCCGCGCGCGGTCGACGTGGTGACGCTCCCATACCCGGGCTTCCCCACCGACCTGCAGCCGATGGTCCTCGCGCTGAACGCCGTCGCCGACGGCACGGCGATGGTGACCGAGAACGTCTTCGAGGCGCGCTGGATGTTCGTCAACGAGCTGACCCGGCTCGGCGCCGACGTGCGGACGGACGGCCACCACGCTGTCGTACGCGGCAAGGACAGGCTGTCCGGGGCTCCGGTGAAGGCGCACGACATCCGCGCGGGCGCGGCCCTGGTCCTGGCCGGCCTGGTTGCCGACGGCATCACCGAGGTGGGCGACGTGCACCACGTTGACCGCGGGTACGAGGGGTTCGTCGAGCAGTTGTGCGCGCTCGGCGCCGACGTGCGGCGCGAGGCGGCCGCGGACGAGCTGCCTTTTTAGCTGCTGCGCACCAGGTCGCGCGCGGCGGCGGCATCGCGGGAGAACACGAGGACGGCGAAGGCGCCGTCGCTCTCGGTGACCGAGCCGCGGATGCCGGCGCCGCGCAGGACCTCGCGCAGCATCTCGGCGTCGTCCCGCGTACGCACCACGCTGATCGGCTCGAGCAGCCCGTAGTCCGGCCGCACCTTCGGGGCCGGCGCGGCCGGCGCGGCCCGGTGGTCGGTCGAGAACACCCAGCGGCAGATCAGGATGATGACGCCCAGGGCGGCCATCGCGATCAGCGGACCCTCGAGGTAGTGGTAGCTCGACACCAGCACCCGGTCAGTCTGCTCCTGGCAGGGCGCTCGCGCGACCGGGAGTCGGCGCGCCTACCGCGAGCCGCGCCGATCGGTGCTGACACTTCGGCAACCGGACGCGCTGTCCCTGCGTCTTCTCGGGGGAGAGCCGGGAGGAACCATGGCGGACTTCGACCTGTCCGAGGTCGAGCCGGGTCAGCTGGTGCAGCTGGCCGGGCGGCTGGACGTGCACGCGGCTGCCGACGTGCGCCTCGCCCTGGCCGATGCCGTGGAGACGGGCACGGGCGACCTCGTCATCGATCTCGCGGCGCTGGAGACCCTGGACGTCACCGGGCTCGGCGTCCTGGTCGGCGCGCACCGCCGGGCGGACCGCGCCGGCCGCACGCTGGTGCTGCGGGACGTGCGGCCGCCGGTTCAGCGGGTGCTGCACCTCACCCGGCTCGACCGCGTGCTGCACGTCAGCAGCACGGAGGCCGCCTGACCTACAGCGCGGGGCGCCGGGCGTCGATCCGGAAGGGGTGGACGAGTACTTCGCCGCGGCGACCGCCGGACCGCCGGTGGCTGCGCGCCCGCCGCGCCGGCCGCTCCTGCTCGTCTCGCTGCTCGTCGTCCTCGCGCTGACCGTGGCGGCCGGCGCCGTCCGGGTCAGCCGGGCGCGGGCTGCCGTCGGCTCGCCGCTGCACGCCGTCACCGCGCCGGCGACCGGTGGCTGGGGACCGACGTACGTCGACGACCAGGGGCGGCCGGCGCGCTGGGACCCGTGCGTGCCGATCCGCTACGTCGTGCAGCCGGACTGGCTGCCGCCGACCGGTCGGGCCGACATCGCCGCCGCGCTGGGCCGGCTGTCGAGGGCCAGCGGCCTGACGTTCCTGGACGAGGGCGACACGCACGAGCTGCCGTCGCGAAAGCGGCCGGCGTACCAGCCGCAGCGATACGGCGAGCGGTGGGCACCGCTGCTCATCGCCTGGGCGCCGGCAGGGCAGACCGACCTCGGGCTCGGCAAGCGCGTGCAGGGCGTGACCGTCGCCGTCGCCGTACCCGGCAAGAACGGCGGGTCGCTCGTGAGCGGCCAGGTCGTGCTGGACGCCTCGCGCCCGCTGCCGGGCGGCTTCGGGCCGGGCGCGACCGAGGGGGAGGTGCTGCTGCACGAGCTCGCGCACGCGGTCGGCCTCGGGCACGTGCAGGACCCGACGCAGGTCATGTACTCGACGACCACCAACAGCGAGTCGGAGTACGGGGCGGGCGACCGCGCCGGGCTGGCGGCGCTCGGCCGAGCGGCCGGCTGCCACCCCGCACCTGCGCCGAAGGGCGTCCGCGGCTAGCGTCGCCCTCGTGAAGAGCGAACTGTTCGGCCAGAACCTGGAGAAGTCCGGCGACGGCGTGCTGTCGCTGCAGAACCCGCGGATGCTCAAGGCGCGGCTCGACAGCAGCGAGCTGCTCGCCAGGCAGGGCGCGATGGTCGCGTACCAGGGCCAGGTGGAGTTCGCCTACGAGGGCGCCGGTGGCGTCGGGCGGTTCCTCAAGAAGGCCCTCACCGGCGAGGGCGTGCCGCTCATGCGCTGCCGCGGTACCGGGGACGTCTTCCTCGCGCAGGACGCGAACGAGCTGCACGTGCTCGAGCTGGACGGTGACGCCGGCGTCACCGTCAACGGCGCGAACGTGCTCGCCTTCGAGCCGGGGCTGACGTGGGACATCCGCCGGGTGGAGGGCGCCTCCGCGCTGTCCGGCGGCGTGTTCAACATGGTCTTCAGCGGCACCGGTCGGCTCGTCATCAGCGCGTTCGGGACGCCCGTCGTCCTCAACACCGGCGAGGCGCCGACGTTCGCCGACCTGCAGTCCGCCGTCGCCTGGTCGAGCAGCCTGCAGACGCGCCTCGTCCGTACGGCCGGCGCGAGCGCCCTCATCGGGCGGGGCAGCGGCGAGGCGTTCCAGCTGGCCTTCTCCGGCACCGGCTTCCTCGTCGTTCAGGCGAGCGAGGGTCCGGTCGTGCCGACGCACAGCCACGGCAACAGCGGCGGCAGCGGCCTGTTCGGCTAGTGCGCAACGTTCCCGCAACGGGGCTGATCCCCCCGCTCTACGATCGACAGGTCCGGCGACCGAGGGGCAGGCGATGACCGAGCAGGTGCAGTCGATCGGCAGCGAGGTCCCCGGGGCCGACCAGACGCCCCGCCCGACCCGCGACAAGCCCTGGGTCATGCGCACGTACGCCGGCCACTCGTCGGCGACGAAGAGCAACGAGCTGTACCGGACCAACCTGGCCAAGGGCCAGACCGGGCTGAGCGTCGCGTTCGACCTGCCGACGCAGACCGGTTACGACCCGGACAGCGAGCTCGCCAAGGGCGAGGTGGGCAAGGTCGGCGTGCCCGTGACGCACCTCGGTGACATGCGCGCGTTGTTCGACGGCATCCCGCTCGAGACCATGAACACCTCGATGACCATCAACGCGACGGCCATGTGGCTGCTCGCGCTCTACCAGGTGGTGGCTGAGGAGCAGGGCGCGGCGCCGACCAGCCTCGGCGGCACCACGCAGAACGACATCATCAAGGAGTACCTCTCGCGCGGGACGTACGTCTTCCCGCCTGGGCCGTCTCTGCGGCTGATCACGGACATGGTGGCGTACACGGTCACCCAGATCCCGAAGTGGAACCCGATCAACATCTGCAGCTACCACCTGCAGGAGGCCGGGGCGACGCCCGTCCAGGAGATCGCGTACTCGCTGACCACCGCCATCGCCGTCCTCGACGCGGTCAAGGCCGCCGGGCAGGTGCCGGAGGAGCAGTTCGGCCAGGTCTGCGCGCGCATCTCCTTCTTCGTCAACGCGGGCGTCCGCTTCGTGGAGGAGATGTGCAAGATGCGCGCCTTCACG
>JAODNS010000075.1 GCA_025465145.1 Frankiales bacterium
GCCCGGAACTCCACGTCGGGGCGCGGCAGCTCGTCCTCGACCAGCGCCAGCACGTCGGCGATGCCCTCGCCGGTCTTGGCGCTGACGACGACCGAGTGCGGCTCGCGCTGGCGCAGCCGGGCCAGCACCAGCGGGTCGGCGGCGTCGGCACCCGCGGCCCGGGTGAGACGAAGATCGAGACCGACCGCCGTCGCATCCGCAACCGCAAGGCGAAGCTGACGGCCGAGATCAAGCTGATGAAGACGGCCCGTGACACCAAGCGCCAGGAGCGCGAGCGCAACAAGGTGCCGTCCGTCGCGATCGCCGGCTACACCAACGCCGGCAAGTCCTCGCTGCTCAACCGCCTCACCGGTGCAGGCGTGCTCGTCGAGAACGCCCTGTTCGCGACCCTCGACCCGACCGTCCGCAAGGCTGCCACCCCGTCCGGGCGCGAGTTCACCCTCGCCGACACCGTCGGGTTCGTACGACACCTGCCGCACCAGCTCGTCGAGGCGTTCCGGTCGACGCTCGAGGAGGTGCAGTTCGCCGACCTCGTGCTGCACGTCGTCGACGGCTCGCACCCGGACCCCGAGTCGCAGCTGACCGCCGTGCGCCAGGTGTTCACCGAGATCGGTGCGGCGGCGATCCCGGAGATCGTCGTCATCAACAAGGCCGACATCGCCGACCCGCTGGTGCTCGGCCGGCTGCAGCGGCGCGAGAAGCACTGCGTGCTCGTCTCCGCGAAGACCGGCGACGGGCTGCCGGAGCTGCTCGACCTGCTCGAGATCGAGGTCCCGCACCCGGACACGCTCGTCGACGTGGTGCTGCCGTACGCGGAGGGCGGACTCGTCTCCAGGATCTACTCCGAGGGCGAGATCCTGAGCGAGGAGCACCTGGACGAGGGCACCCACCTGCAGGCGCGGGTCGGTCCCTCGCTGGCCGCCGAGCTCAGCGCGTACGCCACCTAGCCGGTTCCGGATGCCCGCGCCGACGGTCGTGGACGCGCCGGACGAATCGGCCGGGGAGCCGCCTGCTTCTCGGCCCGGCGGCGGCGCCACCCACCCGTGCTGCTCAGACCTTCCGCAGGACGGTCACGACCCGGCCGAGCACGGTCGCCTCGTCGCCGGGGATCGGCGCGTAGTTGGGGTTGTGCGGCATCAGCCACACGTGGCCGTCGCGCCGCTTGAACGTCTTCACGGTCGCCTCGCCGTCGATCATCGCGGCGACGATGTCGCCGTTCTCCGCGTTGGGCTGCTGACGCACGACCACCCAGTCGCCGTCGGCGATGGCCGCGTCGACCATCGAGTCGCCGACGACCTTCAGCAGGAACAGCGTGCCGGTGCCGACCAGCTCGCGGGGGAGCGGGAAGACCTCCTCCACCGCCTGCTCGGCGAGGATCGGGCCGCCGGCGGCGATCCGGCCGAGGACGGGGACGTAGGCGGGCTGCGGGTGCGCCGCACGCTCCGCCGCCGCGTCGATGGCCGTCTCGGCCTCGCCGGGCAGCCGCACGTCGACCGCGCGGGGGCGGGACGGGTCCCGGCGCAGGAAGCCCTTCTTCTGCAGCATCGTGAGCTGGTGGGACACGCTGCTCGTGCTCGTCAGGCCGACGGCCTCGCCGATCTCCCGGACGGTCGGCGGGTAGCCGCGTCGCTCCACCGACTCGCGGATGACCTCGAGGACCTTGCGCTGCCGGGGGGTCAGCCCGTTCTCGTCCGGCGGCCCGTCAGGCAGGTCGCGCACGTTGCTCTGCGGGTCGCTCTCGCCGGTCCCGGCTGCCTCGCGTGCCACGTGCTCTCCCTGCTGTCCGCCGGCGCAGCCGGCCTTGATCCGCTTCTCGGACTGCGCGGAAGGTAACGGCTCGGACGCTCCCGATCAAACACCTGTTCGACCGTGTCTCGTTTTTGTCGGCGTTCTGGGGTACAACTTCGCTCAGACGTTCGATCGAACAGCCGTTCGACCGGCGAGAACCCGAGGAGTCCTCATGACCGCGACGCAGACCCGCACCGGCTACGCACCTCTGGCCGCTCCGACCCGCGTGCACCTCACCCGCCGGGGGCGCCTCGTGCTGACGGTGCTCGGCGCGCTCCTGCTGTTCGCGGCCATCTCCTTCGGCCGCACCGGCAGCCAGGCGGCGACCGTGACCGAGTCCGGTCCCGCGCTGCAGCAGGTCACCGTGCAGAGCGGCGACACCCTCTGGTCCGTGGCGCAGCGCATGGCGCCGGACAACGACCCGCGCGAGGTCGTCGCGCAGATCAAGCGCATCAACTCCCTGCACGGCTCCGGCCTGCAAGCGGGGCAGCAGCTGCTGCTGCCGACCGCCGGCTAGCCCCGCGCCGGCAGGAGAACCGCCCGCTGCGGCGAACCGCCCCGACATGCGCCGCCTCTCCGCCGTCCTCTCCGTGACCGCCCTCGTCGCCTCCGGTGCCGCCGCCGCGGCGAGCACTGGTCCCGCGCCCTCCGTCCGGCTCGCGCCGCTCGAGGCCTCGCTGCTCGACGGGGGCGTCCAGCACGCGTTCGTCGAGCTCGACCACACGCCCGCGGCCGCGGACATCGATGCCCTGCGCGCGCTCGGCGTTGCGAAGTGGCACGCGTTCCGCCTCGTCCCGCAGGTCGCCGTCGTCGCGCCGGCCGCTGTCCTGCAGCGGGCGGCAGCGCTTCCCGGCGTCGTGCGCGTCACCGAGGACCACGGCATCCACCTGGACCTGGACAAGAGCAAGGGCGCGCTGAAGGTCGACCAGGCCCGCGCGCCCCGGCCCAAGGGCCTCGGTCTGACCGGCAAGGGCACCCGGGTCGCCGTCATCGACACCGGCATCGACAGCACCCACCCGGACCTCGCCGACCGGTTCGTGCACCACTACAACACCGAGTTCGCGTGGATCACCGAGGCGGTGCAGGACGGGATCTACGGCGAGGACGCCATCACGCTGACCGAGCAGTACGGCGGCATCGACGAGAGCGGCCACGGCACGCACGTCTCGTCCACGGTGCTCGGTACCGGTGCGGCCGCGAAGGACGCCGGCCAGGCCCCGGACATGAGCGGCGTCGCCCCCGAGGCGCAGCTGATCTCCTACAAGATCGCCGGTGCCTCGCAGTCCCAGGCCGACCTCGGCTGGGAGATGAACGCGATGGTCGCGATCGAGCACCTCGTGGAGCACCAGAGGGAGCTGCAGGCGCGGGTCATCTCCAACTCCTGGAGCATCTACGAGGTCGACGACCCGGACACCGAGCCCACCGTCCAGATGATCCGCGCCGCCACCCGCAAGGGGCTGCTGTTCGTGTTCGCCGCGAGCAACGACGGACCGAAGGACGGGACCGTGGGCTGGCCGGGTGCCACCGGCGAGGTCGTCACCGTCGCCTCCACCGTCAAGACGAAGCCGTTCGCGGTGTCCTCGTTCTCCAGCCGCGGCTACCAGGTCGACGTCGCCGCGCCCGGCTCGAGCATCACCGCCGCCCGCTCCAAGCTGGCCGACTACACGCCCGCCACCTCCCTCGGCTCGGCCGCGCCGTACTACGCCGCCATCTCCGGCACGTCGATGGCGACGCCGCACGTCGCGGGCGTGCTCGCGCTGCTGCTGCAGGCGAACCCGCGCCTCACGCACCGCGAGCTCAACGAGGTGCTCGAGCGCACGACGACCGACCTCGGCGTCAAGGGCAAGGACCACGAGTACGGGTGGGGCTTCGTCGACGCCTTCAAGGCCGGCAAGGTCGCCGCCTGCCTCGCCACCGCGCCGGGCAGCGAGGCCTGCTTCACCCGCAACGGGGCCATGGCCAAGTCCGCCTGGCGACTGGACTGGGACGACCTCGGCAACAAGAGCACGACATCTCAGGGTCCTTGACCGTTCGCCTGCCGGTCGTGTCGGCGTGACAGCGTGAGCCGGTGAGCACGTCCCCGCCCGGAGAGGTCCCGTACGTCGGGATCCCTCCGCACGTCGCCCGCGACATGACGATCGCCGAGCAGTCCGACTGGATCGGCGCCTTCCTGCGCCGCCACCCGGTCAGCCGCCGGTCCGCGCTGAAGGGGGGCGGCGCTGCCCTCGCCGCGCTCGGCGCCAGCGCCAGCCCGTGGGGCCGGGTGATGACGCGCGCGTACGCCGCCGGTGGCCTCACCGTCGTCGGGCGCCGGCTGTCGTACGGGAACGACCCGCGGACCTCGATGCGGATCGCCGGCGAGCTGACCGGCGCGCCGCCGGCCGGCCGGCTCGTCGCGGACGTCGGCCTGGACCGGTCGTACGGCCGCGCCGTGCCCCTAGAGGTGCGCCAGCTGATCTCGCAGATCCCGTCCGCCGGTCCGGTCGTCACCGGCGCGGAGCAGTTCTTCGTCCACGCGGACGTCAGCGGCCTGCGGCCAGGGCAGACGTACCACTACCGCTTCCGCCTGCCGGACGGCACGGTCACGCCGGACGCCACCTTCACCACTGCGCCGCCCCGCGGCACCGTCGCGGAGCCGTTCACCTTCACGGTCCTCGGCGACCACGGCACGGACGTGCGGGATCCCCGCTCGGGTCGGGACGTGCGGAACTCCTACGACGCCGACGACACCCGGCGGACCGCGATGCCGGCGACCGCGCTGGTCGGGCGGATCGCGGCGGAGAAGCCCGCGTTCCACCTGCTGACCGGCGACATCTGCTACGCCGACGCGCAGGGCATCGGCGCGCCGGAGACCTACAGCACGCTGCTGCCGCAGGCCAACGACTACGACCCGTTCGCGTGGTCGGCGTACTTCGCCATGATCGAGCGCAGCGCGTCCGTCACGCCGTGGATGTTCACGACCGGCAACCACGACATGGAGGCGCTGTACGGGCTGCCGCAGGACGTGCCGCCGCTGGCGGACACGCGGCACGGGTACGGCGGGCACCTGGTCCGGCTCGACCTGCCGATCAACGGACCCTCGCAGTGCCCGTCGGTCTACACGTTCGTGCACGGCAACGTCGCGGTGCTGAGCCTCGACGCCAACGACCTCACCGCCGAGATCCCGGCGAACACCGGCTACAGCGGCGGCGCGCAGGTCGCCTGGCTGGAGGAGCGGCTGAAGGCCTACCGCGCCGACCGGACCGTCGACTTCATCGTCGCGTTCTTCCACCACTGCGCGTACTCCACCAGCAAGACGCACGCCTCCGACGGCGGCGTCCGCGATGCGCTCGCGCCGCTGTTCGACAAGTACTCGGTCGACCTCGTGCTGCAGGGCCACAACCACCAGTACGAGCGGACGAACCCGATCCGCGCCGGCCGGTCCACGAGGCAGGCGCCGGACCGGTCGACAGTGCGACCAGCTGTGGACGGCACGACGTACGTGCTCACGGGGTCGGGCGGGCGGCCGCGGTACCCGTTCCAGCCCGGCAGCACCGAGCGGTACCGCGGCGACGGCATCAGCGACAGCGCGGCCGGCGCGGGCACCGTCGTGCAGAACAGCTACGTGTGGCGCGGGCCGGGCGTCGACACGGATCCGATGCGCAACCCGGCGACGCAGGAGCCGGAGAGCGTCGACTGGTCGCAGGCCCGGTACGCCGACTACGCCGTGCTGGCCGTCGACGTGGTGCCGGCGGGGCCGGGGCAGATCACGACGATGACGCTGCGCGCGGTGACCGACCGCGGCGTGGAGATCGACCGGGTGGTGCTCGAGCGGCGGGTCGGGTCGTCGCCTGCGGCCCCTCCGGTGCGGGTGACGCCGCCTGAGTCGTTGCCCACGACCGGGCTTGCCGGCGCGGCCGCTGCAGGGGCTGCGCTGCTCGCCGGTGCTGCTGCGGTGCGCGCCTGTGGACAGCGGGACGCGCAGCCGGACTGATCTGCCTACCGTGCCGGCATGCGCCTGGAGGTCCTGCCGCCGCGGCTGAGCGACGCCGGCATCCCCCTGCGCGACGCCGCGCAGGCGGTGCTTGCCGTGGCAGACCACCGGCGGGACGTGCTGGCGCTGGTGTCGGATCCTCAGGTGCAGCAGGCCCTTTCCTCCTTCCTGGCGGCGTGGGAGCTGACGGCGTGGGGGGCGGCTGACCGCGCCGGCACCCTTGCCGCCGGGCTCGATCAGGCCGCCGCGACGTACCGCGCGGCGGACCGGCTGTGACCGTCGCGGAGCCGGTCGCGCGCTGCGGCTTTCGGCTGAGCGAGCTGGCGGAGGAGCTCGACCTCGCCGCTGCGCGCGCTTCTGTCGCGGTTCCCGCGGGCTGGCTCGGGACCGCGGGCGCGCACTACCGGCCGGCACTGCACGAGTGCGAGCGGGACATACGGGCGGTGGCCTCGGCGTACGGGCAGGCGGGGGAAGCGCTGCTGCCGTACGCGCGGGCGCTGCTGGAGGTGGAGGCGCTCGAGCAGCAGGCCCGGGGGCTGCGCGACAGGGCGTCGGCGGAGACCGCCGTGGCTGCGCTGACGGCCGGCGTCGACGAGGGCGCGGGGTGGCGGCTCGCGGCGGACCGGCTGCAGCAGGAGGCGCGCGAGCTGGAGCGAACGGCTGCGGCTCGATGCGCCGCGCTGCTGCACGAGCTCGCCGCACGTGCTCCGCGGGAGCGGAGGGCCACCGGCGCTTGGCGGCTCGCCTCCGACGCCGTGTCCGTCGGGATCGGCACCGTTGCCGGCACGGCTGCACTCGCCTCCGCGGCAGGCCGGTCGCTCGTCGGGCGGCACCAGAACGAGGCGCGGCACGAGCTGGCCGAGCAGGCGCTGGCGATGATGCGGGTCTGGGAGACACCGGTCCAGATGTGGCACGACCTGCTCGACGGCCGGCCGGGGCTGGCGGTGGGCGCGGCTCCCTTCCTCGGCCGGATGCCGAGGGGCGTCATCCGCGACCCACACCTCGCGCATCGCGAAGCGCTCCGGGAGGCCGCATGGCGGGAGCTCCTGCGCGACCGCGAACCGCGAACCGTCACGGCAGCCGAGATGGGTCTGCAGGGCGCCGATCTCGTCAACGAGGAGCTTCGCGGCGGCCACACCCTCGACCGCCATATCGCGGCAACACGAGGCTCCCTCCTGCTGCGCACGCACGCTGGCGTCCCGAGAGCGAGCACCTTCCGCGACCTGCCGACGGCGCAGCGACTGGTGGATCTCGTCCTGAGGCAGAACGCGGCACGACTGCACGAGGTCTACGACCTTCCTCGTGGCCGCAAGATGCCCTTGGTCATGAGGTTCCCGTTCGAGACCGGGCGCGTTAGCGTCGCAGGGTCTTCACGCACGTTTCCGTGCCGCTCGGTCCGGGTCGTGCTGATGCTGGACAAGGGAGGGCAGCCTGTTGTCCGTACGGCATACCCAGAGCTCTGAGCTGGCTCGGGCCCATCCCGGGCTGGAGGTGCTGGCCGGCAGCTACGTCGACCTCAGTTGGGACTACGAGTACGGGACACCGGAGGCGGCGCTCGAGGCCTTCGCCGCTGACAACCCTGAACTCACCTCCTCGGCTGCTGCCGGCCTGCGGCACGTGCTGACGACGTGCAGCGGCGACGCGGAACTGCGCGCGGTGCTCGAGCCGCTCGGATGGGGTTACACGGGTGGGTCGTCACCGCTGCGGCGCTTCCTGTCATGGGCAGTCACGAAGCTGGAGACCGCGAACCCGGGGGAGGCACCGCGCGCCGGCTGACGTGCTACGCCGGAGGGCTGGCCAGATTTGGGACGTCTACTCGTTGCCGGAAGGCGACCTGCTGGAGCTGGAGTGGACGTTCCCGGACGTCGTCGGCTGGGGTGCGTGTCAGACACGCACCGTGTGTGCGGGCAGCTCCTGCGGCAGCGCGCCTCCTCTGCCGCCTCCTAGAGCGTCAGCACGACCTCGGTCACGCCCTGCTGCGTGTGGGCGGTGATGTCCAGCCCGCTCGACCGGAACAGCCGCAGCATCGCCGTGTTCTCCATCAGCACGTCCGCCGTCAGCGCTCGTACGCCGGCCGCCCGCGCGTACGACACGAGCCGCTCCTGCAGCGCCGTCCCGAGCCCGCGACCCTTCCACTCCGGGTCGACCATGTACGCGACGTCCGCGGCGCCGGACACCCGGTCGAGGTAGTACGACGCGGTGCCCACGATCCGCTCCGCCGTGATGTCGCCGACCACCGCGAGGAAGGTGACCTCCTCCTCGAACGAGACGCTGGTCAGGTGCTCCGCGGTGGACAGCGGCAGCGTCGTGAGGTGCCGGAAGAACCGCGTGTACACGTCCTGCGGCGGCATCCGGTAGAAGAGGTGCTGCAGGGCAGGCGCATCACCGGTGCGCGCCGGCCGCAGTCGCACCGAGGATCCATCGGCGAGCACCGCGGAACGCTCCTCGCCGCCGGGGTACGCGCCGCGCGAGCGCATCTTCTGGTCCGCGGGCACCAGTCCGCGGGCCACCGCCGCCTCGAGCAGCGCGAATCGGTGCTCGGGGTGTGCGACCTCGATGAGCGCGACGGCGCGGTCCCGAAGCGAGCGCCCGAACAGGTACGCGGTCCCGTACTCCGTCGTCACGTAGTGCACGTCCGCGCGCGGGATCGCCACCGCCTCGTCCGGCCGCAGCACGTCGCGGATGCGCGACGACCCGTCCGGGAACTGCGTCGACAGGCACACGATCGCGCGGCCGCCGGGGGAGCGCGACGCGGCGTAGTGCATGACCGGCTGCGCGGCGACGCCGCCGTACAGCTCGCCGTCGTCGGTGTCGGCGCACACCTGTCCGGTGAGGTCGACGGCGAAGGCCTGCGTCACCGACACGAGCCGGTCGACGCTGGTCAGCGCCCGCAGCCCGGTGACCTTCTCGATCGGCCGGAAGTCGACGACCGGGTCGGCGAGCCGGTCGAACAGCCGCTTCGTCCCGACGGCCATCGACGCGACGACGGCGCCCGGCTCGTCGCGCACCACGCCGGCGTCGAGCAGGTCGACCAGCCCGTCCGTGATGGCGTCCGAGTGCACCCGCAGGTCGCGCCGGCCGGTGAGGTGGCGGAGCATCTCGTTCGGAACGCGGCCGAGCCCGATCTGCAGGGTGGCGCCGTCCGGGACGAGGCGCGCGACGTACGGCGCGATCAGCGCGGCGGCCTCGCCGACCGGCTCGTGCACGTACTCCGCCACCGGCCCCGGCACGTGCACCAGCGCGGTGATGCGGTCCGCGGACAGCACCGACGACGGCCCGGTCCGCGGCATGTCCGGGTTGACCTCCGCGAGCACGACGGGCGCGTTCAGCGCGGCGGCGAGGGTGACGTCGACGGAGACGCCGAGGCTGTGGTTGCCGTGCTCGTCCGCGGGTGCGACCTGGATGAGCGCCACGTCGATGCGCTGCTGGCCGCCGGCGATGAGGTACGGCAGGTCGCCGGACGAGACCGGCACGTAGTCGATGAGCCCCGCCTCGACGTGCCCGCGCAGGTCGCTGCCGACGAAGAAGACCTCCTGCGGGTACCGCGTGCCGGTGCCGCCGGCGAGGAAGTGCACGAGCCGCACGCCCGGCACCGTCGGCCGACGCGCGTCGAGCGCCCGCAGCAGCGTGCGCGGCGTCGCGCAGGCGGAGCCGATGAACACCCGGTCGCCGGGACGGATCAGCCCGATGGCCTGCTCGGCGGTCAGCTCCTCGGGCACCAACGCAGCCTGTCAGGTCAGCCGGCGAGCGACGCCACCCGCTCGTCGCGCGCGGGTCGGAACGCGCCGGACGTCGCCGGCAGCGTCCGGACGGCGGGGGCGGGCCGGAACCGCGCCGCGTACCGCAGGCACGGGCTCTCGACGTACCGCCACGACAGCACCGTGCAGGCGAGCGTCCCGGCGACGCCGAGCGGCATGCCGTACGCGAGCGGCAGCGGATGCGTCCACGTCGCCCACAGGTAGTGCCACAGGTAGAGCCCGTACGACCGCTTGCCGACCCAGACCAGCCACCGCGGCGAGATCGCGCGGGCCAGCAGTGAGGTCGGGTGGTCGACGAGGTACGGGACGACCTGCGCGACGGCGAGTCCCAGCAGGGCGGGCGCGACGAGGAACTTGGCCGGCACGTTCGCGACGCTGACGGCGACGGCGGCGACGACGAGCAGGCCCGCGTACGCGCGGCCGGTGGGCATGCGCGACGGCAGGCCGCGGGAGCGGCGGCGGTGCCAGACAAGGGCGGAGGCGGCGCCGAGCAGCAGCCCGACCGCGCGGGTGTCGGTGCCGAAGTAGATGCGGTGCTGCCCGTCGCCGCCGTCGTACAGGAACCAGGGGAGCGCCGCGGACACGGCGGCGAGCGCGAGTACCGGCCAGCTCCGGCGGGCCTGCGGGAGGCGCACGAGCAGCAGCAGCGCGGCCGGCCACACGAGGTAGAACTGCTCCTCCACCGCCAGCGACCACAGGTGGGCGAGCGGCGCTGAGCCGTGCGCGAGCGCGTAGAGCCAGTTCACGCCGTACGTCATGACCAGCGCGACCTGGCCGAGTGCGGCGCTGACGTCGACCGGGCTGCCGTGGCCGTTGCCGCTCGGGGTGGCGGCGATCCAGGACGTGTCGTTGAAGGCGAGCAGCAGCAGCGACCAGACGACGAGCAGCGCCACGAGCGCGGGCAGCAGGCGGAGCGCGCGCCGGGCGTAGAAGCGACGCAGCGCCACGTGGCCGTGCACGCGCTTCTCGTCGAGGACGAGCGCGGTGATGAGGAACCCGCTGAGCACGAAGAAGACGTCGACGCCGGCCCAGCCGCCGGGCAGTGGGCCGCCGACGCCGGTGAAGTGGAAGACGAGGACCAGGAGCAGGGCGATCCCGCGCAGGCCGTCGAGCGCAGGCGAGTGCCCGAGCAGGCCGCGCCGCGTGCGGGCGCGCGGCGGCGCTGCGATCGTCGTCACCGTACGGGTGTTCCCCGCACCTGTGCCCGGCTACTCCCGTTCGTCCCGACGCGTCCACTTTCGGATCCGAAACGGGAGATCTCTCACGCCGGCCGCAGACTCCGTACGTCGCGTCCCGCGGCCACCACAGCAGCCACAGCGAGCGTGATCAGCGTGCAGACCGCGGCCGTGCGGCCGTTGCCGAGCGCGTCCACGGCGGGGCCGACGAGCAGGTACCCGAGCGGCATGAACGTCAGCGAGCCGAGGTAGTCGAACGAGCTGACCCGGGATTGCGCCGCGGCCGGGATGCGCTCCTGCAGCGCCGTCTCCCAGACGGTGAAGCAGACGGCGACGCCGACGCCGGTGACGGCCTCCAGCGCCGCGACGACCAGCGTCGGCAGCGGGCTGACCACGACCGCGCACTGCGTGGCGCCCATGCAGAGCGCGCCCGCGACGACGAGCCCCGGACGGCTGGGTCGCCAGCGCAGGGCGAGCAGGCTGCCGCTGACCGCGCCGAGGCCGAACCCGGCGCTGATCACGCCCCAGGCCGCCGCGCCGCCGCGGTCGCTCTCCGCGTACGCCGGCCCGAGGATGAACAGCGTCGGGAGCACGAGCGCGTGGTACGCGGTGAAGCTCAGGATGATCGACCAGACCCATGTGCGGGACCGCACCTCGAACCACCCGCCGCGCAGCTGGCTGAGGAAGCCCTCCCCGTCGGCAGGCGGCACCGGACGGGGGCGCAGGAACAGCAGGGCGACCGCGCTGACGACGTACGTACCCGCGTCCACGGCGACGGCGGTGCCCGCCCCGGCGACGGCGACGAGCAGCCCGGCGACCGCGGGACCGACGACCATGGCGGTGTTGGAGGTGAGCGCGAGCAGCGCGTTCGCCGGCTGGATCTGCTCCTTGCTCACGATCTGCGGCACGAGCCCCATCGCCGCCGGCCGGAAGAACGCCTCGGCCGCGCCGTACACCGCCTGGCTCACCATCAGCACGCCGACGCTCGCGTGGCCGGTGAGGAGCAGCGCGGCAGTGATGCCTTGCGCGAGGGCACGTACGACGTCGCTGATGAGCATCGTCCGACGGCGCGGGAAGCGGTCGCCCCAGACGCCGCCGACGAGGACGAACAGCGCGAGCGTCAGCGCGCTGCTGCCCAGGACGAGGCCGACGTCGCCGAGGCCCGCTCCGGGGATGGTCAGGACGGCGAACGGCATCGCGACCATGACCAGCCGGTCGCCGAACACGCTGACCGCCTGCCCGGCGAACAGGAACGCGAAGTCGCGCTTGTGCAGCACGCCGCTGCGCACCCGGCCGACCGGCTGCGGGTCGACCTCGGGCTGGGTCTGGGTCACCTCGCGAGACTGCCAGCGCCGTCCACCGGGTTCCCGCCGCCGCGAGTGATCACCGTGCGGATCCACCGCTGCCGGCCGCCCGCGTGCGGCCGCACGGTGATCTTCCTGCGGGACGAGGTTCACCCTGTTGATGAGGAGGAACCGGGCGCTTCCGGGCGAATACGATCCGCACTATGCGTGTGCTGCTGGGGGTCGTCGTGCTGGCGGCGGGCCTGACCGCCTGCGGCGGCTCGTCGGCTGAGCAGCCGAAGACCCTGCCGACGCTGGCGTCCGTCTCCGCAGCGCCGTCGCCCAGTGCTGTCGCGGTCCCGTCCGAGGCGGCGGGGGAGACGCCCCAGGCCGCCGGCGAGTTCGCGAAGTACGTGTACGCGGAGCTGGAGCGTGCCTTCGCGACGAAGGACAACAGCACGATCGCCCGGCTGAGCCTGCCGTCGTGCAAGACCTGCAAGCTCTACGTCGGCTCCGTGCAGCGCCTCCGCGAGATGAACGAGAGCATCACCCCCGTCCGCTTCACCGTCCGTTCCGCAGTCTCCCCGGGCGAGTTCAACGGAGTCACCAGCGTGGACGTCACCTTTGACTTCAATGGGTCGAGGCGGACCGCCAGCGACGGGTCGCTCCTTTTGGAAGAGAAGCCCCAGAAGGGCGTGGAGGAAGAGCTGGACCTGAAGAGGGTCAACGGCGAATGGCGCATCGCCGCGATCAAGCGGATCCGGGTGCGTGGATGAGCACACGACGCGTCGTGACGGCCATGGCCACGCTGCTGTTGCTCCTGCTGGTTCAGCCGGTCGCGCAGGCGGATGAGCCACTGCCGCTCTGCGCGAGCTGCGGCGGGGCCAATGACTCCGACGTCGCAGGCGCCGGCGAGGACCTGCAGGTCACCTTCAAGCACGGCCGCAGCGACCACGTCCCCAACCGGCCCGGCCCCGACAACGTGTACCGCCCCGAGATCACCACCTGGGACACGATCGAGGAGTCGGCCGTCCCCACCTGCTACGGCAACCGCGGGCCGAACGCCGACGTCATGTGCATGGCCGCGGCCACGGCCTGCGCCGCAGACGACCAGGTCCAGTTCTGGATCTACCACCAGGTGACGCACCACGAGGTCGGCAAGCCGGACGTCGTCGGCCCGTGGACGAAGGAGCCCGGCTCGTACTGCCTCGGCCCCGACGACCCCGGCCCGGACAACGGCGTCGCGCAGGCGTTCGCCTTCGTGCAGAGCGAGTTCGCCCGGCTGCCGCTGCCGCGCATCGCGCCCAAAGTCGAGCCGGCGCCGAAGGCGCTGGTCAACGTCCCGACGGTCTTCTCCGCAGGCAGCGCCGACGCGGTGCACTTCACCCGCTCGTTCGGCGCCTTCACCTTCGACATCACCGCGAAGCCGCAGACCTGGACCTGGCACTACGGCGAGGGCGAGCCGGACCCGCACACCGGCCCCGGCACGCCCGGTGACCCCGACGACACCAGCCACACGTACACGAAGGCAGGCACGTACAAGAACGTCTACGTCGCCGTCACCTGGGGCGGCACATTCACCGTCACCGGCAGCAGCGAGGTCTTCCCGATCCGAGGCACCGCCACGGTCAGCAGCCCACGCACGCAGGTCGACGTCCGGCAGGCGCGCTCCCAGCTCGTCCGCTGAGCGGTCGTACGTCACACCTCACCGCAGCAGGGATCCGTGCACCGGCGGCGAAAGGACGACCCATGTCCCGCCGCCGCCTGGCCGTCCTGCTCGCCGCCGTCCTGACCGCGACCATCACACCCGCGGCCCTCGCGAAGAGCGCCCCGAAGTACGACGTCACCGTCCGCTTCACCGAGTACGGCATCCCGCACATCGAGGCGAAGGACTTCGGCAGCCTCGGGTTCGGGTACGCGCAGACGCTCGCCAACGAGACCATCTGCACCCTCGCCGACACGTACACGACCGTCCGCGGCGAGCGCAGCCTCTACTTCGGCCCAACCGGCACGTACGTCTTCCGCGGCAACGGCACCACCGTGCCGAACCTCGCCAGCGACTTCTTCTACCAGCAGATCAACGACGAGAAGCGGGTCGAGAAGCTCGTCGCGAAGCCCAAGCCGTACGGACCGAGCGACGAGCTCAAGCAGCTCGCGAAGGGCTACGCGGCCGGCTACAACGCCTTCGTCCGCTCGGGTCGGATCACCGACCCGACCTGCAAGGGCAAGCCGTGGGTGCACGAGATCGAGGAGATCGACGTCTACCGGCGCTTCTACCAGCTGGCCCTGCTGGCCAGCAGCGGCGTCGCGATCGACGGCATCGGCAGCGCGCAGCCCCCCGGCCCCGGCGCGAGCCTGCCGACTCTGCCGCGCAACGAGGACAGCGCCCGGCTGCTCGAGGAGCAGTGGAAGACCCTCGCCATCGGCAGCAACGCCGTCGCGGTCGGCAGCGCCGGCTCGGACAACAAGCGCGGCCTGCTGCTGGGCAACCCGCACTTCCCGTGGCTGGGCAGCGAGCGCTTCTATCAGGCGCACCTGACCGTGCCCGGCAAGATGGACGTCACCGGCGGCGGCCTGCTCGGCGTGCCGCTGGTCCTCATCGGCCACACCGCGCACATGGCCTGGAGCCACACGGTCAGCACCGCGTACCGCTTCACGCCGTTCCAGCTCACCCTCGTGCCGGGCAGCCCGACGACGTACCTGTACGACGGCGCGCCCACCGAGATGACCAAGCGGACCGTCACCGTCCGGACCAGCCCGACGACCAAGCAGAGCAGGACGCTGTACAGCACCCGGTACGGCCCGATCCTGACCAGCCTGCTCAGTCTGCCGATCTTCCCGTGGACGCCGACGACCGCCTTCGCAATGGGCGACGCCAACGCACCGAACTTCCGCTACCTCAACCACTTCTTCGAGGTGAACCAGGCGCAGAGCAGCCGCGAGGTGCTCGAGGTCCTCAAGCGCAACCAGGGCGTGCCGTGGGTCAACACGCTCGCCGCGGACGACAACGGCGAGGCGCTGTACGCGGACATCTCCGTGACACCGCACGTGACCGACGCCAAGGCGCAGGTCTGCAACAGCCCGCTCGGCGTCGCGACGTTCGCGGCCCTGCGTCTGCCCGTCCTCGACGGCAGCCGCAGTGAGTGCAACTGGGGCGTGGACAAGGACGCCCTGCAGCCCGGCACGTTCGGCCCGTCGAAGATGCCGTACCTGCTGCGCAAGGACTACGTCACCAACTCCAACGACAGCTACTGGCTCAGCCAGCCGCGCCAGCCGCTCACCGGCTTCGCGAAGATCATCGGCGATGAGGGCACGCCGCGCGCGCTGCGCACCCGCTCTGGCCTGGTGATGATGGAGGAGCAGCTTGCCAAGGGCGGCACCATCACCCGCCAGGAGATGCAGGACCTGCTGTTCAGCGACCGGCAGCACGCCGCCGAGCTGACGCGCGACGACGTCGTCGCGATGTGCAAGGCCTTCCCCGGCGGCTACGCGCCCAGCGAGAAGGGGCCAGTCGCCGTCGGCAACGCCTGTGACGTCCTCGCGAAGTGGGACCGCCGCGACCAGCTCGACTCCCGCGGCGCCGTGCTCTTCCGCCGGTTCTGGACGCGCGCCGCCGCCAACCCGGCGCCCGTCGGCGTCCCGGGTGCGCCGAGCCCGATCTGGCGCACGCAGTTCAACCCGGCCGACCCGGTCAACACGCCGCGCGACCTCAACACCGCGAACCCGCTGGTGCAGAAGGCGTTCGGCGACGCGCTCAACGACCTGGCCGGCGCCGGCATTCCGAACGACGACCCGCTCGGGAAGTGGCAGGTCGACGCGCGGCCGGACGGCACGCGGACCAGCTACCACGGCGGTCCCGGCGGGGTCGGCGTCTTCAACGCGGTCGCCGCGGCGTGGAACCCGGCGAAGGGCTACGTCGGTCCGCTCGCCCACGGCTCGTCGTTCATCCAGACCGTGGCGTTCGACGGCGACGGCTGCCCCGACGCGCGCACGATCCTCACGTACAGCCAGTCGACGAACCCGAAGAGCGCGCACTTCAGCGACCAGACGCAGCTGTTCCGCCGCAGCGGCTGGGTGACCGACCGCTTCTGCCAGAAGGACGTGCTCGCCGGGACGATCTTGACCCAGCGCCTGCGGGGCTAGCCCCAGGTCAACCGCTCGCCCTTGGGCTGCAGCAGGACCCACGTCGGGCCAGGCTTCATCGGCAGGTCGCGACCCTTGTCGTCGAGGAAGCGCGTACCCGTCTTCGTCGTCATCCGTCGCCACGTGCCGGTGACCAGCCGGCCGTCGCGCAGCAGCACGACGGGGCCGCGGCCGGTGGTGACGGTGTACGGCGTGCGGGAGCCGAGGACGTCGACGTACCGGCTGCCGCGGATGGTCACCTTCTGCACGACGACGTTCGCGGGCGCGACGCCCGGCATGGGGCGGCCGTCCTGGAAGACGGCGTACCGTCCGGTCCGCTTGTTGTAGCGCAGGACGACGGTGACGTAGTCGGAGAAGTCGACGGTCGCGGCGTTGGCCGTGCGGCCGGCGCCCTTGGGCAGCCGCGCGAAGGAGAAGCCGACGTCCTTCGCCTTCGCACCCGGACGGGCCTTGCGCAGCTGGTTCGGCGTGCTGAAGAACTGGTACGAGTCCTTGCGGCGCGGGCCCTCGTTGTAGACGCGCGGCACCGACTCGTGCGACACCTCGCGCAGCTGACCGCGCTTCTCGGCCCGCTTGATGCTGGCCATGACGCCCTTGTTCGCGCCGGAGAAGGCGAGCGTGATCCGGCCGTACTGCGCCAGCAGCTCGATGTCGGTCTCGCGCGCGCTGCGGATCGGGCCGACCTCGCCCGACCAGCTGCCGTCGTACACGGCCGCGAACCGGGTCGTGCCGCTCTCGACCAGCTCCTGGTAGACGACGGCGGCGTGGCCGAGGCCGCGCTGGTACGGCCGCGCGACGGTGGCGTTGTCGACCTTGACCACGACCAGCGGCGCGCGGCCGGGGGCGAGGCCGGTCAGCGGGTTCAGCGCCGGGCGTACCGCGCGCGCGGCCTTGCTCGGCTGCGGCGCGATCTGGATCGGGCTGGGGCGGACCGGTCCGTACGCCTTCGCCGGTGCGTCCTCGCTGGGCACCGACGATCCGCCGCACGCGGTGACCACGACTCCGCAGGCGACCGCGACCAGCAGCCGGCGGCTCACGCGACCGTGGGCTCGGAGCCGTTGAACAGCTCGAACAGCCACTGCTCGCCGACGCGGCGCAGCACGCCGCTCAGCCGGTACGGGTCGATCGTCTGCACGCTTCCATCATCGCCTGTCAGCCGGGCGACCCCCGGCGCGACGAACCAGACGACGTCGCCGTCGCGCCCGGCCGCGGTGACCTCCCACGTCCACGCGTACACCGCCGGCTGCTGGCACAGCCCCTCGAAGAACGCGCTCAGCGCCTCCCGCCCGATCGCCACCTCGGTGTCGTCGGAGCCGAACAGGGACGCGTTCGGCGCGAACAGCGGGAGCAGCCGCTCCGGCTCGCGGGTCCCGAGCGCCGCCACCAGGTCGCGCACGCGCGCGTCCGCGACGGCCGCCGCTGCCGGGTCGAGACTCACGCAGCAATCCACCCACACGGCCGCCGGCACGTGGTGGAGGCACGCGGGCATCATCCGGGAGATGCAGACCCTGTCGCTGCGCCGGCTGAACCGGGCGATGCTCGCCCGGCAGCTGCTGCTCGAGCGCGCGCCGGTGTCGACGCGACGCGGTGCAGCACCTGGCGGGGATGCAGTCGCAGCTGCCGCTGTCGCCGTACGTCGGTCTGTGGAGCCGGGTCGACGGATTCACGCCGGAGTTGCTGGTGGAGCTGCTGGAGGCGCGCCAGGTCGTGCGGATCGTGCTGCAGCGCAACACGGTGCACCTCGTGACGGCGGAGGACGCCCGGGCGTTCCGGCCGGTGCTGCAGGAGGTGGTCGTACGGGACCTGCGCCGGTACGGGACGCTGCCGGACGGGCTGGCCTCGGTCGTGCAGGAGCTGGCCTCGTCGCCCGTGTCCCGGGCTTCGCTGCGGGCGGAGCTGGTGGCGCGGTACCCGTCGGTCGCGCCGGCCGCGCTGGCCCACGCCGCACGTGGGCTGCGGCCGCTGGTGCAGGTGCCGCCGCGCGGCGTGTGGGGGAGCGGCGGGCAGGTGACGTACGCGGACCTGGAGTCTTGGAGCGGGCCGCCGCTGCCGAGCTCGGTGGGCTCGTGCTGCGCTACCTCGCCGCGTACGGGCCGGCGACGGTCGCGGACGTGCAGACCTGGTGCGGGCTGACCCGGCTGCGCGAGGTGGTCGAGGGGCTGGACCTGGTGCAGTACGCGGGGCCCGACGGGCAGGTGCTGTGGGACCTGCCGAACGCGCCGTTGCCCGCGGAGGACGAGGCCGCGCCGGTGCGGTTCCTGAGCGAGTTCGACAACGTGCTGCTGTCGTACGCGGACCGGCGGCGGGTGATGACCGACGAGCAGCGGGCGCGGCTGATGGACGTCGCAAACGGCCTGCTGCCAGGGGTCTTCCTGGTCGACGGGTTCCTCGCGGGGACCTGGTCCGCGGCCGGCGGCGTGCTGACGGTGCGGCCGTGGGCGGCGCTCGCGGACGACGTGGTCGAGGAGGGGGAGCGGCTGCTCGACCTGCTCGCGCCCGGGATGGAGCATCGGGTGGACGTTGTTGCACCAGGTGATGACACGCCTCGCTCTGCTCGGTGACTCGATCGCGGACGGGATCGGCGCCGCGCGTACCGCCGACACCCTCGGCTCCCGGCTTGCTGCTGCCTTCGGCGCGGAGGCGCGGGTCTTCGCCGTGCCCGGCGCGCGCAGCGCCGACCTGGCCGGTCAGCTGCCTGGGGCGCTGGCGTGGCAGCCGGACGTCGCCGTCGTGGTCATCGGCGCGAACGACCTCATCCGCCTGGTGCCGCCGGACCGGGCGGCTGCGGACCTGCGGGCTGCGGTGCGCGCCCTGCGCGCCGCCGATGTGGCGGTGGTGGTCGCCCCGGCGCCGGACCTGTCGGTGGTGCCGCACGTACCGGCCGCCATGCGCACGGTGGTCAAGGCGGGCAGTGCGCTGCTGCGGTCGGCGCAGACCCGGGTGGTGCTGGCGGAGGGCGGCCGCGTGGTCGGGCAGGTGAGGTTCTCCGGCGACCCGTCGCTGTTCGCCGGCGACCGGTTCCACCCGTCCAGCAAGGGCTACGCGCTGATCGCCGACGCGCTGCTGCCCGAGGTGTCAGCCGCCCTGCAGGAGCCGGAGCGTCGCGTCGTCTGACCGGCCGTCGAAGCAGCGGTCGAGGACGTCGGTGAAGTACGGGTCGAGCTGCCCGAACAGCGTCAGGCTGGAGCGCAGCTTCATCGCGTCGAGCTCGCCGAAGACGCTGGCCGGATCCGCCTGCACCGCCTCGGCCGCCTCGCGGAGCCGTGCGCCGAGGACCGGGTGGGCGAGGTACTGCCGCGCCTGCTCGAGGTCGCGGATCGCGAAATGCTGGGCGGTGCTGCTGCGGCCGAGGCCGGCGAGCTGCGGGAAGACGAACCACATCCAGTGGCTCGTCTTGCGGCCGGCGCGGATCTCGGCGAGAGCGCGGTCGTACGTGTCGCGCTGGGCGTCCACGAAGCGCTGCAGGTCGTCCACGCCGTCAGGGTTGCCGTGATTCCCGGGCGGAAACACCTGCGGCATGAAGATCGGGTCGCTCCTCCTGCTGGTCTGGCTGCTCATCGGGCTGTTCGCGGCGTACCAGCGCGACGACTTCAGCGGCAAGGTCGACAACTGCAACAAGCTCGCGACCATCGCGGCCACGGCCGCCGTCGGGCCGCTCAACTACACCGGGGTCAACCCGAAGATCAGCTGCAACGCAGTCGACGTCGACGTGAAGGTCCCGCAGCCCAGCAAGTAGTCAGCCCAGCGCCAGCGCGACGGCGTGGATGACGACGCCGGCCAGCGCGCCGACGACCGTGCCGTTGATGCGGATGAACTGCAGGTCGCGGCCCGCGAACAGCTCGACCTGCCGGGCCGCCTCGGCGCCGTCCCACCGGTCGATGACGCTGCGCACCAGCGCGGTGAACTCCGCGGCGTGCTCGGTGACCGCCCACAGCACCGACCGCTCGAGCAGCCCCTCCAGCCGTGCCTGCAGGTCCTCGTCGTCGACGACGCGCTGACCGAGCCGGACGAGAATGCCTGCCAGCCGTTGCGCCAGCGGCCCGTCGCGGTCGGCGAGCTGCTCGCGCAGTGAGGCGAGCGCTCCGCCGACGACCGTCGACAGCCACTGCTCGGTCGCCGGGTCGGCGAGGACCTGGCGGGCCATCGCGTCGACTCGCGCGGCCAGGGCGGGGTCGTGCTGCAGGTCGTACGCCACCTTGCGCAGCCACTCGTCGAGGACGCCGCGCAGCTCGTGCTGCGGGTCTGCCTCGATCTCGGCCATGAACGCGACGGCCTTGTCGATGACCTTGCCGGCGCGGCGGTCGGTGGCGAGCAGCCAGCCGAGGAACCCGTACCGGTCGCCGAAGTGCTTCAGCTGCTGCTTGAGCATCTCGCGGTTGTCGATCATCGACAGGCGCAGGTACGGCAGGACGACGTCGAGCAGCGGCCGGTGCGCGCCGCCGGCGGTTACGTCGGCGAGCAGCCGACCCGCGAGCGGGGCGTACGAGCGGCGGGCGGCGTCGCGGTGCGCGAGGTCGAGCGTGAGCGTCGTGAGGTCGTCGACGTCCAGCGCGTTGACCGCAGCGGCGACCGCGACGGTCACCTCGCGGCCAACGCGGTTGGCGACCTCCGGCGTCGCCAGTCGAGCGGCCAGCGACGGCACGAGGTGCGCGTCGCGCAGTCGCTCGACGACGTTGGCGGGAGTCAGGAAGTTCGTGGTCACGAAGTCGCCCCAGCTGCGCGCCGAGCTGCGCCTTGCGGTTCGGGATCAGGGCGGTGTGCGGCACAGGCAGCCCGAGCGGGTGGCGGAACAGCGCAGTGACCGCGAACCAGTCGGCCAGGCCGCCGACCATGCCCGCCTCGGCGGCCGCGCGCAGGAAGCCCGTCGCGGTGCTGTCGGGGAGGGCGAAGGTGGCGAGGAAGACGGCTGCGGTGACGGCGAGCAGTCCGCTCGCGGACGCCTTCATCCGACGCAGGTCGCGTACCCGTGCCGGGTCCTCCGTCCCCAGCAGCACCGTCATGCCGAGACCGTAGAGCGATTCTGTCGTACCTCGTCCCTAGCGTGTCCCGCAGATGAGCTACTCAGAGCAGGAGAAGACCCGCGCGATCGCGTGGAAGAAGAGCACCACGACGCTGCCGAGCGAGGCCCGAGAGCCCGCTTCGTACGTCAACAAGGACGGGCTGGCGCGGGGGACGGCGTACGACTTCTGCCTGCCGCGGCAGTACGCCGACCTGTCGCTGCTGCCGGAGGTGCGCTCGGAGGCGCTCGAGCTGTTCGCCGAGCTCGGGATCCCGTGGCATGCCGGCATCGACGGCGGGCCGAGCAACCACCTGCTGTCTTCCCAGGTGCAGTGCGTCAACGCGCTCGCGCAGATGGTGACTGATCCGGGGCGGATCATCCGGGCCCTCGGCGAGGTGCTCGGCATCGACGAGGTGCTCGTGATCGAGCCGGGGCGGTACCTCACGTTCGAGTACATCGGGCCAACCGACTTCTTCGGCGAGGTGCCGAAGGGGCAGCGGATCCGCGGCGCCCACTGCACCAGCGTCGACGCGGCGTTCCTGCACCGGGCGGCCGACGGGCTGCGCGAGCTGGTGCTGGTCGAGTGGAAGTACACGGAGTCGTACCGCGTGCGGAAGCCGGATCCGGCGCGCGATGCCACGCGTCTCGGTCGGTACGGCGCCGCGGTCACTGATCCTGACGGGCCTGTGCGCGCTGACGTCCTGGCGTTCGAGCACCTGCTGGACGAGCCGATCTACCAGCTGGTCCGCCAGCAGCTGCTCGCGCACGAGCTGGAGAGGGCGGGCGTCGCGGACCGGGTGCGCGTGCTGCACGTGCTGTCGCCCGACAACGCGGAGTACCAGCAGTCGCTGGCCCGGCCGGAGCACCGCGCGCTGGGGGAGACGGTCAGCGAGGTGTGGCGGCGACTGCTGCGCCGGCCGGACCGATTCACTTCGGTAGACCCCGCCCTGTTCCTCGATCCGGCGATCACGTCGCGCGAGTACGTGCTGCGGCACGCGCCGGACGTGGTGCACGACGAGGCAGGGCTGGCCGCGGCGCTCGGGCTCGACCGGACGATGGACCTCGAGGACGTCCTGTACGCGCAGCACGACCTGGACGGCGGCGTACGGGTCCATGACGAGGGCGTGGAGATCAGCGACGTCGACGGCAGTGGGATCGGGCTCAACTTTCCCTTCACCGTGTCGGAGCTGCGTGCGCTCGCGGACGAGGTAGCCGCGCGTGAGGGTTGAGCTGGTGCAGGGCGACATCACGACAATGCGCGACGTCGACGCGGTCGTCACCGCAGCCAACTCGCGACTGCGCGGCGGCAGCGGCGTGAACGGAGCGGTGCACGCCGCAGCGGGTCCGCGACTGCTGGAGGCGTCGACGATGCTCGCACCCTGCCCGGTCGGTCAGGCCGTGGTGACGCCTGGGTTCGACCTCGCGCCGGTGAGTTGGGTCGTCCATGCGGTTGGCCCCGATGCGCGGCGGGTGGGGGTGCGTCCGGACTTGCTAGCCGCCGCTTACCAGGCAGCACTCGCACGGGCGGACGAGGTCGGTGCGCAGTCGGTCGCGTTCCCGTCGATCTCGACCGGGGTCTACGGGTATCCGGAGGACGAGGCGGCGCAGGTGTCGGTGACCGCGGTCCGAGCGGCGCAGACGCAGGTCGAGCTGGTGCGGCTCATCGCGTACAGCGAGTGCTCGCTCCGGCTCTGGCAGGCTGCGCTTGCCGACGACGAGGAAGTGCGATGACAGGCCGTCCCGATGCGCAGATCTGCCCCATGCACTCCGAGGACCTCGCTGCGCTGGCCTATGTCGGGAACGACACGCTCGGATGGGAGTTCACGTGCGCGCGCGACGATCACCCGTCGCCGGGGCCGTTCTCTTGGGCTGCGCCCGACGAGCCAGTCGACCTCGGGCAGAGCCTGGGCCTCGACCTGCGCTGGTCACTGCCCAAGGCCGTGCAGGAGGCCAGTGACAGCTTTGGCGGCGGCTGGGTGGAGTACGGCCTCGTTGAGAGGGCTTGGGCGCTCGCCAACCCGGACGACTGGCGGATGCTCGTGGAGAAGTACGACCACCGGTACTTCTACGGCGAGACCGCAACCAGGGCATCGTTGCCCTACTCCGCGAGCAAGTACTTGGCCGGCCGACTTGGTGCGCTCAGCCGGCTGCGTGACGTCAGCTACCGCAGCGGCAGGGGCACGGGCTACTGGTCGTACCTGTCGAAGGTTTCGTACTGGGCACCAGTGTCACGCGAGGCGTCGGAGACGGTGGTCAACTTCGAAGCCGCTGCCGTGAGCATGAGCGCCCACATGCCGACGCTCTGAGCACTGCCGAACGGGAGGGGGCACGCATGGCCGAAGAGCGAGTGCTCGGCTACCTGTCGCAACGCTTTGCCACGAGCGAGGAGAACGTCGCGACCGAAGCTCTCATCTGGATCCTTCGCCAGTCCGCCGCAGCCAGGGCCGCTGTCATCCGGCTCGCCCAAGCGGCCGGCGCTCCCGTACCAGATCAGCTGCACTGGACGGGGCAGGCGACGCGCGGTGATCTCGGGCGTCCCGACGTCGCGGGCGTCGACGATCAGCAGCTCGACCGGATCCTGATCGAGGCGAAGTTCGCGGCTGAACTGACGCCCCG
>JAODNS010000109.1 GCA_025465145.1 Frankiales bacterium
TCGCCATCTTCCTCGCCGCCTGCATCGGCGGCCTGACCTCGGTCTGGGCCGGGGCGCTGGGCGTCATCGCCTTCCAGGCGTTCGTCTTCTTCGCCCCCGACGCCTACGGCCCGCTGCTGCGGGAGCACGACACGATCCGGTCCGTCATCCCGCTGCTGCTCACCGGGCCGCTGCTCATCCTGAACCTCTACTTCAACCCGGGCGGTCTCGCCGAGCAGTGCTTCGCGGCCCGGGACGACTTCCTGCGCAAGATCGCGGCCAAGCGCGGGATCCACGTGCCGTCGCTCGTCGCGGACCGCCTGCTCGAGGAAGAGCAGCAGCGGTCGGTGGTGCAGCACGCCGAGGTGGCCGCCGAGCACGTGGACGATCCCGCGCCGTACACCTGTCCCGCCTGCGAGGTGCCGCTCACGCTGGACGAGCTGGCCACCCACGAGCACCTGCGGATGCGCGTGCCGGAGGGAGTGCGATGAGGTTCCGCAGCAAGCAGGTCGCGCAGCTGGCACTGGACGCCCCGTACGACGGCCCGCTGCTGAGCTGCCGCGGTGTGGACGTGGCGTACGACAAGGTGCAGATCCTGTTCGGGGTCGACCTCGACGTGGAGCAGGGCGAGATCATCGCGCTGCTCGGCACCAACGGCGCCGGCAAGTCGACGCTGCTCAAGGCGGTGTCCGGCCTCGTCGACCCCGCCGCCGGTCAGATCCACTTCGGCGGCGTCGACATCACGCATGAGGACGCGGTCGCGACGGCCAAGCGCGGCGTCGTGCAGGTGCCCGGTGGCAAGGCCGTCTTCCCGACGCTGACCGTCGCCGAGCACTTCAAGGCCGGCGCCTGGCTGTTCGCGCACGAGGACCCGAAGGACATCGCCGAGCGGACCGAGCGCGTGCTGGAGATGTTCCCGCGCATCCGCGAGCGCTGGGACCAGATGGCCGGCAACCTCTCCGGCGGGGAGCAGCAGCAGCTCGCACTCGGGATGGCCTTCGTCGCCAAGCCGCGGCTGCTCATCATCGACGAGCTGTCGCTCGGCCTCGCGCCCGCGATCGTCGGCCAGCTGCTCGAGATCGTTCGCGAGATCCACCGCGACGGCGCCACGATCATCCTGGTCGAGCAGTCGGTCAACGTCGCGCTGACGATCGCCACCCGGGCGTACTTCATGGAGAAGGGCGAGGTCCGGTTCTCCGGCCCGACCGAGGAGCTGCTCGGCCGCGACGACATCCTGCGGTCGGTGTTCCTGCAGGGCGCCTCCGACGGCATGTCCGGAACGGCGACCACGAGCCCGCGGGAGAAGGACGCCCCCGTCGCGTTCGACCAGCCGGTCCTGGAGGTGTCCGGGCTGACCCGGCGGTTCGGCGGCATCACGGCCGTCAAGGACGTCGCGTTCACGCTGCACCGCAACCAGATCCTCGGCCTCATCGGCCCGAACGGCGCCGGCAAGACCACGATCTTCGACCTGATCTCCGGGCACCTGCCCAACGACGGCGGCCGGATCGTGCTCGACGGGATCGACGTGACCGAGTGGGGAGCGGACCGGCGGGCGCAGATCGGTCTGGGCCGCTCGTTCCAGGACGCCCGCATCTTCCCGTCGCTCACGGTCGCCGAGAACATCGCGCTCGGCCTCGAGCGGCACATCGACGTCACGGACCACGTGTCCGCGCTGTTCGCCACGCCGGCGATGCGGGAGTCGGAGGCTGACGTCGCCTACACGGTCGAGGACCTCATCGAGCTGATGGGCCTGCAGGCGTACCGGGACAAGTTCGTCTCGGAGCTCTCGACCGGATCGCGCCGGATCGTGGACCTCGCCATGTCGATCGCGCACGACCCGCTGGTCCTGCTCCTGGACGAGCCGTCCAGCGGCATCGCGCAGCGCGAGACCGAGGCGCTCGGCCCGCTGCTGCTGCGCATCCGACAGGAGACCGGCTGCGCGATGCTGATCATCGAGCACGACATGCCGCTCATCACGTCGCTGTCGGACGAGATCGTGGCGCTCGAGCTCGGCCAGGTCGTGCTGCAGGGGCCGGCGGACGTCGTCATGAGCGACCCCCGCGTCATCACGTCGTACCTGGGCGGGGACATCACCACCATCGAGCGCTCCGGCGCCCCGCTGCCGCCCAAGCAGCGGGTGTCCGCCGCGGCGCGACCGAAGAAGACCGTCACGGCCCGCACCAGGAAGGAGAGCTGACATGCGCCGCACCTGCGCCGTCACCGTGGGGACGCTCGGGCTGCTCAGCGCCCTGTCCGGCGTCGCTGCCGCGGACGCCCCGACCCGCAGCGGCTGGTGGAACGCCGCGAGCGCGAACGGCGTCGCGCTGCCGCAGCCGACGACCGGCGGGGACGACCTGCACGTGGGCCAGGGCCCGAACGGCCCGACCGCCTACGCAGCCGTGGCCTACGACCTGACTGGGCAGGCCGTCAGCGGCGGCCGGCTGGAGCTGAAGGTCGTGCCCAACACCGCCGTCGGCACCATCGAGGTGCAGGCGTGCCCGACGAAGACGGCGACGTGGAAGGCAGGGAGCGACCAGCCGTACGACACCCGGCCGGAGTACGATTGCGGCCGGCCGGCCCCGGGCGCCCTGGCGCCGGACGGCACCTCGGTGACCTTCCTGCTCGACGCGCCCGCCGAGGCGCTCGGCGGCTACAGCCTCGCCATCGTGCCGATCGAGGGGGCGGCGCCGTTCCTGGTCGACTTCGCGAAGCCGGACGCGACCTCGCTCACGCCCGAGGTGGCGCTCGAGCAGCCGGCCGAGCAGCCGGCCGCAGAGGACCCGGGCGCCGGGTTCGTCCCGCCCGCCGCCGGGACGCCCGGAACGCCGCCGCTGTCACCCACGGTGACGGTCGACGCGCCGCCGCTGGCCGTCGCCGGGCCGGTTCCCGAGCTCGCCGTACCTGTCGCGCCGGCCCCGGTCAGCGCCGAGGCTCCGGTCACCGCGGCGCCGGTGCCGGTGGCCGCTGCCCGGCCGGTGGCGCCGGTCAGCAACCGCGAGCGGTACGTCGCGGGATCGCTGCTGGCCCTGCTGGCCGGCGGTTTCGTGTACGCCCTGCAGCAGCCCACGGCCCAGCCGCGGCTCCTCGGGGGCATGGCGCGCAAGGGTGCCCCGCCGGTCCTGCCCGTCAGCGAGCGGCCCCGCGGCATCGGCCGGTTCGCCACGCTGCGCACCGCTCCGGCCCGGCGGCTCGTCTGAGGTTCACCCGTTTGGCTGGAAAGAATCTTGGTCACGCACTGTAACGATCCGGCGTGACCTGCCGATACACCTCCTGACAACGCCAGCAAGGACCGGTCGACAAACGCAAAACCGCTGCAAGGCGGTGACGCAAAGCCACGGGGATCTCGTATCTCGCCGGGCTACCGAAACCGGGCGGTCCTGTAGCCGAGAGGAACAGGCCGCCCGATGTCCCTGCGTTCCCGTGTCCTGCGCACCCTTGCCGTCGCCACCACCGCCGCTGCGGTGCTCGCCCCGGTTCCGGCCTCCGCGATGGCGGCCCCCGCCGCTGCCGGTGCGGTCGAGACCCGGCACGTCTCCGGCGGGCACGCGGTCACCGCCGGCGCGACGATCACGACGGCCACCGGGGCCTCCTACGCGTTCTCCGCGGTCGTCGGCGGAAAGCCCGTCCGCTGGAACCCGTGCGCAGCCATCCACTGGCGCGCCAACGTCATGCGGGCGCCGCTCGGCGGCCTCGGCGCCTTGAAGAGCGCGGTGGCCTCCGTCGCCGCCGCGACCGGGACGACCTGGGTCTTCGACGGCACGACCACGGCCGCGCCGTCGAGCTCCTGGCTGCCGACGACCTCGACGCAGAAGCCCGTCCTCATCGGCTGGACGGACGGCACCTCGAGCGACCTGCTCCGCGGCAAGCCCTCCAGCGTGCTCGGCATGACCCGCACCACCTGGTTCGGCCGCTCCACCGCCACCGGCACCGTTGCCGCGACCCGCGGCGCCGTCGTCGCGCTGGACCGCACCGACCGCCTGCCGCTGCGCGGCGGCAACTCGTGGACGGCGGTCGCGCTGCACGAGCTCGGCCACGCGGCCGGTCTGGCCCACCCGCACGACAGCGGCGAGCTCATGAACGCCGTGCTCCCGGCCTCCCTGACCGGCCTGCAGGCCGGCGACCGCTCCGGTCTGTACCGCCTCGGCCGCTCGCAGGGCTGCATCAGCTTCTAGCTCGTCCCCGCCACTGACCCGGAGGACCCCATGCCCAGCTGGACCAGCATCGTCACGAACAACCTGAAGATGGCCGCCGTGGGCACCGCCGCCGTGCTGCTCACCGGCACCGGCGCCGCCACCACCGTCTCCCTCGTCAGCGACAGCACCGAGGTGCCCGAGACGGTCGTCTCGACGGTGGCCGCGGCGCCGACGGGCAGCGTCCTGTCGGGCGACGACGAGGCCCACGAGGCCGATGACGCGGACGAGGCGGACGACGCGAACGAGGCGGAGGCCACCGAGAGCGACACGCACACCGTCGGCATCCGCCCGACCGACACGCACGGCTACTGCGTCTCCACCGCCGTGCACGCGGCGAAGGCCGCCGGCACCTCCCGGTCCGCAGCCGCGCACGGCTGCGCCAAGAAGGACAAGCCCGGCAAGGCTGAGAAGGCCGAGAAGCCCGGCAAGGCTGAGAAGGCCGAGAAGCCGGCCAAGGCGAAGCCGGCCAAGGCCGCCAAGCCCGGAAAGGCGAAGCCGGCCAAGGCCGCGAAGGCCAAGCCGGCCAAGGGGCACGGCAAGGGCAAGAAGCACGAGAAGTAGCCCCCCCAGCGCTCCGACGAGGCCGCTCCCCGCAGCAGGGGGCGGCCTCGTCGCCGTCCCACGGCCGGCGTGGTCGACGCTCCGACGCCTCCCGAGGACGCGGGACCACGCGAGACGGCGCGGCAGCCTGCGTCGATCGAGCGCGGGCAGGCCGCCTTGCGTACCGTGCGCCGCATGAGGTCCGAGCGGCTGCTCCGCCCCCCGTCGACCGGTCGCCGCGCCTCGTGGGTCTACGCGCTGCGCACCACGAACCCGCCCCCGGGCGTGGAGGCGGACGGCGTCACCCGCTGGCTCGTCGTCACGCGCGCCGCCGTGCTGCCGATGACGATCTTCGCCGGGCTGGTCGCCGGGCTGCTCGCCGTCCGCGCCGACGGGTTCTCGTACGGCGACTTCCTGCTCGCGCTGCTCGGGATCACCGTCGCCCACACGGCGAACAACCTCATGAACGACCTGGCCGACGCCCAGGTCGGCACCGACACCGAGTCGTACCCGCGGGCGCTGTACGCGCCGCACCCGATCCTGTCCGGGCTGGTCACCAAGAAGCAGCTCGTCGGCGCGGTGCTCGCCTGCCAGGTGGTCGACCTCGTCGTGATGCTCGTGCTCGCCAGCCGGCACGGCTGGCCGGTCATCGCCTTCGCGCTGGCCGGCCTGCTGCTGTCGTACGCCTACACGGCCCCGCCGCTGCGGCTGAAGAAGCACGGGCTGGGCGAGCCGGACGTCTTCCTCACCTGGGGGCCGCTCATGGTCGCCGGCACCTACTACTCGTCCGTCGGCGAGCTGCCCTGGCAGGTCTGGGTCGCGAGCGTGCCGTACGGGCTGCTCTGCACGACCGTGCTCATGGGCAAGCACATCGACAAGATCCCGTACGACGAGCCCACCGGCACCCGGACGCTGCCGGTGCTGCTCGGCGAGCAGCGCGCCCGGACGGCCACGAAGGGGCTGCTCGTCGCCTTCTACGTGACGACGCTGCTGGCCGTCCTGGTCGGCTCCCTGCCCTGGCCGGTGCTCTTCGTCGCCGGCGGGATCCCGGTGCTGCGCAAGGTCCTCGGCGCGCTGTCCGAGCCCCGGCCGGACGAGCCGCCGCCGGGCTTCCCGGTGTGGCCGCTGTGGTTCGCCGCCATCTGCTTCGTGCACACCCGCCGGGCCGGCACGCTGCTCGTCCTGGGCCTCCTGGTGGCAGCCGTCTGCGGGCTCGGACTGCCCCTAGGCTGAGCCGATGGTGGACGTGCTCGTCGCGACGGTCGCCTTCGTCGTCGTCCTCGCGGTCCTGCTGGTCGGCCTGGTGCTGGTCACGGTCGCCCCGGTCTACGCCGCGCTGCAGATGGCCGAGACCCGCGGCTTCTCGACGTTCCGCTGGGCCCTCGTCTCCGCCGCCGCGGTGCTGGTGGGGCTCGGCGCCGCCTACGTCCTGCGCGGCCACGACGTGCCGAAGCTGCTCCCGCTGCTGCCGCTCGTGCTCACCTGGACCGGGTCGCTGCTGCTGTGGCTGCTCGACGCCTCGCAGACCCGTCTCGGCGGCCGAGCCGGCCTGCACGAGTAGCCGTCAGCGGGTGTCCAGCACCCGGAACGCCTCGGCCAGCCGGCCGTCGAGCAGCCCGCCGGCGTGCGCGTTCAGGCCGAGCCAGCCGCGCAGCATGCCCTCGAGGTCGTCCATGTGCGCCGTCTGCGACTCGTGCGCGCGCAACGCCTCGACCTTGCGGTCGAAGACGTCGGTGACGTCGACGTAGCGGTTGGCCCCGCCGCCCGTACCCGCCATGACCCACACCTCGCCGACCGTCCAAGCGTCCAGCCCCTCCTGCGCGAGCTCGAGGTGCGCGAACGGGTTGCGCGCGTCGGGGTAGACCGCGCACAGGGCCGCTTCGCCGGCGGCCATGTGGTCCGGGTGCGAGGCGTAGATGCGGTCCCAGTTCCGCTCCGGCGACTGGGTCAGCAGGCGGTGCGGCCGCTTCTGCCGGATCACCCGGCTGATGTCCTTGCGCAGCTGCAGGGACACCTCGAGCGCGCCGTCCGGGTAGCCGAGGAAGACCACGTCCTCGACGCCGACCGCCTTGGCCGCGGCGCGCTGCTCGGCCTGCCGGATGCCGCCGATCTGGTCGCGTGGCACGTCGGGGTCGAAGCCGCCCGCGTCGCCGTCGGTCACGATGCAGTACGACACCTCGAGGCCGGCCTCGGTGAAGGTCGCGATCGTGCCGCCGGCGCCGAAGTCGACGTCGTCCGGGTGCGCGACGACGACCAGGACCCGCTCCACCACGTACTCGTCCGCCATGCGGACATCCTGCAGTACGAGTGTCGGTCAGGCGTGCTCGAGCATCGTCGCGCAGCCCCAGCCCCAGGCCTTGCTGGCCGCGAGCAGCTCCGTGCGCGGCGCGGCGCCCAGCCACTCGGCCCGGATCGGCGCCACCGTCGGCTTCGTGGCCGCCCGGTTCACGCGCAGCACGTCGATGCCGCGGCCGACGTCAGCGGTGTAGACGATGTCGTCGGTGATCCAGTACGCAGCCCAGGTGACGGCGTTCGGCGGCAGCCAGTACCCCACCTGCTTGACGGCCTTCGGGTTGCGGACGTCCAGCAGGCGGGTGCCCTGCTCGTACCAGCCCACCGCCGCGACGCCCTTGCGCTCCTGGAACCAGTGCGACGAGCAGTTGGCCGTGATGGGCGCCTTGTTGCCGGAGACGAACGGCGCGCCGGTGACCTCGGTCTTCCACTGGTCGAGCAGCTTCATCCCGCGGCCCTGCTCGGCACCCGCGATGCTCCAGGTCTGGAACTTGCCCTGGCCGTTGCAGCTGCCCGGCGGGTAGTCGTCGGTGTGCCGGTCGTCGACGTAGTCCTCCTCGGTGACGAGCAGGGTGTCCTTGGTCGCCGTGGACCGCTTGCTGTTGTGCAGGATGAAGTCGTTGACGTCGGGCTTCACGCCCTCCTTGCCGGTGCCGGTGAGCAGGCGCGGCTTCAGCGGGTCGGCCGTCAGCCGGTACCCGAAGGCGCCGCCCGAGCCGGTGACCCACAGGGTGCCGGTGCTGTCGCGCTCGACGTCGTGGGTGGCGCCGGTCCGCATCGTGCCGGGCGTGCCGAAGCCGGTGCTGCCCATGCTCGCCGGGCTGTCGAAGGCGCCGAGCAGCTTCGGAGCCTTGAGGTCGGACAGGTCGGCCACCCACACGCGGTGGCCGCCGGTCAGCCACAGCGTCCGGCACGGGTTCGCGCCGGGGGCGACGCAGTTCGTCGTGTGGCCCGGGCCGCGCTCGGTGTCCATCGGCCCGGCGATGTTGAGCGGCAGGGTCGAGGCCAGCGTCGGCACGTTCATGTTCGCCAGGTCGACGATGAACAGGATGCCGCCGTTGCTGCCCTTCTCGCGGTCGTTGCCGACGATGGCGACGCGGCTGTCGGCCGCGACGTCCTCGTTCTCGAAGTGCGGCAGCGGCAGGACGCCCATCGGCTTCGGCAGCGCCGGGTCGCTGATGTCGAACGTGGTGAGGCCGTCCGTGCCGGTGGCGACCAGCCGCGTCGTGCTCACCTGGTGCATGCCGATGTACGTGCCGGGGATCGTCGCGACGAGGTCCACGTTCGGGCTCGTCAGCGGCTCGGGCGTCGCCACCAGCGTCGTACCGAGCTTCGCGGCGGTCAGGCGCGCGAGGGCGACGGGATCGGTCGGCGCGGCGGCCTGGGCCACGAGCGGCAGGGTCAGTGCTGCGGCGGCAGCGGTGACGACAGCGGAGCGGATGCGCACGTCTGGTCCTCCGGAGCGAGGTGGGTCTCTCGCCCGTTTTCGACGTCGAGCCGGAGACTCCTGCTTGTCGGTGCCGCTCCCTAGACTGGCGAGGGTGACGCTGCCGTACGAGGACCTGTCGCCCGCGGTGCTCGCCCCGAGCCGGCCGCGGGTGGACCTCGACCGGCTGCTCGAGGGGCTCAACCCGCAGCAGCGCGCGGCAGTGGTGCACGAGGGCAGCCCGCTGCTGGTCGTCGCGGGCGCCGGCTCGGGCAAGACGAAGGTCCTGACGACGCGCATCGCCTACCTGCTCGCGGCCCGGAGCGTGCACCCGGGCGAGGTCCTCGCGATCACCTTCACCAACAAGGCTGCTGGCGAGATGAAGGAGCGCGTCGCGGCGCTCGTCGGCGGCCGCGCCCGCGCGATGTGGGTGAGCACGTTCCACAGCGCCTGCGTGCGGATCCTGCGCGCCGAGGCCAAGAAGCTCGGCTTCACCACGACGTTCTCGATCTACGACCAGGCCGACGCGCAGCGACTCATGACGCTGGTCTGCCGCGACCTCGACCTGGACCCGAAGCGCTTCCCGGCCCGCTCGATGAGCAACCAGGTCAGCGACCTCAAGAACGAGCTCGTCGACTGGGAGACCGCCCGCGACAAAGCCGAGAACGTCCTGCAGAAGCAGGTGGCCGGGGTCTACGCGACCTACCAGGCGCGGCTGCGCGAGGCCAACGCCATGGACTTCGACGACCTGATCATGACCACGGTCGACCTGCTGCGCGTCTTCCCGGACGTCGCCGAGCACTACAAGCGCCGGTTCCGGCACGTGCTGGTCGACGAGTACCAGGACACCAACCACGCGCAGTACACGCTGGTCCGTCTGCTGTCCCAGCCGGTCGGGCTCGACCTGTCGGCCGCGGAGCTCTGCGTCGTCGGCGACGCCGACCAGTCGATCTACGCGTTCCGCGGCGCGGACATCCGCAACATCCAGGACTTCGAGAACGACTTCCCCGGCGCCGAGGTCGTGCTGCTCGAGCAGAACTACCGCTCCACCCAGACGATCCTGTCCGCGGCCAACGCGGTGATCGCCCGCAACCCGGAGCGCAAGGACAAGCGGCTGTGGACCGACTCCGGCGACGGCGACCTCGTCGTCGGCTACGTCGCCGACAACGACCACGACGAGTCCGCGTTCGACGCGGGCGAGGTGGACCGACTCCACGACGACCACGCCGTGAAGCACACGGACGA
>JAODNS010000129.1 GCA_025465145.1 Frankiales bacterium
GACGCGCAGCGACGACAGGTCGCGGCCGTTGGTGTCCATGTTGAGCAGCCCGAAGTACATCGTCGGGACGCCGCTGAAGATCGTGCAGCGGTGCTTCTCGATCGCGTCGACCACCGCACCCAGCTCGAACCGCGGCACCAGGACCATCGTCCCGCCGTAGCGGACCGTCACGTTCAGCACGCTGGACAGCCCGAAGACGTGGAACTGCGGCAGCACCGCGACGCCGAGGTCGGTCTCCTGGAACTCGAACAGCTCGCCGGCGACGGTGCAGTTCATGTACAGCTGGAAGTGCGTGAGCTCGGCGCCCTTGGGTTTGCCGGTGGTGCCGCTCGTGTAGAGCAGCACGGCGGTCTCGTCCGCGCTCAGCGGCACGATCTCGCGAGTGTCGTCGGCGAAGTACAGCTCGTCGAAGTGCTTGGTGCCCTCCGGCCGCTGGTCGTTGCCGGGCATGTTCACGACGTACGTCGTGAGGCCGTCGATCTCGGACGCGCCCTTGTACGCCTCCTCCGCGAACATCTCGAAGGTGATGAGCACCTTCGCGTCGCTGTCCTCCAGGTGGTACTTCACCTCCGGCGCGCGCAGCAGCGGGTTCAGCGGGACCATGACGAGCCCGGCCTTGAGGATGCCGAAGTAGGAGAACAGGAACTGCGGGAGGTTGGGCAGCTGCACCGCCACCTTGTCGCCCTGCTGCAGCCCGGTGGCCAGCAGCGCCGAGGCCACCCGACCCGAGATCTCGTCGACCTGCGCGTACGTGAACGTCAGGTCGTTGATGTGCACCAGGGGCTTGTCCGGGTGGGCGTTCGTCGACTCCCGGAGCATGATCGCGAGGTTGAAGGACATGTCTGGAGCCTAGTGACGGCCGTCACTCCCGGAACGACCCCTCCCCTCCCGAGGTTGCAGCCGTCGTGACCGTGCCGCTGTCCGTGCTGGACCTCGCCCCCGTGCCGACCGGCTCGACCTCTCGCGACGCGCTGCGCGCCTCCGTCGAGCTGGCGCAGCACGTGGAACGGCTGGGGTTCACCAGGTTCTGGGTCGCCGAGCACCACGGGATGGCGGGCGTCGCCTCGTCCTCGCCGCCAGTGCTGATCGCGACGGTCGCCGCCGCGACGTCGACGATCCGGGTCGGCTCCGGCGGCGTGATGCTGCCGAACCACCGGCCGCTCGTGGTGGCGGAGCAGTTCGGGATGCTCGAGGCGCTGCACCCGGGCCGGATCGACCTCGGGCTCGGCCGCGCGCCCGGCAGCGACCCGGTGACCTCGCACGCCGTCCGCGGCACGACCGACGCCGGCGACTTCGCGCAGGAGCTGGCGATGCTGCGCGCCTTCTTCGAGGACGGCTTCCCCGCAGACCACCCGTATGCCGCGGTCCGCGCGATCCCGGCCGAGGGCAACCTCCCGGCGCTGCACCTGCTCGGCTCGTCGGGCTACAGCGCGCAGCTGGCCGGCCAGCTGGGCCTGCCGTTCGCGTTCGCGCACCACTTCAGCGCGAAGCACACCGTGCCGGCGCTCGACCTGTACCGCAGCTCGTTCCGCCCCAGTGAGGTCCTCGAGCGGCCGTACGCGATCGTCTGCGTCTCCGTCCTCTGCGCGCAGACGGACGAGCGGGCGCGCTGGCTGGCCGGCTCGGGCGGGCTGTCGTGGCTGCGGCTGCGCAGCGGCAACCCCGGGACGGTCCCGTCGCCGGAGGAGGCGGCCGCCTTCCCGTACACCGAGCAGCAGCGCGCCTTCGTGGACGACCGGCTCGCCGACCAGGTCATCGGCGACCCGGCGACGGTGCGGGCGGGGCTGGCCGAGCTGCAGGCCCGCACCGGCGCCGACGAGCTGATGGTCACGACGTCGACGCACGACCCGGCCGAGCGGCTGCGCTCGTTCGAGCTGCTGGTCGCGTAGTGGCCCGCGCGCGCGTCGACGAGCCGATCGCCGTACCCGTCCGCTTCGGCGACGCGGCGCTGCGGCCGGACCCGGAGCGCCCGCGCGGCTGGCTGCTCGAGGTGGACGGCGTGCCGCAGTCGTACGTCGACCTCGAGGACCCGGAGCACCTGGAGTTCGAGTACGTCCGGCTGCTCGGCGACCTGCTCGACCTCGCCGGTCCCCAGGGCGAGCCGCTGACGGTGCTGCACCTGGGCGGCGGCGGCTGCACCCTCGCGCGGTACGTCGCTGCGACCCGGCCGGGCTCGCCGCAGGTGGTGGTCGAGGCGGACGACCTGCTCGTTGAGCTGGTCCGCGCGCGACTGGGCACCGACGGCTTCCGGCTGCGGGTCGGCGACGCCCGGGCGGCGCTCGCGAAGCTGACGCCGGCCACCAGCGACGTGGTCATCGGCGACGTGTTCGTCGGCGCCTCGCTGCCGGTCAGCTGCACGACGATCGAGCACGTGCGGCAGGTGCACGCTCTGCTGAAGCCGGGTGGGGCCTACCTCGCCAACCTCGCGGACGGGCCGCCGTTCGGCTTCGCCCGGGGGCAGGTCGCGACGATGGCGGAGGCGTTCGCGCACGTCGTGGTGTTGGCGGACCCGTCGGTGCTGCGCGGCCGCCGGTTCGGCAACGTGGTGCTGGCCGGGTCCGACGAGCCGTTCGACGTACGAGAGCTGTCCCGCCGCGCCGCCCGTGCCATCGGTCGCGCCCGGGTGCTGGCCGGCGACGAGGTGCGCACGTTCGCCGGCGGCGCGCGCCCGGTGACCGACGCGACGGCGGTGGACGCGCCGCTGCCACCTGCGAGCGTCTTCGGGCGTTGAGGTGTCAGGATCGTCCACATGAGCATCAAGGTGACGAGGCAGCCGAAGGCGGGCACGGCGAAGGTGACGTTCACCCTGCCCGCGGACTTCCCGGAGGGGCCGGTGTCGGTCCTGGGGACGTTCAACGACTGGACGCCGGGCGTGAACGCGCTGAAGAAGCGCGGCGACACCCGCAGCACCAGCGTGACCGTGCCGGCCGGCACGACGCTGTGCTTCCGCTACCTCGGCGAGGGCATGACGTGGTTCGACGACGCGGACGCCAGCCCGTGCGAGCACGGCGGCTCCGTCACCGTCTGACCCCGTGCCGGTCCTGCTCGTTGTCCACCACACGTCCTCGCCGACGCTCCAGGCGCTGCTCGAGGCCGTGCGCGCCGGCGCCGCTCTGGTCGACGGCGTGGACTTGGTCAGCCGCCCCGCCCTGGCCGCCGGTCCGGCCGACTGACCCTCGCCGCCACCCTCGCCGGCTGACCCTGGCCGGGCCGACCCTCGCCAGCCACCTTCGGCGGACCTGCCGCGGAACCCAGAACATCCACACCCGGCGTGTCCGGCACATCCGCCGCGCGACGCGCCGGCATCGGATGCTGCAGCTACCGCGCGCGAGTGAGCCAACTCACCCGCTCCCGAGCAGCGCGCACGGCGCGACAGGACGATCATGTGGCGTATGAGCCACATCGCCCTTCCTCCCGAGGTCGAGGAGCTGCTGCGGGTCGCGCTCGTCGCCGAGCTCACCGTCCTCAACGCCACCGGCCGCCCGATCAGCTACCCGCTCATCCCCCTGTGGGACGGCAGCCGCGTGCTGTTCACCAGCGCCGTGCTGTTCTCCCGCAAGCTCGAGCACATCAAGGCAAACCCGAAGGTGTCGGTGTCGCTGAGCGACCCGTTGGCCATGGGCGGCAACGCGGACCGCGCCGTCATCCAGGGCAACGCGGTCGTCCTCGACTCCGAGGACCCGCACACCAGCTTCGACCGGCTGCTGCCGATGTGGCGGGAGAAGGAGCCGGTCATCGACATGTTCGTCAAGAAGCGGTTCGGCATCCCGCTGTTCTTCGAGCGGCACACCATCGAGGTCGAGCCGACCAAGGTCCTGCTGTGGCGCGGCGGCGACACGTCCCGCTCCCCCGAGGTCAGCATCCCGCGCGTCGCGGTGGGTGCCTGATGGCCGGGCTCGCCGTCGCCGAGGCGGTCTCCCGCAGTCGCACGTACCCGCACGGCGTCCTGTCGTACGTCGACCCCGACGGCTACCCCGTCAGCGTCGCCGTCCCGCATGCCGAGGACACCGGCGCAGACCTGGTGCTCGGGCCGGTCAGCCGCGACCTGCTGCCGCCCGAGGGCGCCGAGGTCGGCGTCATCTTCAGCCACATCCGGCCGCAGCCCGGCGTCGGCTACGACGAGCGCCGCTACGTCAACGTCTGGGGACCGGCGCGCGTCGAGGGCGGGCTCGTGCGCGTCTCGCCGGCGAAGGCCAGCGGCTGGGACGAGGCGGAGACGCCGTTCTTCGAATACGCTGAGCGCAACGTCGCCGCCGGCCGCGAGTACATGGACAAGACCGGGACGCGGCCGCGCCTGAGCGCGTTCTGGACCGTCTTCCTCGCCACCCGCCTGCCCTTCCTCACCGCGACGGTCGTACCGGTGGCGCTCGCCGGCGCGATCGCCGGCCACGACGGCCGCTTCGCCCTCGGCTGGTGGCTGCTCTGCCTCCTCGCCGCTGTGGCCGCGCACCTCGGCATCAACGTCATCAACGACGTCGCCGACGCGGACAGCGGGTCGGACAGCGCCAACGTCAACCCGACGCCGTTCTCCGGCGGCTCGCGGGTCATCCAGTACGGCCTCGTCAGCCGCCGCACGATGGCGCTCACCGCGACGGGCCTGTACGCACTGGCCGGCGGCATCGGAATCGTCCTCGCCGCCACCCGCAGCACGCAGCTGCTCTGGGTCGGAGCCCTCGCGCTCGTCCTCGGCTACGGCTACACGGCCCGGCCGTTCCGCTTCGTGCACCGCGGCCTCGGCGAGCCGGTCGTCGCGCTCGGCTTCGGCCCGGTGATGGCGGCGGGCACCTACCTCGCCGTGACGCGCGCCTTCAGCTGGGAGAGCGTGTACGCGTCGATCCCGGTCGGCCTGCTCACCGCGATGATCCTGTACGTCAACCAGGTCCCGGACCGCCCCGCCGACGCGGCGACGGGCAAGCGGACGCTGATCGTGCGCTGGCCGAAGGCGCGCGTCGTCGCCGGCTACGCGGCCGTCTGCGCCGTCGCCTTCGCCTTGGTGCTGGCCGGCCCGCTGCTCGGGATCACGCCTGTCCCCACGCTGCTCGCGCTGGGCGGCGCGTACTGGGCCGTCCAGACGTACCGCCCGCTCGCCGAGCGGTACGAGCTGCCCTACGCGCTCATCCCGTTGATGCAGTCCAACGTCGTCTGCCACCTGGCGACGGGGCTGCTCCTGGTGCTCGGCTACCTGCTCGCGATCGTCTTCTAGCCGATCCGACCGACCGTGTACGTGCGGCCGGAGAAGCTCTGCAGCCGGACGTGGTCCCCGCTCTGCACGGGCGACCACATGTCGGTCCCGCCCGCGTACAGACCGACGTGCGTGATGCGGCCGCTGCGGAAGGTGAAGATCAGGTCGCCCGGACGCTTGCTGCCATTGGCGACCTGCTTCGTCGCGTCCCGCTGCGCGCCGCTGTTGTGCGGCAGCGAGCGGCCGAGCTGCTTGTACACGTAAAGCGTGAAGCCGGAGCAGTCGAACGAGGACGGGCCGGCCGCGCCGTAGCGGTAGGACTTGCCCGCGTGCCGCTTCGCCTCGGCGACGGCGCGGTCGCCGAGCGTCTGCGTGGCCTTGATGACGACCTCGGCGCTGGTCGTCGCGGCGTACGAGCCGGCGCCCCGGAAGTGGCCGCGGAACCGGGCGGTCGAGCCGAGCGCGAAGGCGACGGTCGCGAGGCCGTCGGACCCGGTCGTCGCCTTGGCGACCTGGACCCAGCCGCTCGGGTCCTTGCGCTGGACGAGGACGGACTGGCCGGGCACGGCGCCCTGCGAGGTGACCAGGCGCAGGTGGACGGTCGCCCGTGCACCGGCGGGGACCGACGGCGGGGCGTCGATCCGCAGCGAGGTCGCGGTCGCCGCGGAGGCGGCGCCGACGGTCAGGAAGAGCAGCAGGCCGGCCAGGAGGACGGCAACGAAGCGGAACGCGCGCATGCGGGAACAGGCCCTCTCGTACGCCTGCGAGGTGAGCTGTCGGGTTCGGGCGCGAGTTGTTCGCCCGGCGCTGCACGCAGCGCTTCACCCCGAGGCCGGTACGAGTACCGGCCGAGGAACCTGGGTCCCCCGCTCCCGCCCGGGAACTGGTGCGTGCGCCGTGCAGCCGGGGGCGGGACTCGGCGATCCGGCTGGCGCCTTCGTGACCGTGACGTTACCTGCGCCCGGCCGTCCGGCCCAGGGAAGAGCGGCTGTGGCCTACGCCACTCCGATCCGGTCCGTCCGCGGGAAGGCCGCGCCGTACCTTGATGCTTGTACCAACCAACGAACCCCGCGGGAGGAGCAGCATGAGCACGCCGATCGACGACCTGTCCGGTCAGCTCGTCCAACTCGTCCGCGGCCTGCGCAGCCTGCACGTCGCGCTGGTCGAGGCAGGCGGCGTGCACGTGGAGCCGTCGGCCGTGGGACTGCTGGCCAACCTCGAGAAGCTCGGCCCGAGCCGCCTGTCCACCCTCGCCACCGCCGTCTGCCTGGACCTGTCGACGGTCAGCCGGCAGGTCCCGGCGCTGGAGCGGTCCGGCTGGGTCATGCGCACGCGCGACCCCGAGGACGCGCGCGCCCAGCTGCTCGAGCTCACCGCGTCCGGCCACGAACTCCTCGACGAGGTGCGCCGCTCGCGCGCCGAGGTGCTCGGCCGGCTCCTGCCCGACTGGACCGACGCCGACCTGCGTCACTTCGCCGCGCAGATCGCCCGCTTCAACGACGACGTCACAGCCCACCGCCCGGCAGTCCTGTCGGCACCAGAGCTCCAAGGAGTGCGCGCATGACCCCCGCCACCGCAGCCGCCCGGCAAGGGCGCAAGGACGCTGCCGCCACCGGCACGCTGACGCACCGCCAGATCATGATCATCCTGAGCGGCCTCATGCTCGGCATGTTCCTGTCCGCCCTGGACCAGACGATCGTGTCTACGGCGATGCGCACGATCGCCGACAAGCTGAACGGCCAGACCGCGCAGGCCTGGGTGACGACCGCGTACCTCGTCACGTCGACCGTCAGCACGCCGCTCTACGGCAAGCTGTCGGACCAGTACGGCCGCAAGCCGTTCTTCCTGTTCGCGATCGTCGTGTTCGTCGTCGGCTCGGTGCTGTGCGGCCTCGCGCAGTCGATCTACGAGCTCGCCGCGTACCGCGCACTGCAGGGCATCGGCGCCGGCGGCCTCATGTCGCTGGTGTTCGCGATCGTGGGCGACATCGTGCCGCCCCGCGAGCGCGGTCGCTACCAGGCGTACTTCACCTCGGTCTTCGCCACCTCCAGCGTCCTCGGCCCGGTGCTCGGCGGCTTCTTCGCCGGGCAGGGCACGCTCGGCGGCATCGACGGCTGGCGCTGGATCTTCTACCTGAACGTCCCGGTCGGGCTGGCCGCGCTCGTCGTGGTGCAGCGCAACCTCAACCTGCCGAGCCGCCGCTCCGAGCACCGCATCGACTACCTCGGGGCCGCGCTGCTCACGACCGGCGTCGTGCCGCTCCTGCTCGTCGCCGAGAAGGGCCGCGAGTGGGGCTGGACGTCCGGCCTCAGCCTCGGCCTCATCGCCGCCGCGCTGCTCGGCCTGGGCCTGTTCGTCCCGCGCCAGGCGAAGATGGGTGAGGAGGCGATCCTGCCGCTGCGGGTGTTCCGCAGCCGGGTCTTCACCGTCTCGAGCGCGACCAGCTTCCTCGTCGGCGCGGCGATGTTCGGCGGCCTCACGTCGCTGCCGCTCTACCTGCAGATCGTTCGCGGCAAGTCCCCGACGATCGCCGGGCTGATGCTCGTACCGCTCATGGTCGGCATCATCCTGAGCTCGCAGACGTCCGGCCGGATCATGTCGCGGACCGGGCGCTACAAGATCTTCCCGATCATCGGCACCGCCGTCATGACGCTCTCGATGCTGCTGTTCTCGACGCTCGAGTACGACACCCCGCTGTGGCACGCCGAGGTGTTCATGCTCGTCATGGGGCTCGGGCTCGGCCTGTCGATGCAGACGCTTGTCATCTCCGTGCAGAACGCGCTGCCACCTAAGGACATGGGCGTCGCGACCAGCTCGGTGACCTTCTTCCGCTCGATGGGCGCCACCTTCGGCGTCGCGATCGCGCTGGCGATCCTGTTCGGCTCGCTCGTCGGCAACATCAAGGAGCGTGCCGTGGCGGCCCGGCTGCCAGACGCGGTCATCGCCCGGTTCAGCGAGGTCTCGGGCCTCAACGACACCTCGATCATCGCGACGCTACCGCCGGCGGTGCAGCGGGTCATCCTGCAGGGCTTCGCCGACTCGATGCACTCGGTGTTCCTCACCGTGGCGCTGCTCATGATCCCGGCCTTCGTGCTGACCTTCTTCATCACCGAGGTCCCGCTGCGCCAGACGAGCGGCCTGGCGGCGGAGCGCGAGGCCCAGCAGCAGGCCGCGGGTGACCGCGCCGAGGCCGGGACCGCCGTCGTCTGAGGAAGATCCGGGGCGCAGCCGTACGTTGGGCCAGCAGAACCCTCAGGAGGCGGACGGATGCGCAGGCTCGACCCGAGCGAGCTGTTCGAGCTCGACCCGGACCGGCCCGAGCTGGACCGGCCGGTGCTCGTGCAGGCCCTGGACGGCTTCATCGACGCGGGCAGCGGCAAGCGACTGGCCCGCGAGCACCTGCTCACGGCGTACTCCTCGCAGGTCGTCGCCCGCTTCGACGTCGACCAGCTGCTCGACTACCGCGCCCGCCGGCCCGCGATGCTGTTCGTCGAGGACCACTGGGAGTCGTACGAGGACCCCGAGCTGGCCGTCCACCTGCTGCAGGACGCCGCCGGGACGCCGTTCCTGCTGCTCGCCGGCCCGGAACCGGACGTGCAGTGGGAGCGGTTCACCGAGGCCGTGCGGATGGTCGTCGACCGGCTCGGCGTCCGGCTGACGATCGGGCTGAACGCGATCCCGATGGGCGTGCCGCACACCCGGCCGACGGGCGTCATCGCGCACGGCAGCCGCAAGGAGCTCGTCGCGGGGTACGAGCCGTGGGTCAACGCGGTCCAGGTGCCGAGCACGGCCGGGCACCTGCTCGAGTACCGGCTCGGGCAGGCGGGCTACGACGCCGTCGGGTTCGCGGTGCACGTCCCGCACTACGTGTCGCAGACGGAGTACCCGGCCGCTGCCGCCGCGCTCGTCGCGGAGGTTGCGCGCGCGGGTGACCTGGAGCTGCCGCTGGACCTGCTGGAGGCGGCCGCCGCCACCGCGCGCGAGGCCATCGACGAGCAGGTCGCCGGCGCGCCCGAGGTCGCCGAGGTCGTGCACGCGCTGGAGAACCAGTACGACGCCTTCCTCGCCGGCCGCGGCGTCTCGCTGCTGGAGGACGCCGACCTGCCGTCGGCCGACGAGCTCGGCGCCGAACTGGAGCGGTTCCTCGCGGAGCAGTCGCAGGACCCGCCTTCCGGCTAGCCGCAGCAGCCGCCGCCGCAGCACCCACCTGCGGGTGCCGCCGGTGCCGCCGAGCCGCCCACGGCGACCGGCGTGAACACCCGGCCCACGTCGTCGTGCCCGGCCGGGCACAGCGCCGGGGCGTCGTCGGTCAGGCTGCGGCGCACCTCGAACGGCGCGTCGCAGGTGCGACACCGGTAGTCGTACGCAGGCATGGCCCCAGCGTAGGCACGTCCTCGGTTAGCGTCTGGGGATGGACGTGGTCGCGGCTCCGTACCTGGCCGCTGCCCTGCTGCTGGTCGTTGCCGGGGTCGCCAAGGCGCTCGACCCGCTGTCCCTCGTCCGGGCGCTGCGCGCCGCCGGGCTCGGCGTCCGCGCACCCGTGCTCGCCCGATGGGTCCGTGCCTTCGCCGCGCTGGAGGCGCTGGTGGGAGCGGTGGCCGTCATCGCCCCCGGCAGGGTCGTCGCACTCGCCGTGGCCGCCTCGTACGCCGGCTTCACCGCCTTCGTGCTGCGCGCGCTGCGCAGCGGCAGCCCGCTCGCCTCGTGCGGCTGCTTCGGCTCGACCGACACGCCCCCGACGCGCACGCACGCGGTCGTCACCGGGGCGCTGTCGGCGCTGTCGCTGGTCGCGGCCGGCGACCCGGGGCTGTCGTACGGCGTCGGCCTGTTCGTCGTCACCGGGGTCCTCGCGTACCTGACCTACCTCATGCTGGCCGTGCTGCCGCTGGGGAAGGCATGACCGCGCTGGTCGTCGGGCTGGCACTCGCCGTCCTCGTCCTGGGCGTCCTGGTCGCCGGCCTGCTGCGCAGCCACGCGGAGATCCTCAAGGCGCTGCACGAGCTGGGGGCGGGGCTGGAGTTGGACCGCAGCGAGCCGGTGCCGGTGACGATCGACGGCGTCGTGAAGCCGCGCGCCGCCGACGCCACCGCGCCCGAGGCGCTGCTCGGCAGCACCCTCGACGGCGAGGACGTGGCGATCCCGCTGCGCGGCAGCCGCGCGACGCTGCTCGCCTTCCTGTCGTCCGGCTGCACCACCTGCAAAGGGTTCTGGACCGCCTTCGGCGAGCGCGGCCTGCAGGTGCCGGCCGACGCGCGGCTCGTCGTCGTCACCCGCGACCTCGCCGAGGAGAGCCCGAGCAAGCTCACCCAGCTCGCCCCCGCGGACGTGCCGGTCGTCGCGTCAACGCTCGTCTGGGACGGCCTGGACGTACCCGGCTCGCCGTACTTCGTCCTCGTCGACCCCACCGGCCGCGTCGTCGGCGAGGGCTCCGGGTCGAACTGGCCGCAGGTCGCCGACCTGCTCGGGCAGGCGCACGCCGACAGCGGCAGCACCTCGCAGCGGCGCGCCCGGGACGAGGCGGCGCTCCGCTCGGCCGGGATCGAGCCCGGCCACCCCAGCCTGTACGAGGCGTCGTGATGCTGCTCGCCGCCCTCGGCGTCGCCGTGGTCGCCGCCCTCCGCGCGACCTGGTCCCCTTGAGGTGAGTCGATGCTGACCAGCATCAGCCCGCTAGGTGAGCGGGCCCGGGGGAACCGGTGGGCCGTCACGGTCACCGCCTACGTCGTCGGCTCCGTCGCCGGCGGCGCCGCACTCGGTGCTGCCCTCGGCGGGCTGGGCGACCTCCTGCTCGACCAGCCGCTGACGCTCGCGGGCGCCGGGGTCTGCCTGCTCGCGGCGCTGGCCGACCTGCTCGGCCTGCTCCCCCGCGGCGCGCGGCAGGTCGACGAGGACTGGCTGGTCCGCTACCGCGGCTGGGTCTACGGCCTCGGATTCGGCGCTCAGCTCGGCACCGGCATCGTCACGATCGTCACCAGCGCGGCGACGTACGCCGTCCTGGCGCTGGAGCTGCTGGCGGCGGACCTGTACGCGGGGCTGCTGGTCGGGGTGGTCTTCGGCCTCGTGCGGGCGCTGCCGCTGCTCGCGCTGCGGACGGCGACGACGCCGGAACGCCTGCGGGACAAGGCTTCCGGTCTCGAGCGACTGTCCCGCGGCGCGCGGCTGGCCACCACCGGCGTGCTGGCCGCAGCCGCCGTAGGCCTGGTGGCGGCGTGAGGCTGGCGAGCGGCGGCCTCGTGCTGGAGGTGCCGCCCGGCTGGGAGGCGCGGATCCGCCGGCAGCCGCCGTCGCAGCCGGGCCGCCCCGGCAACGCCCTGCTGCACGCCTCGACCATCCCGCTGCCCGAGCGCCGCGGCGACTTCGGCAGCGGCGTGGTCGAGAACCTCGGGCCGGACGACGCGTTCGTGGCGCTGCTGGAGTACGACAGGAAGGACGCCGACGCCGTGCTGTTCGTCGCCGGCCGGCTGCCCGTCCCGAGGCCCTCCGACTTCTCGCCGACGGTCCTGCAGCGCACCCGCGCCGGGAACACCGGCGCGCAGTGGTTCTTCGCCCTGTCCGGTCGGCCGTTCTCGCTGCACGCCGTCCTCGGCAGCCACGCCCGTCGCTCGCCCGGCGCCGTCAAGGTGGACCGGCTGCTGCGCGGCCTGGAGGTCTCGTGAGCACCGCGGCAGCGCTGCAGGCACTGGGCCGCCCGTCCACCCCCTCGGTCACCTCCCGGATCTCCGACGGCGTCACCGGCTGGCTGGCGAAGCGGACGTCGCGGCGCGGGTTCCTCGTCCGCGCCGGCGTCGTCGGCAGCGCCTTCGCCGTGGACACGGTCGGGTTCGCCCTCAAGCCCGGCACCGCCTACGCCGCCGTCTGCGGTCCCGGCGCGAGCTGCGCGTCCGGCTGGACGGTGTTCTGCGCGACCATCAACGACGGCGTCAACGCCTGCCCGCCCGGCTCCATCGCGGCCGGCTGGTGGAAGGCCGACGGCGCGTCGCTGTGCGGCGGCAAGGCCCGCTACATCGTGGACTGCAACGCGACCTGCTCGCGCTGCTCCGGCGGCGGCGCCTCCGGGATCTGCGCGAAGAGCTGCTGGTCGTGCAGCTGCAGATGCGGACCCACCACCGGCTGCGACCAGCGCAAGAACTGCTGCAACGCCTTCCGGTACGGCCAGTGCCACACGGAGGTCGCACAGGTCGGCGGCGTGCAGTGCCGGGTCGTCTCGTGCACCCCGCCGTGGAAGTGGGAGAAGTGCTCGACCGCACCCGCAACGGACAACAACACCCGCGACCACACCTCCGGCCAGCTGCCGGCCGCGTTCACGCCGATCACCCAGCGGTACATCGCCATGGGCGAGAACGGGTCCGTCCTCGGCGCGTCGGTCTACGGCGAGCTCGCGGTGGCGGGCGGTCGCGCCCAGCAGTACCAGCGCGGGCGCATCTCGCAGAGCGCGGCCACCGGCGTGCACGAGACGGTCGCCGCGATCGCGGCGCGCTACGTCGAGCTCGGCGCGGAAGCCGGGCCGCTCGGCTTCCCCGCGACCGGCAACGTCGTGCAGGCCGGCGGCGCGGTGACCCGATTCCAGAACGGCCGCATCAGCTGGCACCCGTCGCTCGGCGCGTACGTCACCCGCGGCGCGCTGGCGGTCTCGTACGCGCACTTCGGCGGCGAGGCGGGCGTGCTCGGCTTCCCGACGAGCGACCAGGCTGAGGTCGCCGGCGGCACGGGGGTGGCTGTGCCGACGCAGCGCGGCCGCGTCTCGCTGCGGACCGGCGGTGCCGCGTACCCGGTCCACGACGTGCTGGCGGAGGCGTACGACCGAGCGGGCAACGAGGACGGGCCGCTGGGCTTCCCGACCGGCGAGGAGGTCGCCGTCGCCGGTGGCCGGGCACAGGTCTTCGAGCACGGGCGCATCTCGTCCAGCGAGGCCACAGGTGCGCACTGGCTGTCCCGCCGGCTTGCCGAGAAGTACGTCGAGCTCGGCGCGGAGAGCTCCTCGCTCGGCTTCCCCACCGGGGACGAGCACGAGGAGCGCGAGTGGCCGTGGCGCAGCGCCGCCGCGCGGACCGTGCGGCTGGTGACGTTCGAGCGCGGCGCGATGACGTGGAACGGCGTCGACGACGAGGTCACGGTCGTCAGCAGGTGAGCCTCGTCGACGCCGTGCTCGCCCTGCTCGCCGATCGCAGCGAGGACGCCACGATCTGCCCGTCGGAGGTCGCGCGCGCAGGGCGGAGACGACTGGCGCGAGCTCATGCAGCCGGTGCGCAACGCGGCCGCGCGCCTCGTGGACGCGGCCGAGGTCGAGGTGACGCAGGGCGGTGAGGTCGTGGACGTGCGGACGGCGACAGGCCCGGTGCGGATCCGGCGCCGGTAGAGGCACACTGCCCTCGTGTGCGAGACCGGCCTCACCAGGCGCCAGCTGCTGCGCTACATCGCGCTGGTGGCCGCGACGTTCCCGCTGGCCGGCTCGCTGCTGGAAAGCGTCCACGCCGCCGGACCGGCCGTGCCCATGCACCTCGAGCTCGTGACCGTGACGGACACCGAGGCGGTCATCACCTGGTTCACCGGCGACGGCACCGCCCCTGACGAGTTCGGCCGGCCCACGCCGGTGGCGGCACCCGGACGCGTCCTGATCGGCACGAGCCCGGACCCGACAACCTGGGTGGAGGTGGGCGCGCACGGCCCGACCCCGTACCACTACGTCGAGGTGCGCGGCCTGAAGCCCGGCACCACCTACTACTGGCGGGCGGAGAGCAACGGGATCCCCGCGACGCCATCGGTGGTGCCGCTTCCCGGCGTGACGCCGCCGACCGCCGCGCCGCCGGTCTTCACGACGATGGTGCCGCCGCCGGGCAAGGAGATCGGCCGGGTGGCCTGGCTGAACGACATGCACTTCGGCGAGGGCACCTCCGGGCTCATCCTGGGCAACGGCGCGCTGCCCGGCGGCGGCCTGCCACCCGGGTACGCCGCCGACCCGGACAACCCGTACTGGCGCTTCATGGGAGCAGCCGCCGTCGCGGAGGCGAAGGGTCGCGGCTGCACGCTCCTGCTGGCCAACGGCGACCTGACGAGCGAGGCGCGGCCGAAGGAGGTCGCGGAGTCGCGGGCACTGCTGGACACCTTCGGGACGTTCCGGGGTGCGGACCAAGTCGGCCCGAACGACCCGGGGGTCTACTACGTGACGCGCGGCAACCACGACCGACTGCACACCGGCGTGCTGTACGACGGCTGCAGCCGCGAGGGCGCGGCGAACGACTGCTTCGGAGACGCGTTCTCGGACTCGCGCTTCTCGGTCAGCATCGGTACCGGCAAGGCGCGGTACCGGTTCGTCGGGCTCGACAGCAACGACCCCGCCGGCATGGGGATCCTGCCGCCGCGCGAGCTGGAGTACCTCGAGGCCGAGCTGAAGCGCGGCGAGATCACCATCCCGCTGTTCCACCACCCGGCCAGCGACCTCGCCTCGATCACGCAGGTGCCGCCGGGCGTCTTCGGCGTGAAGCCCGACGACGCGCTCGCCTTCCGCCAGCTGCTGGCCCGGCACGACAACGTCGGCGGCGTCTACAGCGGGCACACGCACCGCAACAACCGGTCGATGGCCACCGGCACCGGCTCGCTGCCGTTCTTCGAGGGCGGCGCGACGAAGGAGTACCCGGGCGGCTACACCGTCGTGCGGCTGTACGAGACCGGCTACCTCGT
>JAODNS010000022.1 GCA_025465145.1 Frankiales bacterium
CCCGCCGCCGCACGCGGTGAGGGCCACCGCGAGGCCGGCGAGCGCCACGGGCAGCAGCCGGCGCGCGGGCACGCGCACGGCGCGGCGGACAGGCACTGCGTCTCCATCTCTGTCACGGGAGGGGGCGAGGGCCTCGGGCCGCGTCGCTCCTCCATGGTCGCACGCGCCCGGCCTGAGCGACCGGCCGCGCGACGTGACGCCGACCGCTCAGGCGAGCAGGTCGCGCAGTCCTGGGACGGCGGCGCCCAGGCCGGCGGTGAGCCGCTCACCGGTCGCGACGGCCGCCAGGTCGAGCCCGCCGGGGTCCGGCGCGAGCACGAGCGCCGCGCCGGCGGTCAGCACCGCCAGCAGGGCCGCGAGCCCGAAGGGGTCGGACGGCGAGACGGCCACCAGCACCCGGTCGGCCGGACCGACCTCGAGGACGGGCAGCGCCGGCAGCGGGCGTCCGTCGACCTCGACCGACCACCGGACGGGCGCCGGGCCGCCCCAGTGGTCGCCGTAGGACGGCACCTCGCGCGCGTAGTCGGACGCCATCGCCGGCACGGACGGCAGCGGTGCGCCGAGCGGGTGGCCCGACAGTGCGAGCACCTCGTCGACCCCCGCGTCGAGAGCGGCCTGCGCGTGCGGGCCCGCGACGAAGGCGGCGCCGGAGCCGGCCAGCGCGGCGGGGGAGGACACGACGTCGACCGTCGCGCCGGTGGCCACGCCGGCGAGCAGCAGGCACACGGTCTGCCAGTGCAGCGGCAGCAGCAGGCCGATCCGCTCGGGCAAGCCGAGGCCGTCGACCAGCAGGTTGGCCGACTTCGCCACCCAGTTGGCCGCGGTCGCGCCGGACAGCTCGACCCGAGCAGGCCCGTCGTGCAGCGTCAGGAGCGGCTGGGCGGGGTCGCGGTCGCCGGCCAGGCCGGCGGTCCACGACGTCAGCCCTGGCAGGGGTCCTCCGCCGCGGTGCGCACCGGCGCCGGCGAGGCCGAGCTGCTGGGCGCCTTCGTCGGGGCGGGTGCCCCGCTGACCGTGACCTGCTTCGCGCCGCTGTAGCTGCTGCCGACGACGATCTGCAGGGTCCGGTCCAGGGCGGGGTCGAGCTCGACCACCGCACCCGGGACGGCCGCGGCGAGCGTGCGGGCGGAGTCGGCCTTGTCCGGGCCGTGGAAGATCGTCGTCTTCGACTCGCCGCTGCCGCGGTTGCCGGCCGCGCCGACCATCTGGAAGCCAACGGCCTCGAGGTCGAGGAACGCCTTGCGCCCCAGACCGGCGACGCCGGCGCCGTTGAAGACCTGCACCCGGACCGCGCCGGGTCGCACGATCAGCGCGCCGGTCGACGACGGGGCGGACGGCTCGGCGTCCGGCGTGCCCGGCGCCACGTCGCGGCGCAGGCCGTCGAACAGCGTGTCCATCGCCGCCTCGTCGAGCAGGACGACCGACTGCCGCTGCCGCACGCCTGCGATGTTCTCGATCGGCACGGTGCTGAAGATGACCCCGCCCGCGTTGAAGGTCCGGAAGCGCAGCGCGAGGTCGCGCAGGTCGTCGATGGTCAGGCCCTTGTCGACGTCCAGCGACTCGGTGGCGGCCGTGATCACGCCGTTGAGCTTGAGCGGGTTGGCGAGCGTGCCGGCCGACAGGACCTTGCGCACGATCGCGCCGATGAACTGCTGCTGGCGCTCGATCCGGCTGACGTCGCCGTTGGGCAGGCCCTTGCGCTGCCGGACGAAGGCCAGTGCCTGGTCGCCCTTGATCGTCTGGCGGCCGGCCGGCAGGTCGATGCCGGAGTCCTTCTCCTTGGCCGGCTTGGACAGGCACACCTCGACGCCGTCGAGGCGGTTGACGATCGTCTGGAAGCCGTCGAAGTCGATCTGCATGTAGTGGTCGATGAACAGGCCCGACATGCCCTCGATCGTCTCGATGAGCAGCCCGGGGCCGCCCTCGAAGAAGGCGCTGTTGAGCTTGCCGTCGTGCGCCTCGACGACCTTGCCGCTCTCCGGGTCGGTGTAGGTGGGGATCGGCACCCAGGAGTCGCGGGGGAAGGAGATGAGCTGCGCCTTGTCGGCGTCGCCGTACAGGTGGGCCAGGATCACCGTGTCGGACCGCTGCCCGGTGACGAAGTTGCTCCCGGTGCCCTGCGGTCCCTCCCCGGCGGCGAGGTCACCACGGCTGTCCGAGCCCACGATGAGGATGTTCTGGGCGTCGCGCGGCAGGTCCGCCGGACGGGTCCGGTCACCGGTGAACACGTCGATGCGGTTGATCGTGCCGTCGTAGTGGTTCAGCAGGACGTACCCGCCGACCGCCGCCGTGAGCACGGAGAACGAGGTGAGGACGGCCAGCCAGCTCAGGACGCGGGCGGCGCGTCCGCGGCGGCTGCGCCGCCCGACCGGCTTGCCCGACTTCACGACGCCCGGTGCGCGCGGCGGCGCCGCCATCGGCAGGACGGTGCGCTGCGGCTGCCGTGGCGCCGCCGCGACGCGCGGGGGGACGCTGCGCGGCGGCCGGGGCGGCAGTCCGCCACGGGGGCGTCGGGGGTCCAGGTGCGGGGGCAGCCCGGGCTCGGACGGCTCGTCGCCGCCGGCCTTCCAGTCCCTGCTGTCCGTCACCGGGTCCGTCTCCTCGTTCCTGGGGTCTGTCCCGAGGACGTGCCGCGGCGGGAGGAGGTTCCGCGCCGTTGATCGCCAGGCTACCGACGCCGCGGCCGTCGTGGTGGCAGCTCGCACTAGCCTGCCGGACATGAAGGCACTCGTCCTGTCCGGCGGCGCGGGCACCCGCCTGCGCCCCATCACCCACACCAGCGCCAAGCAGCTGGTGCCGGTCGCCAACAAGCCGGTGCTGTTCTACGGCCTCGAGGCGATCCGCGACGCAGGCGTCACCGACGTCGGGATCATCGTCGGCGACACCGCTGCCGAGATCGAGGCGGCCGTCGGCGACGGCTCCGGGCTCGGCATCTCGGTCACCTACATCAAGCAGGACGCGCCGCTGGGCCTGGCGCACTGCGTCCTCATCGCGCAGGACTTCCTCGGTGACGACGACTTCGTCATGTACCTCGGCGACAACTTCATCATCGGCGGCATCACCGAGCTGGTGCAGGAGTTCCGCGACGGCACCTACGACGCGCAGATCCTGTTGACCAAGGTCGAGAACCCGTCGCAGTTCGGCGTCGCGGAGCTCGGGCCGAACGGCGGCGTCACGACGCTGGTCGAGAAGCCGAAGGAGCCCAAGAGCGACCTGGCGCTGGTCGGCGTCTACATGTTCCGCCCGGTCATCCACGACGCCGTCCGCGCCATCAAGCCGTCCGGCCGGGGCGAGCTGGAGATCACCGACGCCCTGCAGTGGCTCATCGACGAGGGTCGCGACGTCCGCCCGCACCTCGTGACCGGCTACTGGAAGGACACCGGCCGGCTCGAGGACATGCTCGAGTGCAACCGCAAGGTGCTCGAGTCGCTCGAGCCCGCCGTCCACGGCACCGTCGACGCGGAGTCCCGCGTCATCGGGCGAGTCGTCGTGGAGGAGGGCGCGGTGCTCGAGCGCTCGGTCGTCCGCGGCCCGGCGATCATCGGCCGCGGCACCGTCGTACGGGACACCTATGTCGGTCCGTTCACCTCGATCTACTTCGGCTGCACGCTCGAGGACACCGAGATCGAGCACTCGATCGTGCTCGAGCAGTCCACTATCCGGGGCGTGCGGCGCATCGAGGACTCGCTCATCGGTAAGGAGGTCGAGGTGGCTCCGTCGTCGGCGCTGCCGCGGGCGCACCGCCTGATGCTGGGTGACCACTCAAAGGTGTCCATCGCGTAAGGCAGGTAGTCCGCCCGTCACGGCGAACTCTCCCGCTCAACCAGCCTCCACCTCTGATCGGGAGACCCCCCTCGCGTCCGCTTTCCGTCCCGTCCTCGCCCTCGGCGTCTGCGCCGCGCTTGCCGCTGCGACCGGTGTTGCCGCGGCCGCGCCCAAGGCCAAGCCGGTCTGCAACCTCGTCACGGACGCGGCAGGCGACGCCGCGGTCGCCGGACCCAGCGACAAGAACCTCGACATCCTCTCGGCGGACGTCGCCAGCAACGGCAAGGTCGTCACCGCGGTGATCCGGCTCGCCGGCTACTCCGACACCGACACGCAGGCGCCGTTCGGCCGCACGTACTACGTGGGCTTCAACGCGCCGGGCGACGAGAACCAGCTGTACGTCTCGGTGGGCGTCGACCCGGTTCTGGGCGAGACCTACGACATGGGCGACCTGCAGGGGAACCTCTACACCAGCTCGGGCTCCGCGTCCGGCTCCATCGACGCCGCCAAGGGCGTCCTCACGGTGACCGCCCCTGCGGACATGGGCGGGCTCGTCAGCCTCAAGAAGGGCACCAAGCTCACCGACCTCGAGGCGAAGGCCACCGCCCTGGTCGGGCTCGCGGGCACCGGCCTCGTCCAGACCGTCGACGACGCGACCGGCGGCAGCTACACCGTCGGCACGACCTCCTGCGTGACCCCCGGCAAGGGCTGACGCCGACGCACGTCCCCGAAGCCCCCCGCACAGTTCCGATGCGGGGGGGCTTCGGCGTTTCAGAAGCCCTTGTCACAAGGAATCTCTGCACCACCGGGCTCAGTCGCGTGGTCGTCGGGATGCGCGTCGCGGCTGCCTCGGCCGACGGGCCACGGGTCAGGAGCAGGAATGTGGGCGCAGAGGTCGAATCCCCTGCTCAACCCAGCACCCAGCCACCACGGAGGACCCCGTGAACGTGCGTCCCGCTCTCGCCCTCGCCCTGTGCGCCACCGTTGTCGGCGGCGGCGTCGCCGGTGCCGCCCCGAAGGCCAAGCCCAAGGCCGCGCCGCCGGTCTGCAACCTGCTCGAGGACGCCAAGGACGACGGGGCCGTCGACGGCGGCGCCCTGGAGATCGTCGGCGGTGACATCGCGACGTCCAAGAAGCAGCTGACCGCCGTCATCCGCGTCGCCAAGGCGTCGACGTCGTCGACCACGGCGCCGACCGGCCTGAAGTGGCAGATGATCTTCTCGGTGGGCGACGCGAACCTGTTCGCGTCGGTGCTCAGCGACCAGTTGAACGGTGTCACGGCCAACTACGGCTACTTCGACGGGACCAGCGGCAACATCGAGGGCACGGCGACCGGGGTCATCGACCAGGCGAAGAACGAGATCCGCGTGACCGTCCCGACAGGCGCCTTCTCGACGGCGTCGATCAAGCCGGGAGTCAAGATCACGAAGATCGGCGCGAGTGCGGTCTCGGTCCTGCAGGCGCCGACCGGCGTCGCCAACCTCCGCGTGTTCAGCAACGACAGCGCGGCGACGGAGAAGACGTACGACGCGGGCGCTGCGTCCTGCGTGGCCGTCGGCACGTAGCCCGCCAGCACGTCCCGAGGGCTCCGCACCACCTGGTGCGGGGCCTTCGTGCTGTCTCCAGCAGGAATCCGCGTCGCCGTGTCGAACTGACCGGCAACCCAGTGTCCCACGCCCTCGGAGCTCCGATGTCCATCCGCACCGCAGTCGTCCTCGCCCTCGCCGCCACGGTCGTCGCCGGTGGCGCCGCCGGCGCCGCCCCCAAGGCCAAGGTCAAGCCGGTCTGCAACCTGTTCACGGATCAGGCTGGTGACGGCACCGGCTTCCTGCTGACCGACCAGAACTACCTGCCGAACGACCCGCAGCTCGACATCGTGAGCGGCGACGTGGCCTCCGACGGCAAGCAGATCACCGCTGTCCTGCGGCTGTCCGCGCTCGACAAGACCGACAGCAACGCGCCGACCGGCCGCACGTACTACGTCAACTTCGGGATCGCCGACGTCGAGCTGAACCTGTCCGCCGCGGTGGACCAGGACGGCGTAGCGACGTTCCAGGCGGGCTACCAGGACACCGCCGGCCGAGCCGGCCTGGGTGCTGTCACCGGCGTGCTGGACACGGCCAAGAAGGAGGTGCGGATCACCGCGCCGCTGTCGATCTTCGCCGAGAAGCTGCCGCTGAAGGCGGGCACCAAGCTCGAGTACGTCGAGGGCCTTGCGCAGCGCTACGTCGGCAACCGGACCGTCGGTCGCGGCATCACGCCGTCGGCGGACGCAACCGACCCCGGCTCCAGCTACACCATCGGCGCGCCGTCCTGCGTGGCCGTCGGCAAGTAGCTCCGCGTCGGACGGCCCCGGTGCTTGCTGCGCCGGGGCCGTCCGCATGTCTGGGACAATGAGGCACATGAAGATCCTGGTCACCGGCGGCGCCGGTTTCATCGGCGCCAACTTCGTCCACTGGACGCGGGCGCACCGTCCTGACGTCGAGGTCGTCGTGCTCGACGCGCTCACCTACGCCGCGGACGGCTCCAGCCTGGCGCCCTCGCGCGATCAGGTGGAGCTGGTCCAGGGCGACGTCGCGGATGCCGACCTCGTCGACGGACTCGTGAAGGGCCGCGACCTGGTCTTCCACTTCGCGGCGGAGACGCACAACGACAACTCGCTGACCGACCCGTCGCCGTTCGTGCAGACCAACGTGGTGGGCACGTTCACGCTGCTCGAGGCGGTCCGGCGGCACGGCGTGCGGTTGCACCACATCTCGACCGACGAGGTGTACGGCGACCTCGAGCTCGACGATCCCGGCCGGTTCACCGAGGACACGCCGTACAACCCGTCCAGCCCGTACTCCGCCACCAAGGCCGGCAGCGACCTGCTCGTGCGCGCCTGGGTCCGCTCGTTCGGCGTCGAGGCCACGATCAGCAACTGCTCGAACAACTACGGGCCGTACCAGCACGTGGAGAAGTTCATCCCGCGCCAGATCACCAACGTGATCGACGGGATCGCGCCGAAGCTCTACGGCGACGGCCGCAACGTGCGCGACTGGATCCACGTCGACGACCACAACGCTGCCGTGTGGACCATCGCCGAGAAGGGCCGGAGCGGCGAGACCTACCTCATCGGCGCGGACGGCGAGCAGACCAATCGGGACGTCGTCGCCGCCGTGCTGCGCGAGCTCGGTCAGCCGGCGGATGCGTTCGAGTTGGTCCGCGACCGGCCGGGGCACGACCGCCGGTACGCCATCGACAGCAGCAAGCTGCGCGACGAGCTCGGCTGGACGCCGCAGTACCCGGACTTCGCGTCGGGGCTGAAGGCGACGGTCGCCTGGTACCGCGACAACTCGGACTGGTGGCGGCCGCAGAAGGCGGCCACGGAGGCCAAGTACGCGGCAGTGGGGCAGTGAGCCTCGCGCTCCTGGTCATCGGTGCGCGCGGGCAGCTCGGGTCGGACCTGCTGGACCAGGTCCGGTCCACGAAGGACGCTTTCGCGCGCGGACTGACCAGCAAGGACCTCGACGTCACGGACGCGTTCGCCGTGAACGACATGCTGCTCGGCTGGCAGCGGATCGTGCACGCGGACAGGCCCGACCACCGGCTGGTCGTCGTCAACTGCGCCGCCTACACGGCCGTCGACGCCGCCGAGGAGGACGAGGAGACGGCCTTCGCCGTCAACGCCGCCGCCCCCGCGCTGCTCGCGACGGCCTGCGCCAAGTTCGACGCGCGCCTGGTGCACGTCAGCACCGACTACGTCTTCCCCGGCGACGGCACCCGGCCGTACGACGTCGACGACGCGACGGGTCCGAAGGGCGCGTACGGGCGGACGAAGCTGGCCGGCGAGCAGGCCGTCCGCGAGATCCTCCCGGACGCGTCGCACGTCGTGCGGACCGCCTGGCTGTACGGCGCGACCGGGCAGAACTTCGTGAAGACGATGGCCAGGCTGGAGTCCGAGCGCGAGACCGTCAGCGTCGTGGAGGACCAGCGCGGCTCGCCGACGTGGTCGCGCGACCTCGCTCTCGGCCTGCTCGCGCTGGCGCAGTCGGACGCTCCCGCCGGCGTGCTGCACGCGACCAACACCGGTGAAACCACGTGGCACGGGTTCACGCAGGCGATCTTCGAGGAGCTGGGGGCCGATCCGGCACGGGTGCTGCCGACGACGTCCGCGGAGTTCGTCCGAGCGGCGCCGCGGCCGGCCTACAGCGTGCTGTCCCCGCGGTCCTGGAACGACGCCGGCCTGCCCCCGCTGCAGCACTGGCGCGAGGCGCTCACCGAGGCCTTCCGCACCTCCGGAGATGCGTTCCGCCCCTGACACACCGGCGACTTCCCCCGGTCCGCGGCGTTCTGGGCTGTAGTAGGAACACCCCGCGCCACCCGGAGCTGCTGCCGTGTCCCGCCTGCTGTCCTCGCTCGCCGCCCTCGGTCTGGTGACCCCGGTGGTCGTCGGGCTGCCGGTGGTGACGGCCCCGTCCGAGACGCCGCACCCGGTGCCGCCGTCGGTGTCGCACGTCGGGCTCGGCGCCCTGGCCGTGCCGTCCTCGGCTGTCGGACCCGCCCTGCGCCGTCCCGTCGCCGGCCTGCCGGCCCGCGCGACGAGCGCTTTCACGACCCTCGGCGTCACCTGGCGGCACGACCCGCGCGTCGGTGAGGTGACGGCGCAGGTGCGCTGGCGCAAGGGGTCGACGTGGTCGGCCTGGCGGACCCTCTCCGGTGACCGCGACGACGTGCCCGATGCCGGCTCGGTGGACACCACGGCTGGCCTGCGCGACGGCACGTCACCGCTGTGGGTGGGCCGGTCGAACGGCGTTCAGGTCAGGGTCACGAGCGGCTCAGGCGTCCAGCCGCAGGACCTGCGGGTCGAGCTCGTCGACCCCGGCACCTCCGCCGCGGACCTCCGGCCGTCCCCGCGCGACGTTGCACGGGCGGCGCAGGACCAACCGGCCGTCCTGACCCGCGCGGACTGGGGCGCGGACGAGTCCATCCGGCGCGGGTCACCGTCGTACAACGCGACCGTGAAGGTCGGCTTCGTGCACCACACCGACACGGCCAACGGCTACTCGATGAGCGAGGTCCCGGCGATGCTCCGGTCGATCTACGCGTACCACGTGAAGAGCAACGGCTGGAGCGACATCGGCTACAACTACCTCGTCGACCGGTTCGGCCGCGTCTGGGAGGGCCGCTACGGCGGCATCACCAAGGCCGTCATCGGCGCGCACACCGGCGGCTTCAACACCGGCTCGTTCGGCACGTCCCTGCTCGGCACGTTCACGACCGAGGTGCCGCCGCCGGTGATGCTCACCTCGCTCCAGCAGCTGTTTGCCTGGAAGCTCGGCGCCTACTACCGCGACCCGATCGGCAAGGCGACGCTGCGCAGCGCCGGCGGCGGCACGTCGAAGTACGCGGCCGGGACCTACCACTCCTTCGACGTCGTCAGCGGCCACCGCGACGCCGGCGACACCAGCTGCCCGGGGAACGCGACGTACGCGCGCATGCCCTCGATCCGGACGGTGATCGACGACCTCGTGGGGACCTCGTTCGTCGCGCCGGTGGCCAGCGCGAAGACGGCGTACGTCGGCAGCAGCACGCCCATCACGGTGAAGGCGCTGACCCGACGCTCGCCGGTCTGGTCCTTCGACGTGCTGTCCTCGGCAGGCGTCGCGGTCCGCACGCTGGCCGGCACCGACCCGGATGCGGTCGACGTGGCATGGGACCTGCGGGACGGCGCGGGCGTACCGGTGCCGCCCGGCACCTACACGCTGCGGCTCAGCGGCACCTCCGCCGACGGCGAGACGGCGCTGCCGTGGACGGCGCCGGTGACGGTCCGCTTCGCGGGCATCCCCAAGGGCAGCTGGATGCACCCGAAGCAGTACGTCCAGCGCGGTTAGCCGGCCGCCAGCGCGTACGCCTCCCGCGTCCGCTCCGCGCAGCGCTGCCAGGTGTACCTGGCCGCGTGCGACCGTCGGGCTGCCGGATCACCAGGATCGTCCAGCACCTGCTCGATGGCGGCCGCGAACGACGCCGCGCCGCCCCGCTCGGCGTAGCGAACGACGGTGCCGCCGACCTCGCGCAGCACCGGCAGGTCGCTGGCCACCACCGGCGTCCCGGCCGCCAGCGCCTCGAGCACCGGGATGCCGAACCCCTCGTCCTTGCTGGGCAGCACCAGCGCGGACGCACCAGCCACGACGGCGCGCAGACGGTCGTCCTCCAGGTAGCCGGTGGAGATGCAGCCGCTGACGTCCACCTGCTCGCCCCAGCCGGGCGGGCCGACCAGCACGAGCGGCGGCGCGTCGCCGATCAGCCGGTGCGCGGCGAGCAGGGTGCGCAGGTCCTTGCGCGGCTCCAGCGTGCCGACGAAGACGAGGTACTCCGCCGGCAGCCCGAGCTGCGCGCGCAGCGCATCGTCCGGTGGTGCGGCGTTCGCCCAGCCTGCGTCGACGCCGAGCGGCGTCACCACCACGGGCAGCTGCACGTCGTACTCCGCCTGCACGGCCTCCGCGGTGGCGCGGCTCGGCGTGACGACGACGGAGGCGCGGGCCAGCGACCGCGGCACCAGCGTCCGGTAGCGGGCGCTCGCCGTCGACACCGTCTCCGGCTGGTGCAGGTACGACAGGTCGTGGACCGTCACGACGCCGCGCGCGCGGCGCAGCGGCGGCAGGACGAAGTTCGTGGCGTGGAAGACGTCGACGTCGCCGCTGAGCAGCTCGACCGGCGGCCACTCGCCGCGCGCCCAGAGCTCCTGCAGCGCGCGGGCCGGCGCCGGACGGGCCGCGACGCGCACGCCTGGCGGCGGCTGCAGCTGCTCACGGCCGCGGAAGGTGAAAGCGGTCGCGACCAGCTCGTCGTCGTAGGCCGTCAGCGCGGTGAGGAGCGACAGCGCGTACCGCCCGACACCGGTGCGCGAGCCGAGCAGCGGCGTCGCGTCGTAGCCGACCCTCACGGGCGGCGGGCCTGCGCCCGCA
>JAODNS010000024.1 GCA_025465145.1 Frankiales bacterium
TCGAAGAGCCGTGCCAGTGGCACAACGACCGTCGCGGAATGCGCGACGTGCGGCTTGCGGGAGCGATGCCGGTCTGCGCCGGTCAGAGCGAGTTCTCCGCGGGCGGGTGCCGGGACCTGTTCGAAGCGGGTGCGGTGGACTTCTGCAACTTCGACTCCTCCTGGTCAGGCGGCCCGACGGAGTGGCGGCGCGTCGCCGGGATGGCGACTGCGTACGACGTCCGGATGGCGCACCACGAGGAACCGCAGATCGCTGCGCACCTCCTCGCGTCGATCAGTCACGGCACGTACTTGGAGAACTTCCACCCGCAGCGGGACCCGATCTGGCACAACCTGGTCGCGAACCGGCCCGCACTGTCAGGGGGCCGCCTACAGCTCCCGCAGGCTCCCGGGCTCGGCTGGGAGCTCGACGAGGACTACATCGCGCGGTACCGGATCGACGCACCCCTGCCCGCCGCCTGACCGGACACCAAGCCACCACGAGCCACACGAGGAGATATGACACGGATGCGAGTACGCCAGGCGATCGTTGCAGCCCTGGCGGACGAGATGAGAGCAGACGAGACCGTCATGCTCATGGGGGAAGACATCGCCGCGGCAGGCGGCCCCTTCAAGACGTCCGAGGGGCTGCTCGATGAGTTCGGCCCGCTTCGTGTGCGCGACACGCCGATCTCCGAGATGGGGTTCACCGGCGCGGCCGTCGGCGCTGCCTGTATGGGAATGCGACCGGTCGTCGAGATCATGTTCATGGAGTTCCTTGGCGTAGCCCTCGACATGGTCGTGACGGAGGCGGCGAAGTTCCACTACCTCAGCGGAGGTCGGGTCAGCGTCCCGATGGTCGTGAGGGCGTCCGTCGGCAGCGGAGGCGGCTTCGGGATGCAGCACAGCCAGACGCTCGAGAACTGGGTCGCGGCCACTCCCGGTCTCGTCGTCGCAACGCCGAGCGACGCGCAGGCCGCCTACGGCCTGACTCGCGCCGCGATTCAGCACGACGGCCCCGTCGTCATGCTCGAGCCCCGGGCGCTCTACGCAGAACGCGGTGACGTGGTCAGAGGCGCCGACGGCATCCTGCCGCTCGGGAAGGCGCGCGTGATGCGGCCGGGCTCCAACGTCACCATCGTCGCGCTCGGCCAGACGGTCCGTGTCGCTCTTGCCGCGGCGGAGGAGCTCGACGCCGAGGTCATCGACCTGGCGACCCTCTACCCGTGGGACCAGACGACAGTGCTCGGCTCGGTACGCAAGACCGGCCGGCTGGTCGTGGTGGAAGAGGCCCCGCAGAGCGGCGGGTGGGGGCACGAGATCGTCTCCACTGTCACGTCACAGCTGTTCTCGGCCCTGCACGCGGCGCCGTTCCGGATCACCTGCCCGGACGCGCCCGTTCCCTACAGCCCGTCGCTCGAGTCCCGTCACCTCCCGACGACGGAGTACGTGCGGCGGCAAGTGACTGACTACCTGCGTACCGGGCAGGTTCCCGCCCCCTGGTGGCTCGAGGAAGGACTGACGGCATGACGATGACCCCGTTGCACAGTCGGGAACGCCGCGCGGCGCTGTCCGATCCGCTCGAGACCTACCGGCGGATGAACGAGATCCGCATCTTCGAGGACCAGATCGCGGGGCTGTTCGCTGAGGGGCTCGTCCACGGGACGACGCACACCTGCCAGGGCCAGGAAGCCCTCGACGTCGCCCTCGCAACGACCCTGCGCGTCGACGACGTCGTCACGTGCACCTACCGTGGACACGGCATCGCACTGGCGCTCGGCATGACGCCCGATTCGGTGCTCGGCGAGATCATGGGGCGTGTCTCGGGTTGCATCGGCGGCGTCGGCGGGTCGATGCACCTCTCTGACCTCGACGTCGGGCTCCTGCCCACGTTCGCGATCGTCGGGGCCGGCGTCCCCGTCGCTGCGGGCGCGGCCCTCGCGTTCCAGACAAGAGGCGAGGATCGTGTGGCGGTCTCCGTCTGCGGGGACGGCGCGACGAACATCGGCGCGTTCCACGAAGGCCTCAACCTCGCCGCGATCTGGAAGCTGCCCGTCGTCTTCGTCGTCGACAACAACGTGTACGGCGAGTACAGCCGGATCGACACGACCACCCCCATCACGGACCTGTCCGCCCGGGCCGCGTCGTATGCGATGCCCGGAGAGAGCGTCGACGGGATGGACCTCGACGCGGTGAGCGAAGCCCTCGGACGGCACGTCGCCCGCGCCCGCGCCGGTGAGGGCCCGTCGCTGCTCGAGGTCAGGACGTATCGGTTCGCAGGCCACTCCCGCGCCGACCAGGCGGCGTACCGCCCGGCCGGCGAGCTGGACGCGTGGAAGTCCAGAGATCCGCTGACCCTGCGGCGCTCCGCGCTCATCGACGCCGGAACGGCGACCGCCGATCAGCTCGACGAGATCGAGCAGTCGGTCCGCGACGCGATCGCCGACGTCGTCGAGCGGACCAGCGCCACCCCGGAGCCCGACGCCAGCGCGATGTTCCGCAACGTCTGGACGCCCGCAGCCGCCTCCCCGCCCGGCCAGCCGTGAAGCTCTCCGTGAAGCTCCCGCGCCTCGGCGAGACCGTCGACGAGATGGTCATCATGGAGTGGGAGGCGCAGGTGGGCGACGACGTCGCCGAAGGCGCCGTGCTGCTCCGCGTCGAGACCGACAAGGCGATCGTCGACGTACCGTCTCCTGTCGCGGGACGCCTGCTCTCCCAGGAGGTCGCGGAGGGCAGCGAGGTCGCCACCGGCACCGTCGTCGCGATCCTCGAGAGCAACTGATCAGGTGACGGCCGCCGCGCCTGCAGCCGCGGGTCGGGAGCAGCGGCGGTGACCGACAACACCGTCCCGCTGGTCGACACGCACGTCCACTTCTGGGATCTCTCGCACCTGGACCTGAGCTACGGGTGGCTCGCCCCCGGCGTCCCCCACCCGATCCTGGGCGACATCGAAGGCATCAAGCACCAGCGCTTCGACGTGGCGCACCTCTGGGCCGAGGCTCGCTTCGCCAACGTCGAAGCGGTGGTGCACGTGCAGGCCGCGGTCGGCACAGCCGACCCGGTCGCGGAAACCCGGTGGATCCAGGAGCTCGCCGAGGCGAACCGATTCCTCGCGGCGCACATCGCGCATGCCGACCTGGCTGCCCCCGGCCTAGAGCGCCAGCTGGACGCCCACGGCGAGTTCCACGTTCTGCGCGGGATCCGGGACTTCTCCGTCGAGCCGCGCCTGATGTCGGGCGAGGGATCGGCGCTCGACCCTGGCCTGCGACTGCTCGCGGAGCGGCGCCTCCTCCTCGACCTCGACTGCGAGTGGCCGTACATGCGAGCGGCGGCGGCCGTGGCGGACCGCCATCCCGACCTGGTCATCGTGCTCGAGCACCTGGGGTACCCGCGGACGCGCGACGCCGACTACTTCGACGGGTGGCGGCGAGGCGTCGACGACCTGAGCGTGCCCGCCAACGTCCACTGCAAGATCTCGGGCATCGGCATGGGCGATCCCCGGTGGAGTCAGGAGAGCATCGCGCCGTGGATCCAGCATTGCCTGGACGCGTTCGGCCCGGACAGGTGCGTGTTCGGCAGCAACTGGCCTGTCGACCGGATGTACAGCTCCTACGACGCGATCGTCGCCGCCTATCGAACCTCCGTCGCCGGGCTTCCGGTCGAGCAACAGCATGACGTTCTGCACCGGAACGCACGGCGGCTGTACCGCATATGAGAAGGGGAGCGCCATGAACGAGCCAGAGACCCGCCTGCGGCGCGGCCTCCCGCCCGCCCATGTGCCGCCCGTCCCGCTGCACGCCGGCGAACTGCGCGCCGAGCTCGCGGGCACCGACATCCGCTCCGTGACATGGCGCGGCCACGAGGTGGTCCAACGCCTGTACATGGCGGTACGGGACGCGCCGTGGAACACCATCCCTGGCGTCCTTCTCGAGCGCGAGGTGACGCAGCGCAGCGACAGCTTCGTCGTCTCCTGGCGGCAGCAGCACGCCTTCGGCGAGATGGACCTGATCTGGCAGGGTCGGGTGGAGGGGACGGCCGACGGCGAGCTGTCGTACGTGATGGACGCCGTGTGCCAGACCGCGTTCCGCCACTCCAAGATCGGGCTCAACGTCCACCACGGCCTCGGCGAGTACCGCGGTCGGCCCTACCGCGCCGCCACGAACAAGGGCGACGTCCGCGGCGAGCTGCCCGGGCCCATCCAGCCCCAGCTCGTCGAAGCAGGCTCCCTGACGGCGATGTTCGACCACTTCGACGCAATCGACTTCGACCTCGACGGGCTCACGGCCCGCTTCAGATTCGACGGCGACCGGTTCGAGATGCAGGACCACAGGAACTGGGCGGACGCGAACTTCAAGACGTACGGGACGCCCCTGTCCTTCGGTTTCCCGATGGACGCCGCCGCCGGGGACCGCCTGTACCAGCGCGTCTCCCTGCGCGTTGAGGGCGACCCACCGCCCCGGGTCCGCGACACCGCCGTTCGATTCGCCCCGCGGCCGAGCGAGAACCGACTGCCGCAGGTCGGCCATCGCCTCACGTCCGCCGGCGAGCCGGCAGCCGGCGTCCTACGCGTCGCGAACCCGAAGCACCTTCGGCTCGACGTGGCGGCCGACGCAGGGATCGCGCAGCGCCTTGCGGACGCGCGCGCCGTCACCGGCGGACGCACACCGCTGGAGCTCGCCGTGCTCGTCGACCCTGCGGCCCCGGAGCTGGCCGCCGGCCACGTCGCCTCGGCGCTCGCCGACGGCTGCGGCGACATCGCCAGGGTCGTCGTGCTCGCTCGGGCAATCGGATTCAGCGAGTTCGGCGGCGCTGCGCCGCCGGAGCTGGCCAGGGCTGTCGCCTCCGCTCTCCGCGCGCGCGGCATCGACCTCCCCGTCTTCAGCGGCACGAGTCAGTTCTTCACCGAGCTCAACCGGGCTCGGCCCGACTACGCCGGCCTCGCGGGCGTCGGGTTCTCGCTGAACCCACAAGTGCACGCGTCCGACGACCGATCCGTCATGGACAACGTCGAGTCGATCCCCGACATCGCCGCATCCGCCCGCCTGCTGTACCCGGTGGCCCGCATCTGCATCGCTCCGGTGCACCTGCTCGGCCCGAACGGTCCGTTCCCGTCGGGCCCAACCGCCCCCGGCGGCGGCGACCCGGCGCTGGACCTGCGCCACGGCGCGCTGTTCGGCGCCGCCTGGACGGTCGCGCTCCTCGAGGCTGCAGCGCGAGCGAAGATCGAGTTCCTGACCCTGTACGACCTGGTCGGCCCGCGCGGCCTCGCCCCGGGCGACCCGGCGGACAGCGTTGCTGTGCCGAGCGCGGCCGCAGCCGGGTACCCACTGCTCTGGCCGGTGCGCCGGTGGGCTGAGCTGCAGGGCGCCGATCCCGCCGTCGCCTGGCTGCCGGACGTCCCCGACAGGCGCTGCGCTCTCGTCGGCTACCGGTCCGACGGGCTGACCAGGTTCCTCCTCGCGAACCGCCAAGCCGAACCGACGGACGTGCGCCTGCAACTGCCCGGCGACGCCGCGACGGTGACCGTGCTCGACGAGGCGACGCTAGAGACGACCGACCTTCTCACCTCTGCCGGCCCCCCTTCCGCCGACGTCCAGCTCGACGCGGGACGTCTGACGGTCATGCTTCGGCCCTACGCGGTGGCCTGCGTCGACGTCCCCACGCCCGGGTCGGCGTCACCCTTGTAGGACGCCGCCGCCTGGCGGGGGCATAAGCGCGCAACACCTACCTGCTGCGGTCACACTGTGCCGATGGCTGAGGACGTGCGCGAGGTGTCGGTGACGATTCGTGATGTTGCGGCACGGGCGGGTGTGGCGTTGTCGAGTGTGTCGCGGGTGTTGTCGGGTCATCCTGATGTGTCGCCTGCGATGCGGGAGCGTGTTGAGGTGGCGGCGCAGGATCTGGGTTATGAGCCGGATCTGCTGGCTCAGTCGTTGCGGCGGGGGTCGACCCGGACGGTCGGGTTCGTGTTGCGTGACATCTCGAACCCGTTGTTCGCGAACATCGCTCGTCGCTGTGAGCAGGAGCTTCGGCGCGCGGGGTATTCGATGGTGTTGGTGAACTCCGATGGGGCGGTGGAGGCGGAGGCCGCGAACTTGGCGTTGTTGCGGCGTCGTCGGGTCGACGGCGTGATCGTGTCGTTGGTGTCGGAGCGGTCGTTGGCGACGCGCCGGGAGCTGGCGGCGTTGCGGGTGCCGGTGGTGCTGCTGGATCGGGAGGTGGAGGACTTCACGTCGGCTGCGGTGTTGTGCGATCACTACCCGGCGGTGCGTCGTGCTGTCGAGGAGCTGTTGATGCGGGGTCATCGGCGGGTCGCGATCATCACCGGGACGTTGGATGTGCGGACGTCCCGCGAGCGGTTGCGGGCGTACCGGGATGCGTTCGCGGGTGCGGGCGTGCAGGTCGATGAGGACTTGGTGCTGTCGGGGGACTTCAGCGCGGACTACGCGAAGGCGGAGGTGATCCGCTTGTTGTCGCGCTCGCCGGAGCCGACGGCGCTGCTGACCGGCGGGGTGGGTTCGACGGCGGGCGCGTTGCGCGGGCTGCGGCAGCTGCGCCGCGTGCCGGGCAAGGATGTGGCGCTGGTGGCGCTGGACGAGTGGCCGATGTTCGACGTGTTCACCTCCGACCTGGCGTCGGTGGCCCGCGACAGCGGCGAGATGGGGACCGCGTCCGCGCGGCTGCTGCTCGACATGCTCGACGGTGCCGACCCCGGCACCGTCACCATCGACACCACCTTCACCCCCCGCGGCAGCATCACGGTGCTATCTCCGGGAACCGTTTCCTAAACATCGGAGCTGGTTGTCGAGCACTTCTCGCGGCAACCGTTGACGCTGGCTCTCGAATGCCCCTACGATGCGCGGTGGAAACGGTTCCACCCCGGAATCGTTCCCGGAGGAGGGTAACGTGCGTAGAGTCCACGCGATTTGGCCACTGGCAGCTGGTCTTGCCGTAACGCTTAGTGCTTGCGGGGGCTCCAGCGGCTCCGGCGGCTCCGCTTCGCAGACAACGACCACAGCAGCGACGGCCGTAGACCTCTCGGCGGCGGCGGCAGAGCTGCAGGCTGCCGACTACGGACAGATCGCGGACTCGCTGAACCAGGCCACGTCCCCGCCGGCGAAGCTCAAGGACGGGAGCACCTTCAAGCTCGCCGACCGCATCGCCGCGAAGGTCAAGAGCGGGAAGCAGATCAACTACGTCTTCTCCTACCAGTCCAGCGGGATCGCTCTGTTCTCGGACCAGTTCAAGACGGGCTACGAGGCGACCCTGCCGGTGGCGCAGTCGATGCTGCCGATGAAGGGCAAGTCGATCGCGCCGCCCAAGGACATCGACATCCCTCAGCAGATCTCGCAGATCGAGGCGCTCCTGAACACCGGCCAGATCGACTGCCTGTCGATCGAGCCGCCGGACTCGAACGCCTTCACCGACATCACGAACAAGGCGATGGCACAGGGCATCCCCGTGTTCACCAACGGCGTGACGTCGAACGGCAACGAGTTCACGAACTTCACGCAGATCCCGAAGGAAGAGGGCAAGACCGCGGCCAACACGGTCCTCGCCTGGATGAAGTCGTCCGGCAAGCAGCTCAAGGTGTTCACCGTCTCCGGCGGCGACCCGACAGCCTTCTGGGCGCAGGGTCGCATGCAGGGCTTCGAGGACGGCATCAAGGCTGAGATTCCGGACGCGAAGTTCCTGAACACAGCGAAGAATCCGCTGAACGTGTCCTTCGACCCGGCGAAGACCTACGACGCCTACAAGGCCCTCCTCACCGGCAAGCCCGACCTGCAGTTCATCCTCAACGTCGACATCGGCGCGGAGCACGCCGACCGGGCCATCAAGGACTCCCACAAAACCGGCTCGGTGTTCACGGCCGGTTGGAACGTCAGCGCTGCGCAGCTCGATGCCATCGATGCGGGAACGCAGGTCGCCGCGTTCGACCAGGGCTGGCCCCAGCAGGCCGGCTTCGGGGCGCCCGCCTGCGCGGCCTTCCTCGGCGCCGGCAAGGTCATCCCCAACGCGCAGAAGCTGCTCCCGGTCACGAAGGCGAACTCGGCGGACGCCCGCGCCACCCTGAACAAGATCCTCAAGAAGTAGAGGGCGCGGCGGGGACCGGCGCCTCAGCTCCCTGACCGGCCGGTCCCGCCCGCCTGCCCGCCTACCAGCACACGCCAAACGGAGGACCGAAGGTGACGAACAGTTCGCTCAATGAGGCCGTCGAGGTCGGGGGAGCGAGTCCGAACGATGCAACGATGGCCACGGCATCACCGAGGCAGTTCCTGAAGGCGTTCGCGCGCGTTGGCGGCCTGATGGCGACGATCGTTTTGGTCGTCGCCGTGTTCGCCGTCGCCTCGAACGGGCTGATCATGGTGCCCGACAACCTGCTCGGCCTCCTCCGCTACATGAGCACGATCGCGATCGTCGGCCTCGGACTGACGTTCGTCCTGATCGTCGGCGAGATCGACCTGTCGTTCGCGAACCTCTACGGGCTCTCCGCGATGAGCATGGCGGTCGCGTGGCTCGACTGGGGATGGCCGCTGTGGCTCGCGATCCTCCTCGCCCTGGCGATCGGCGTCGCGGTCGGCGCGTTCAACGCGTTCTTCACGAGCGTCGTAGGGATCCCGTCCTTCATCGCGACGCTCGGGTCGAGCACGCTGATCTTCGGCTTCAACCTGCTCATCAGCGGCGCCCAGCGCTTCGCCCCAGCATCCCCGCCCGCCGGCAAGAATGTCAGCCTCGGAGAGGTCTCGTTCTTCCGAGGTCTCAGCAACCAGCACCTCCCGTTCGGGATCCCGATGCAGGTCCTGTGGATGATCCTCATTGCGGGCATCTTCTGGGTGGTCCTGAACCGGTCCCTGTTCGGCTTCCGCCTGCGGGCCATCGGCGGCAACGCCGTCGCGGCCCGCTTCGCGCGGATCCCCGTCCGCCGCTACAAGTTCTGGGCCTTCTGCATCGCCGGGCTCGCCGCAGCCGTGGCCGGACTGCTCGACTTCGCGTTCATCGGCTCGATCCAGCCCGACGCCGGCCAGGCACTGCTGTTCCCGACCTTCGCCGCCGTCGTGATCGGCGGGGCCAGCCTCCAGGGTGGGCGAGGCAGCGTCGTCGGGACTCTGCTCGGCGCGCTGCTGCTCGCAGTGATCGCGAACGGCCTGGCGCTGCTCGCCGCAGGCTCGTTCGCCCAGCAGATGTTCCTGGGCGTCGTCACGATCGGCGCCGTGGTCCTTGACCAGGTGACTCGAAGCTGGAGGCGAGACCAGTGACCGCGACGGCTGCTGCCGGCGTCTCCATCCAGCATGTGGTCAAGCGCTATGGCGACACCGTTGCGCTCGCCGGGCTCAGCCTCCAGGTCGAGCCAGGCGAGATCCTCGGGGTCGCAGGGCCGAACGGCGCCGGCAAGAGCACCCTGATCAAGGTCCTCGCGGGCGAGGTGAGGCCCGACTCAGGGACCATCTCCGTCCGCGGCGAGCCGTGGACGGCCGAGCTCGGAACTCACCGGATCGCTGTCGTCCACCAGGACCCGCAGCTGTTCCCGAACCTCACGGTCGCGGAGAACCTTCTCGCCGGCCGCGAGCCGAGCAGGACGCGCCGCCCGCACCTCCAGCAGGCCGACCGGGACATGCTCGAGGAGACGGGGCTTCTGCGCTACGCCGACCACGTCCTCGGCGATCTGCCGCTCGCGCTGCAGCAACGGACCGAGATCGCCCGCGCGCTTGTGCGCAACGCCGACGTTTTCCTGTTCGACGAACCGAACTCGGCCCTCACCGAGGACGAGTCCGAGGAGCTGTTCACCAGAATGCACGCCCTCGCCGACAGCGGCCGGATGGTCGTGCTCGTCACCCACCGCTTGCCCGAGCTCGCCGCTCACGCGGACCGGGTGGCGGTCATCGTCGACGGCTCCTGCAGAACCATCCTCGCCCGAGCCGAGCTCTCCGAAGAGCGGCTGGCGCGCGAGCTTGTCGTCGGCCGTGTCGCCGTCGCCACCGATGTCCGGGCGCAGCGGCAAGGCGCCGACGTGACGTCGTTGCTCCTCGAGAACTGGACTCACGCGTCCGGCGCGTTCCACGACATCCGGCTGTCGCTGACCCGCGGCGAAATCGTCGCCGTTGTCGGAGTCGAGGGCTCCGGAGGGCGCGAACTCGTGCGCTCAGTCGCCCACTTCGAAAAGGCCAGCGGCTCCCGAGAGCCCGCAGGTACAGCGGATGAGGTCGCGTTTGTTGCCGCGGACCGAGCCAACAGCCTGTTCGACAACCTGTCCGTCGCCGAGAACCTCTACATTCGCCAGTCCGCGCGGATCCGCACGCGCGGCGGGCTCCTGAAGCGACGCGAAGCCGAAACGCTGGCGTCCGAGGCTCGGCGCGACTTCCTCGTGAAAACCGCGGCACTCGACATGCCGATCCGCTCGCTGAGTGGAGGCAACCAGCAGAAGGTTGCGATTGCCTCGGCGCTGGCCCTTGACCCGGACCTCGTCGTGCTCGAGGAACCGACCCGCGGCGTCGACGTGTCGAGCAAGGCCGAGATCTACCGGCTGCTCCGCGCTTTCGCGAAACGAGATAGGACGGTGCTTTTGTACTGCACGGAGGACTCAGAGGTCTTCGACGTCGCCGACCGAGCCGTCGTCATCTCACGCGGACGCACCGTCGGCGAGCTCGACTGCACGAGCTTCACGGACGCTGAGTCCCTCGCCGGCGAGATAGCCGGGCTGACGACGGGCGTGGTCCGACCCGTGGCGCGGACCGCAGGAGGTGCGCGATGAAGGTTGTGAGCGTCGAGGCCATACCGGTCGCGTACCCCGAGCCGAACGACTTCGACGCGACCCGATACCTGTGCCTGGTGAAGATCACAACCGACGACGGAGTCGTCGGTTGGGGCGAGGCGATCACTCAGTTCCCCGAGGCGAATCCGGCAGTGGCCGCGCTGATTGCGGGAATGGCCGAGTTCGTTATCGGGCGGAGCCCTGTCGACACCGAGGCGGTCTGGCGCGCGTTGAAGGACCGTGCGTGGTGGTACGGCTATGGCGGCGGGCTCGCGTCGAACGCGATCGCCGCCATCGACATCGCGTTGTGGGACATCAAGGGCCAGGCCCTCGGGGCGAGCGTCTGTGAGCTGCTCGGCGGCCCGGTGCACGAGCGGCTGCCCGCCATCGCGTCGTCCCACGCCCATCACGAGTCGATCCCCGCCATGGCCGACGAGGCCCTCGGCTGGCTGTCCACGGGCCTGCAAGGGATGAAGGTCGGATTCGGTAAGCGCGGGGACGCGCGCCTGGGCTACGAGCACGGCCGCGACGTCGAGTACGTCCAGGCGATGCGCGAGGCACTCGGCCCGGACAGGATGCTGATGATCGACCTCGGGATCGCCATCAAGTGGGACGTCACCACGGCGGTCCGTCGAGTCCAGGCGTTCGACGACTACGCGGTTGACTGGGTCGAGGAACCGCTCGGTGCATGGGATCCGGAGGGCTACGCGACGCTCCGCGCGAAGACCGTGACCCGAATGGCGTACGGCGAGAAGGAGTGGACGCTACAGGGGTACGAGCGAGTCCTCGCGACCGGCACGTGCGACGTCGTCGGCGTCGACCCTGGCCGAGCTGAGGGGATCACGGGCTTCAAGCGCGTCACCGACCGGGTCGAGTCCTACGGGCGGCAGGCGAACGCGCACGCGTGGTCGTCGGCCATCGTCTCCGCTGCCAGCCTCGCCGTCAGCTTCAGCACGCCCGCGTGCAAGGTCTTCGAGTTCAAACCGCTGCGCAACCCGATGCAGCACGACCTCGTCGCCGACCCCGTGGCCCACGTCGACGGGTGGGTCTACCCGCCAACGACAAAACCCGGCCTCGGCATCGAGATCGACGAGGCGGTCATAGACCGCTACCGCCAGTGAGGGTGCGAGGCCGCCCCCTGCCCGCACCGGCGAGGCCGTGCGCGCGGTGACCTCTGTACCGCCCCACGCCGTAGGTCCGGACGCCGCGGGCACGCACGCATCAAATCCGGGGACCTCTCGCACGCGACCAGACGTGCGCGAGGTGTCGGTGACGATTCGTGATGTTGCGGCGCGGGCGGGTGTGGCGTTGTCGAGTGTGTCGCGGGTGTTGTCGGGTCATCCTGATGTGTCGCCTGCGATGCGGGAGCGTGTTGAGGTGGCGGCGCAGGATCTGGGTTA
>JAODNS010000253.1 GCA_025465145.1 Frankiales bacterium
GCGGCCGGCTGGTGGACACCTTCGCGGTCGACATGACCGGCACCCTCACCACGCCGGAAGCGCAGCGGCAGGTGAGCTGGAGCCAGCACCTGGCAACGGCCTACGGCGCGTTCGACGTCGAGGACACCTTTGGCCTTACCGATCCCGTCGCGGGCTTCTCCTGGGTCCGCACCGCACGCAGCACAACCGTTCCGGAAGAGGCGAAGTGACCGAGCCCAAGCGCACGCTGCGCCGACCTGGACGCACCCCCGGTTCGATCAATCTCGCGGTCGCACTTGCGGCACTGGGGGTCCTGCTCCCACTGCTGCTCAGCGCAGCGACCGGCGCGCCGCCGACCGCTGCGGAGTTCTCCCCGAACGCACGGCAGGTCATCAAGAAGGCGCCACCTGGGCAGGCAGCTGACGTCAACGGTACGGGCGAGGGTGATGCGAAGGCCGCCGGCGGCGGCAAGGCGTCACCGGCGGCGGCAGCGTCGCCGTCGGCCGCGGCCTCCGCGCCGCCGCCCGCGCAGACGCTGCAGGTGGCCGCGAATCAGGTGAAGGCGTGCGTCGGCCCGCCGCCGCTGCGTCAGATCGAGGATCCGCAGTCGCCGCCGTGCATCGCCTACTGGAAGGGCGACAACGGCGGTGCCACGTCTAGAGGCGTCACGCGCGACAGCATCTACATCGCCGTTCCTACGCCCGAGAACGCCAAGCCGCAGTACGACGCGCTGTTCGCGTTCTTCAACAAGCGCTTCCAGTTCTACGGGCGCAAGCTCGTGCCCGAGTACTGCAGCGAGAGCAACTCTGGGGCGGCGGACCAGCCCACCCAGGTCGCCGACGCCGCCACCTCGGCGTCGGGCTGCGGCGGCACGCTGCCCAAGCCCTTCGCATCGACGTTCTACCGGCAGAACAACGGCGCGTTCTACATGCCCGAGATGGCCTGCCGGTACAAGACGATCGTCGTCGGCTCGTATTCGCCCTACGACAGCAAGTTCATGAACCGCTGCGCGCCCTACCAGTACCAATACCCGATGGAGGTGGACGAGGAGTTCGCCAACATCGGGGAGTGGGCCTGCGCTCGGCTCGCGGGCAAGGTCGCGAAGTGGGCCGGCGGCAGTGACTCGTCGGCCCCGCCCAAAGCCCTGAACACGCTGCCCCGCAAGTTCGGCATCCTGCTCGAGCCGTTCACCGACACCGACCCCGTCGCTCGCCGGTCGGCGCTGACACCGATGGTGTCCCGGCTGCACACGTGCGGCGTCGACATCCCCGATAAGGACGCGATCATCAACCCGGTCACGGGCAGCTTTGACCCGTCCACCGCGCAGAACGCGATCCTGCAGCTGAAGAACGACAACGTCACCAGCGTCATCTGCATGTGCAACTTCTTCTCCTTCGGCACGCTGCAGCGGGCCGCGGAGTCGAGCGCCTACCAGCCGGAATGGATCACCTCGACGTTCGGCCTCAACGACGTCAACAGCTCGTTCGTTCTCGGCGCTGGGCCGCCCGGCCAGATGCAGCACACCTTCGGGGTTACGTTCCAACCCCGCATGGTGAACCCGCTGACGAACCCGTACAACGTGGCGCTCCAGGAGGGCGATCCCTCGCAGAGCCCCGACACCGCCACGACGGGTGAGGCGAAGCTGGAGGTATACCGCGCGCTTCTCCTGCTCGCTTCGGGCATCCAGATGGCCGGGCCGAACCTGACGGTCGAGACGTTCAGGGACGGCCTGCGCAACGCGCGGTTCCCGAACCCGGTCATTCCCGCACTCAATGCAGGTGCAGTGGACGTGCGGCCGGGCGGCTACAGCCTCACCGCAGACGGCGCGGAGTGGTGGTACAGCACGACCGCGCGCGGCCCGTTCAGCGACAGTGCCGGTCACCCGGGCACCGGCTGCTACATCGACGGCGGCCGTCGGCACACCCTCGGCAGCTGGCCCCGCGGGGACGCCCCCTTCTTCTCCGGAACCTGCGACTCCGGGGCCTGACATGAGGAGAGACGACGTGACGACAGGTCGCGACCTCGGGTTCGACCCGTCGCGCTTGGCCAGGCTCGACAAGCACTTTGCCCGCTACGTCGACGACGGCCGGCTGGCGGGGTGGCAGCTCGCCGTCTCCCGCGCCGGGCAGGTGGCCCACGAGGCGACGTACGGGTGGCGTGACCGCGAGGCGTCGCTGCCGGTCGAGCCGGACACGCTCTGGCGGATCGCGTCGATGACGAAGCCGATCACCGCTGTGGCCGCGATGAGCCTGTGGGAGGAGGGCGCGTTCGAGCTCACCGACCCGATCAGCACTTGGCTGCCCGGGTTCGCCGAGTCCCGGATCTACGTGAAGGGCCGCGACCGCACCATGGTGACGGTGCCGGCGTCGGAGCCGATCCGCGTGTGGCACCTGCTCAGCCACACCAGCGGCCTCACCGCCGGCTTCATGCGCACCTCGGTGGTGGATGAGCTGTACCGGGACGCGGGGTACGAGTTCGCCGCACCGCCGCACCCGAGCATCGCCGAGTGCGTAGACGACTGGGCGCGCCTCCCCCTGCTGTTCGACCCGGGAACGGCCTGGGGCTACGGCGTCTCCACGGACGTGCTCGGCCGCCTCATCGAGATCTGGTCTGGGCAGACGCTGGACGTCGCCATCGCGAACCGCGTGCTCGACCCGCTCGGCATGACCGACACGGTCTGGCACTGCGACGAGTCGCGCCGGTCCAGGCTGGCCGCGCTGTACGTGCCTGACGACAACGACCTCGCCGTGCGATCACCCATCAGCGACGTCGTCCACGGACCGCCCAGCATCCTGTCGGGCGGGGGCGGCCTGCTCAGCACCATGAGCGACTACCTGCGCTTCACACAGATGCTCGCCGGCAAGGGCGAGATCGAAGGCACTCGGGTACTGGCACCGGCCACGGTCGAGCTCATGGCGCGCAACCACCTGCCCGGTGACCTCGGGGCCCTGTCGACCGGCGGGTTCGCCGAAACCTCCTTCGACGGCGTCGGATTCGGGCTCGGTTTCGCCGTGCTGCTCGACCCGGACAAGCTGCACAGCGTCGCGAGCCCCGGAGAGTTCTACTGGGGCGGCATCTTCAGCACCGCGTTCTGGGTAGACCCGGTCAAGGACGTGAGCTGCGTGTTCATGACCCAGCTGATGCCGTCCAGTACGTACCCGATCCGCTCCCAGCTCCGTCAACTCGTGTACGGCGCGCTGGTACACCCGTGAGCGGCAGGGGACGGCGGTGCGGACCGCGCTGACACTCGCCGTCGTCGCCGCGGCCGCGCTGCCGGCTACTCAGTCGGCCGCTGACGGGTACCCGTCTCCCACGCCCGGTAGCCGCTGCGTCGCCGGCTCGCTTCCGGAGCAGATGCAGGGACGGGCCCCGCTCGCGGACGTCGCCACCGGCCGCGCGGCCGCCGGCTACACCTGCAACGCGGTGCAGGTGGGCTACTCGGGCGGGAGCGGCGGCTACCGCGTCGAGCGCTACGTCGACGTCTCCGGGCACGAGTGCGCCTTCCACGACAGCGACACCTTCCTCGGCGAGCAGGTCCCCTTCACGGGACCCGACAGCACCGGCGTCTACGTCCTGGACATGAGCGACCCGCGCCACCCTGTCCGCACCGACGTCCTACGCACCCCGGCGATGCAGTCACCACACGAGTCCCTGCGGCTCAACGCGAGACGCGGGCTGCTCGTCGCTGCGATGAGCACGATCACGACGGGCCCGGGGGTCGTCGAGGTGTACGACGTCTCGAAGAACTGCCGCCACCCGACCCTGGTCTCCGCCACACCGTTAGGGCTGCTCGGCCATGAGGGCGCGTTCTCTCCCCACGGCACGATGTACTACGTCACGTCCCTGAACGCGCACAGTCTCGCCGCGGTGGACCTGACCGACCCGGCGCTGCCGAGCCTGATCTGGTTCACATTCGACTACGCCGCGCACGGCGCCTCGGTAAGCCTGGACGGCACCCGCCTCTACGTCGCCGAATCCGGGAACAACGGATTCAGCGGGCTGACGATCCTGGACGTCAGCGAGGTGCACGCCCGCATCCCGTTCCCGCAGGTGAGCGTCCTCAGCCGTCTTACGTGGCCGCAGGTCAGCATTCCCCAGAACGCCACGCCTTTCACCCGAAATGGGCATCCCTAGGTGCTCGAGACGGACGAGTTCGGGGAGCGCACCACGGGCGCCGCACGGATCATCGACATCGCTGACGAGAAGCACCCGTTCGTCGCGTCCGACCTGCGACTGCAGGTCAACCAACCCGAGGTCTACGACGAGCTGCAGAACGACCCGGGCAACGGGGGCACCGGGCGCGGGTATCAGGCTCACTACTGCACGTTGCCCAGCCGCGTGGATCACAACATCGTCGCCTGCAGCTTCATCATGTCCGGGCTGCGCGTGTTCGACATCCGGGACCCGGAGCAGCCGCGCGAGGTGGCGTACTTCAACAAGCCGACGCAGTCCGGGCGACTCAACGTCGGTGCGATCGCCATGTCGGCGCCGGCGTACGACCCGACGAGCGGCGACGTCTGGTACGCCGACGGCAACATCGGGCTGTTCGCCGTGCACCTCGTCGGGCCAGCCGGAATCCCGTTCGCGCGGGTCGTGGTGAGCCCGGGGAGCTGAGTTCCGAACCCCCGCTTCCGGCGTCGGCTGTGTCTCAGCGAGCCGTGAAGGTACCTGTCTGAGAACGGGCAGCGAGGGAATCGCCGCGCTCGAAGCGCAGTCCTGCACGCCCCCGCACGTGCGGCAGGGTCGCTCCGCCGCAGCGTTCTCGCCGCTTCGCGCAGCGGAGACACGACGATCCCCCAACGTACCGTGAGCCGGTGATGGAGCCCGCTCCCCCGGATGACCGGCGACCCCGCTGGGAGCAGGTGGCAGAGGATCGGCGGCGGAACGGCGGCCTCGGCCTGCCCGCTGGGTGGTCCCCGCCTCGCTGGGTGTTCATCGCCTTGACGGCGGTCCTGTTGGTCAACGGCCTGCGGAACGCTCTTGCGTCCGACTCATCGGTGGCCAAGGTCAGCTACGGCGTCCTCGCCGCACTCGTCGCGATCTCGGTCGGCGTGAGCATCCTGCGCGGCCGCTCCGGGCACGACAGCTAGGCGGTGCCGCGTGCGGCGGCGCCGCCCGGGCCGTGGCGCGCGGCGCGGCCAGGACCGAGGTGGAGGTGCGTGACGCACAGGCTCCGATGGGCGCGTGACAGTTTGGCCGTCAGCTCCGTCTTGTTCATGTCCGGGCTCGCCGGACCACGGTGACCGGGAGGCGCGTCATCGCCGCCACCGGCATGGAGGAGCTGTTTCGTGAGCACTGGAGCCTCGTACTGGGGTACCTCACGGTCCGCGTGCGCGACCGCGGGGTTGCGGAGGAGCTTGCAGCGGAGACCTTCTACCGGGCGACGCGGGCCTTCCTCGGCTGGCGGGGTGAAGCCCCGGCGGCATGGCTGCTCGCTATCGCGCGCAACGTCTTGGTCGACGCCGCACGCCGGGACAAGCGCCACGCGCGCCTGGACGAGGCGGCGCTCGATCCGGTGGAGCCAGACGACACCGGGGTTGCCGTACGCGACGCGCTCGAGCGACTGCCCGAGGCGGAGCGGCGGCTGCTGGTCCTGGTCCATGTGTACGGCTACTCGTGCCCTGAGGTCGCTGCGATGAGCGGGAGCACGCCCGGCGCCGTCCGCATGGCGCTGTCGCGGGCGCGGGCTGCGGCCAGGGACGTGCTGGCATGACCGCGCCGCCCCCTGAGGAGCGCGCAGTCATGACGCTGCCGGACCTGGCGATCTTCGGCCGTGGCCGCACGCGCCGCGCGGTGGTTCGCGGTCTGCTCCGCACCGCGCTGCTGGCGCTCGTGCTGTGGGTCGCGTTCGGCCTCATCGGGAGCATCGTCGGCTTCGCCGCGTTCTCGATCAGCGGCCGAGACGACACCTTCGAGCGGGTCGGCGTCGTCGGGCTGAACGTGGCGCACCCGTCCATCGACCGCGGGCGGCAGAGCTTCGGCGCACAGACGTTCGGCTGGCTTCGCACGACGAAGACAGACAAATACGTGCAGCCCGACGGCAGCTTCGTCCAGACAGACGTGCGCATGGACCTGCTGGGCCGGATCAGCGTGAAGAGCCCGCCCGGGAGCCGACTCGACCAGGCACTGTTCGAGGGCCGAGCCAGCCCCGAGCAGGCTGCTCGCTTCGTGCGCGATCTGCCGGCGAGCGCCGTCGCGGACGTGGTCGTCGACTTCAAGACGCCCCTCAGCAACAACGCATACACAGCGCTCATGCGCGACCCGCGCATCGCCAAGATGATCCTCGGCGAGGTCACCTACTACGAGGACCCCTTCGCCGGACCGCGCCGCCTGTACCGGCGCGACGGCGGCTCCGAGTTCAGCGGAAGCAGCGCCGTTGCCGAACGGTCAGTGGCATGGGGCGGCATGAACTACCCGTTCTCGAGCTTTGCTGCCTGGACACGCGCTCTGAAGAAGTCTGACGACGGCAACCTGAGCCGGCTGGGACTGCCGAGCTCGGCCGAGCTCAAGAAGCTTGGAGAGGCGTCCCTGATCCACGGCGTGTACATCAAGAACGCCACGCCGAGCGACCTGAACGTCCTGCTGGGCAACGCGTCCGTCCGCAGCATCACCCCGGTCGACGTCCGGTTCACAATCCTCAACCGTGATCAGTCGCGCTGACCGAGGCCCGGTCAACATGGCGTTGACCTCGACGCGTCTTCCTCGCGGCTACGGCTGCCGCTGAAGCGCGACGCTGACGTCACGGGCGGCGTCGTCGGAGCGGGGTCGCGTCGAGCTCCTTGTCGTACAGCGCCTTCCCGCGCGCGTCACGAGCTCGGAGGTGCGTGACGACGCTTCCGGCTCTCAAGACGACGAGGAAGTAGCGCCGCTCGCGAAAGCGGGATGGCAGAGGCTTAGTAGAGAGCGTGATCGGGCCTTCGGAAGTCTCGAGCTCGATGGAGGTCACCTTCGTTGATGTCAGGCCCTCGACTTCACCGCTACTGCCGGTGCTGAAGCTCAGCGGCAGGCCGCCGCCGCAACCACCACCGCCTCCTCCGCCCCCGCCGGGTCCCTCGGTGGTGATGGTGAAGAACGAGCACAGATCGCCTGAGACGTGCCGCGACACCTCGAACCGGTAGCTGCGGCCGTCAGGTGCGACCCCCTCCTCGATGAGGACCTTGTCGCCCTGCTGGCTCTCGATCTCCGCCAGCGTGCTCGGCAGCGGTAAGGCCCTGCCCCGAGTTGGGATGTCGATGCGGGTCAGCACTGCACCAGCGAGGATGAGCGCCGCAACGCAGGCGGCGGCACCGGCGCTCCACAGCGCCGTCGCCGTGGCCGACCGAGGCGGCGGCGGCACGGCTGGTGGTGGCGCCCAGATGTCGCTTCCGCTCATCAGCCAGAACCTAGGCCGCGCAAAGCGTCACCGCCATGACCGTTGTGCCGCGGCGTGAGTTGCGAACATGGTTGATGCGCGACGCGCCAGCGCACGCCGCAATGGCTTCGTGCTGCTGAAGGCGGCCGCGGCCTTCGTGGCAGGCGCGGTCGCCTTCTGGGCGATCACGGACGACTGGAACCGCGCGCTGTCGTACGCCAGCGGCTTCACGGGCGTCCTTCTCGTCCTCGACATCATCCGCGGGTACCGGGGACGCGACGCGGATCTGGAGTCCCCGCCTGGTGAAGAGCACCGGCCGCGGCTGTTCGGGAACGGCTAGCGGGACCGCACAGCCCCACCCGTCCTTGACTTAGGCACGGGCCGCCGCCCGAGCCGCTGCATCTGCCGCCACACCAGCCCGGCCCACGGCCGGGAGCGAGCAACATGAGGCTGCGGTGCGCGAAGATGCCCTGTGCTCGTTCCCCCTCGCCGGCAGCGGCTGCTGTTCCAGATGTTCAGCCGCCGGCTCGCGCCTGAGTACCGACCGTGGGTGGCCGCGCAGCTGCTGGATCCGCACTTCCTGCGCAATCGCTGGCGGTGGGTTGCTGTCATCCAGTTGCTCCTGGTCGTCATCCCGCAGAGCTTGCTCGCCGTGTTCAACCGCAGCTGGTGGAACCTCGTCGCCGTCGTCATCGCCCTTCTGCTCGTCCTGGGTGCGGTCGCGAGCCGCCGCAGGCTCACGGCCGCGCAGCTGCGAACGCTGCTCGCACATCACGGCGTCACCGCAGCCGGCGAGGCGGTTGAACCGGTCGCGCTCCATGACCACAACCCGTTCGGAGCGACCGGCGCGGTCCTGCTGACAGCCCAGGTGACGCTGGCAGCGGTGGGCATCGGCGTCGTCGTCGACCACTACACCGCCGCGGACCGCTGCCGTGTCCCCAGCCCTGAAGCGGTCGCAGCCGTACAGGCGCTGCTCGGCGTGCCGTCGGTCACCGGCGAGCCGCTGTCCCCCTTGGTCCTGGGCGGCGAGCGCCTCGTCGGTGCTCGAGCGGTCGGCAGCGGTCTTCGGGGGACGACGTATCTGGCAGCAAAGCTCAAGGACCCCGCCGGCCCGCGCAGCGTCGGCCCGGCGGTGTGGCGCATCGTGACGCCGGGTGGCGCGCTCCAGGTGCCGAGCCTGCAGGTCAGCGCGGCCGATCTGCTGGCGCGCGAGGTCACGCCTTCGAGCGGGTACTCGATCGAGTCCCGAAACGAGCCGCTCCTGGAGAAGGCACGTGGGTGCTCGCGTGACGCGAGCTGACGCTGTCCGCCATGGCCGCCTGAGTGACGGCCATCCGCTGGTGCACGTGCAGCCGGCGCAGCGGCAGCGACCGACCCCTACTTGACGACCT
>JAODNS010000255.1 GCA_025465145.1 Frankiales bacterium
GGACGTCGCGCCGGCGGTCGACGGCGACGGCTGGGCCGGCGGTGGTGGCGGAGGCGGCGGAGACGCGGCGCGGGAGGGCTGCGGCCCGGCCGGACTCGCTGCCAGTGGAGGGGCGGGATCGGGTTGCGACTGGGCCGGCGGCGCCGCATCCGGGACCGACAGGTCAGGCGGCACCGGCGCAGCGGGCAACCCCGGCATCGGGGACGCGGCCAGCCGCTCCACCCGAGGTGTCGCTCCAGCCGGGGACGGCGCTGCCGACGGCGCGGCGGCCGGGGAGGCCGCCTTGACCGGCTGCGGGTCCGTCGTCCCGCCGGGCCCGGGCAGCGTCCCGGCCGCGACGAGGCCGCCGACGAGCGCAGTCGTGGCGACCCCCTTGGCAGCCTGCCCCGCGCGGTCGACGGCCGCGGCGAACGGCAGCTGGGCCAGCCACGTGACGGGGCCGAGCACCCAGCGCAGCCGACCGATGGCGATGCCGAGGAACGTGCGCACGACGTACGGGTCGAACTGCGTGCCGGCGCAGCGGGTCAGCTCCTCGCGCGCGGCGGCCGCGGTGCGGGCCTTGCTGTACGACCGGCTCGACGTCATCACCTCGAACGAGTCGGCGACCGCGACGATCCGCGCCCCCAGCCCGATCGCGTCGCCGGACAGCCCGTTCGGGTAGCCCGTGCCGTCCCACCGCTCGTGGTGGCCGCCGATCGCGGTTCCCCACTCGCCCAGCCACGGCAGCAGCCCCGCGGCCAGCCGCCGCCCCTCGTCGGGGTGCCGGCGGATCGCCACCCACTCCTCGTCGCTGAGCCCGGAGCTGCCGTTGAGGACCGCAGCCGGCACGACGAGCTTGCCGATGTCGTGGATCAGCGCCGCCCAGCGCAGCCGCATCCGGTCGTCGTCGTTCAGCCGCATCTCCGCGGACAGCAGGTCCGTGAGCGCCCGGACACGCTCCGAGTGGCCGCGGGTCCGCTTGTCGTGGACGCCGAGCATGCCGACCAGGGTCACCAGCGTCTCGGCGGCCTCGATGGGCTCGCTGGACACGCCGTTCTTGCGCAGCGCCAGCAGCCGCCGCTCCATCTCGCGGACGCTGGACGTACGGGCGGCCCGCATCCGCGACGGCGCCTGGTCGGGGAACGCGAGGGAGAGCTCGAGCAGCACCGCGAGCGGCAGCACGCGGCGCGCGACCCGGTCGGCGAGCAGCAGGGTCACCGCCGAGCCGGCGAGAACCGCGACGAACCAGGCGATCCGGCCCGCTGCGGAGTGCGCGACGGGCAGCAGGTGCGTCAGAAGGACACCCGCGCCGAGGGCGAGCGCGACCGGCACGAGCACGACACCCATCCGCAGCAGCAGACTCAGTCGCGGTCGCGCCGCCCAGCGGTCGCTCGGACGCTCGGCCACGCGCGGGGCCTCCGTACCGATGGGGAGAATGGGGGCACAGCGTAGCCCCGCGACTACTGTCCGATCGTGCCTCGTCGGCTGCCGCTCTTCCCGCTCGGGATGGTGCTGTTCCCCGGCCTGGTGCTGCCGCTGCACGTCTTCGAGGAGCGGTACCGCGCGCTGGTCCGGGAGCTGCTGGCGCTGCCCGAGGAGGAGCGCGTCTTCGGCGTCGTCGCCATCAGGCTCGGGCGGGAGGTGGGCGAGGACGGCGTGACCGCGCTGCACGAGATGGGCTGCACAGCGCGGCTCCGGCAGAGCGAGGAGCACGAGGACGGGCGCTTCGACATCGTCACGACCGGCACCGAACGCTTCGTCCTCGAGGCGCTGGTGGACGACGACCGGCCGTACCTCGTCGGACAGGTCGAGCTGGTCGAGGACGAGCTGGGCGACGCGCAGGAGGCGGCGCTGCTCGACGCCGTGGTCCGGTCGGCGTACGTGGCGTACCTGACGGCGCTGTCCGAGGCGGGCGCCGGCGAGCTGGAGGCACCCGAGCTGCCGGACGACCCGCTGGTGCTGAGCTATCTCGTCGCCGCGACCGTGGTGCTGGACCTGGACGACCGGCAGGCGCTGCTGGCCGAGTCCGACGGCATCTCCCGGCTGCGCGCCGAGCTGTCGCTGCTGCGCCGAGAGGTGCGGCTGCTAGGCGCGCTCGGCAGCGCCCCGGCGCCGGAGCTGGCGCGGACGGCCGCGCACCCGAACTAGTCGACCTCGTCCGGACGCGCCGCGACGAGCGTGAGGAACGTGCCGAGGGCGGCCACCGGCCAGGCCACGACCACCTGCCATGCCTGCAGCGCGACGTTCGCGACGAACCGGCCCTGCTGGCCGGCCGCGGCCGCGTCGCGCAGCGCATCCTGGTGCGGGCGCATCCCGACCTTCGCCGCCACGTAGGCCGCCACGAGCCCGCCGAGGAACAGGCCGAGAACGGCGTACGGGCCGCTCCCCCGCGCCGTCAGCCACGTGAGCAGCCCGAGCACGATCCCCGCAACCAGCGCGATGCCGAGGAACCAGCCGTCAGCCGCCACGAACACCTCGGACGCGCCGTCGGCGAAGCTCGCACCGGCCGCGCTGATGTCGATCCGGGCGTGCGGCGCGAGGGCCGTCCACAGGAGCCCGACGGGCGCGCCGAGCAGGATGCTGACGGCGGTGACGAAGAAGCCGCTGACCAGGTCCTCGTACGTGGGCCTCACCGCCGCACCGCCCGGCGGAAGGCGACCGACGCGGCGACCAGCGCGGCGACCGCAACCGCCGCACTGACCAGCAGGTCGACGGTGACCGAGGACCAGTCCGGGTGCGGGCGGAGCGCCTGCGCGAGGGCGTCGGTGGCGTACGTGCTCGGCACCACCGCCCGCAGCACGCGGAGCACCTGCGGCAGTCGCTCGGCCGGGATGATGCCGAGGAAGAGCACGACGGACATCCCGAGCTGGCCGGCGGTGGTGGCCAGCTCCTGGCGCGGCGCGAGCAGGCCGAGCATCGCGCCGAAGCCGGCGAGCGCCGCGCCGGCGAGCGGCAGCACGAGGACGAGCACCCACAGGTGGACCAGGGGCAGCCCGTACAGCAGGCAGCCGGCTCCCGCCGTGACGACGGCTCCGGGGATCGTGAACGTCGCGTACGAGGCGGCGGTGCCGAGGACGACGGCGGCGGCGGGTATCGGCAGCGCGGCGTAGTGGTCCAGCGCGCCGGTGCCGCGCAGCATGCCGAACCGCTGCGCCAGCAGGTTGAGCGCCACGAAGGCGACGACCAGCACGGTGGCTCCGGCGACGACCTGCCGGCTGGTGGCCGCGCTGCGCTCGTCGACGACGCCGCGCAGCAGCAGGAGGATGCCGACGGACTGCAGGGTGGCCACGAACAGCAGCGGTCCGCGGGCGGCGCGGGCGCGGGAGAGCTGTCCCGCGGTGATGGCGCTGAGCGCGGCCAGCGGGCCGGGCCCCGCGGCGAGGGGGACGGTCACGCCTTCTCCAGGTCGCGGTCGCGGCCGCCGAGCGCCAGGTAGACGTCCTCGAGCGACGGGGTGGCCAGGGTGAAGTCGTCCAGCGCGGCGAAGGCCGGCCCGCCGGTGATCCGGCCGAGCGCCTCACGGGCCGCGGCCGTCGGGAGCCGGGCGCTCCAGCGGTGGCCGTCCACGACGGACCGGGCGAGCAGGTCGGCGACGGTCGGGTCGTCGAGCGGCGGGGCGGCGCGCCAGACGAGGTCGAGCCGCACGTCGCCGCTGACGAGCGCCTTGAGCCGGCCGGGGGTGTCGCAGGCGATGACGCGCCCGCGGTCGAGGACGGCGACGCGGTCCAGCACGGCCTCTGCCTCCAGGACGTTGTGGGTGACCAGCACGACCGTCGTGGTCGGCCGGCGGCGGGCGAGCGCGGCCCAGACGTCGCGCCGGGCGGCCGGGTCGAGGCCGGTGGTCGGCTCGTCGAGCACGAGCAGCGGGCGGTCGCCGACCAGCGCGGTGGCGAGGTGGGCCAGCCGTCGCTGGCCGCCGGACAGCCGGCTCAGCGGCCGGTCCGCGAGGTCGGTGAGGTGCAGCTCCTCGAGCAGCGCGGTGGCGTCCGCTCGGGCCCGCGCACGGGGCAGCCCGCGGAGCCGCCCGGTGGTCTCGACAGCGAGCCGGACCGGGAGCTCAGCCAGCGCCGGCTCGTCCTGCGCGAGGTAGCCGACGAGCCGGGGCGCCAGCTGCGGCGCCTCGGTGACGTCGTGCCCGAACAGCTCGACCCGCCCGCTGTCCGACTTGAGGACGCCGACGAGCTGACGGACGAGGGTCGACTTGCCGGCGCCGTTCGGCCCGAGCAGCCCGAAGACCTCGCCGGCGCCGACGGTGAGGCTGATGGCGTCGTTGGCGAGGACGGCGGACGCGCCGCGGCGGCCGCGGTGCGAGC
>JAODNS010000298.1 GCA_025465145.1 Frankiales bacterium
CGCGCCGTGGGTGGAGCGGACCGGCGACGACGTCGAGGTGCTGGCGACGGTCTCGGACGGACCCGCCGCCGGTAGGGTCGTGGCCGTCCGCCGCGGGCCGCTGCTCGCGACGTCGTTCCACCCCGAGTTGACCGGCGACGCGCGCGTCCACGGGGAGTTCGTACGCATGGTGAAGGAGACGACCTCATGAGCGGCCACTCCAAGTGGGCGACGACCAAGCACAAGAAGGCCGTCGTCGACGCCAAGCGCGGCAAGCTGTTCGCGAAGATGATCAAGACCATCGAGGTGGCCGCCCGCACCGGCGGCGGCGACCCGTCCGGCAACCCGACGCTCGCCGACGCGATCTCCAGCGCGAAGCGGGTCTCGGTCCCCAACGACAACATCGACCGCGCGATCAAGCGCGGCAGCGGCGAGCTCGGCGATGTCGCGGCGTACGAGGAGATCATGTACGAGGCCTACGCCCACGGCGGAGTGGCGGTCCTCGTGGAGTGCCTCACCGACAACCGGAACCGGGCCAACGCCGAGGTGCGCACCGCGATCACGCGCAACGGCGGCAACCCGGCCGACCCCGGCTCGGTCTCGTACCTGTTCAACCGCAAGGGCGTCGTGCTCGTCACCAAGACCGACGGCCTCACCGAGGACGACGTGCTGCTGGCCGTGCTCGAGGCCGGCGCGGAGGAGGTCAACGACCTCGGCGAGGCCTTCGAGGTCGTCTGCGACGCCACCGACACGCACGCCGTCCGATCGGCCTGCACCGACGCCGGGCTGACCGTCGACTCGGCGGACATCGCCTGGATGCCGACGGTCTCCGTACCGCTCGACGACGAGGTCGCCGTCAAGGTGCTCAAGCTCGTCGACGCGCTCGAGGACCTCGACGACGTGCAGAACGTCTGGGCCAACTTCGACATCAGCGACGACGTGCTCGAGCGCGTCGGCTGATCAGCCCCTGACCGGCAGGTCGCACCACACCGTCTTGCCGGTAGCCGTCTGCTCGACGCCCCACTTGCGCGACAGCACCTCCAGCAGGCGCAGCCCGCGGCCGGTGGCGAGCTCGTCGCTGTACCCCGTCCGCTTCACCGGCGGCAGGGCGCTCGTGTCGGACACCGTGATGTGCAGCGTGTTCGGACCGCCGCGCAGGGTCAGCTCGCAGCGGGTGCCCGCGTGCAGGCTCGCGTTCGTGACCAGCTCGGAGGTGACGAGCATGGCCGTCTCCACGTCCTCGCGGCCCAGGAGCGGCGTGAGGGTACGCGCCACGAACCGGCGCGCCTCCTGGGGCGAGCGGAGGTCCCCGGCGAGGGTCAGACGGGCGTCGAGCTCCATGTCGGGACAGATCCTGCCTGACGGGGCAGCGCGTCCGGCAGGGTGATGACGTCCGGCACCCCCAGCAGCTCCCGGACGCGCTCGAGGCCCATGCCGGTCAGCCCCGCGACAGCGGCCGGGTCGAACTGCCCGCCCGCGTGCCGAGCGAGCTCGGCGAACGCCTGGTCGGGCGGCAGCCCGCGGCGGTACGGCCGGTCGGACGTCATCGCGTCGAGCGCGTCGACGACCGCGAACAGCCGCGCCGCCAGCGGGATCTCCTCGCCGGCGAGGCCGCGCGGGTAGCCGGTGCCGTCCCACCGCTCGTGGTGCGTCAGCACCAGCTCGGCGACGACGGGGGAGAAGCCGGCCTGCTCGCCGATCCGGTGGCCGACCGCCGGGTGCGTGTCCATGACGGCCCGCTCTGCCATCGACAGGTCCCCGGCCTTGCAGCACCGCGTCCGGCACGCCGATCTTGCCGACGTCGTGCAGCAGGAAGTCGAACGCCACCTGCGGGTCGGCGGCCAGCTCGGGCGCGACCTCCACGATGGCCGCGCGCGGCACGGTTGCGGGTGCGGCACGCCGGGAGGCGCGCCTCCCGGTCCGCCCGCCGAGCCCGCCGTACGCTCGCCGTCCGAACACCTGTTCTAGAGGGGGCCGCGTGCGCGTGCTGGGGGTCGACCCCGGGCTGACCCGCCTCGGCCTCGGCGTCGTGGACGGCCGGCCAGGCCGCGCGACGCTCATCGCGGTCGGGGTCGCGCGCACGCCCTCGGACATGGCGCTCGGCCTGCGGCTGGTCTCGCTCGAGACCGAGATCGAGGCCTGGCTCGACCTGCACCGGCCGGACGCGGTCGCGGTGGAGCGCGTCTTCGCCCAGGCCAACGTCCGGACCGTCATGGGCACCGCGCAGGCGGGCGCCGTCGCGATCGTCTGCGCCGCGCGCCGCGGACTGCCCGTCGTGCTGCACACGCCGAGCGAGGTCAAGGCCGCCGTCACCGGGTCCGGCCGCGCCGACAAGGCGCAGGTCGGCGCGATGGTGGCCCGACTGCTCCGGCTGGACGGCCCGCCGAAGCCCGCCGACGCCGCCGACGCGCTCGCCCTGGCCATCTGCCATCTCTGGCGCGCGCCCGCGCAGGCCCGGCTCGCGGCGGCACTGGCGTGATCGCCTCCGTCAGCGGGACGGTCACCGCGCTGCAGCCGGACGGTGTCGTCGTCCGCGTCGGGGGAGTCGGGCTCGCCGTCCAGACGACGCCCGGGACCAAGGCCCGGCTGCGGGTCGGCGACGAGGCGGTCCTCGCCACCAGCCTCGTGGTCCGGGAGGACAGCCTGACGCTGTACGGGTTCGCCGAGGACGACGAGCGCGAGCTGTTCGAGCTGCTGCAGACGTCGTCCGGCGTCGGGCCGCGGCTCGCGCAGGCCGTGCTGACCGTGCACACACCCGACGCGGTCCGGCGCGCGTTGCTCGCCGAGGACCTGACGGCCCTCACGCTCGTGCCGGGCATCGGCCGCAAGGGCGCCCAGCGGATGGTGCTCGAGCTCAAGGACAAGGTCGTTGGCATCGCGGCAGCCCCGCCCGCGGCGGCCCAGGCCGGCTGGCGGGACACGCTCGCTCAGGCGCTGGTCGGCCTCGGCTTTCCGGCCTCCGACGCGGACGCGGCGGTCGTGCGGCTGGCTGAGGCGCACCCCGAAGCCGGCGAGGCGGACGTACCCGCGCTGCTGCGCGAGGGCCTGGCGCTGCTGGGACGGAACCGCTGATGTCCGAGGTGGACGTCGACGCGGGCGACGACGAGCGCGTCGTCGAGGCGGCGCTGCGGCCGCGCCGGCTGGAGGAGTTCGTCGGCCAGGAGCGGGTGCGTGAGCAGCTGCAGCTCGTGCTGGAGAGCGCCAGGCGGCGCGGCCGGCCGCCGGACCACGTCCTGCTGTCCGGCGCCCCCGGCCTGGGCAAGACGTCGCTGGCGATGATCATCGCGGCGGAGCTGGGCACCGGCATCCGGGTCACCAGCGGCCCAGCGCTCGAGCGCGCCGGCGACCTCGCCGCGCTGGTGAGCAGCCTCGCGGAGGGCGAGGTGCTGTTCATCGACGAGATCCACCGGATCGCCCGTCCGGCTGAGGAGCTGCTGTACGTCGCGATGGAGGACTTCCGCGTCGACGTCGTGGCCGGCAAGGGGCCGGGCTCGACGGCGATCCCGCTGGAGGTCGCTCCGTTCACGCTCGTGGGCGCCACCACCCGATCCGGGCTGCTGACCGGACCGCTGCGCGACCGGTTCGGGTTCACCGCGCACATGGAGCCGTACACGCCGGCCGAGCTGGAGCGGGTGCTCGCCCGGTCCGCCGGGCTGCTCGGGGTCGACCTGCGACCCGACGGCGGCACGGAGATCGCCGGTCGCTCCCGCGGGACGCCCCGGATCGCCAACCGGCTGCTGCGCCGGGTACGCGACTTCGCCGAGGTGCGCGCCGACGGCGTCGTCACCCGCGCGGTTGCCCGGGAGGCGCTGGCCGTCTACGACGTGGACGATCTCGGCCTGGACCGGCTCGACCGGGCTGTCCTCGACGCGCTGGTGCGCCGCTTCAACGGAGGACCCGTCGGCCTGTCGACGCTCGCCGTCGCCGTCAGCGAGGAACCCGAGACGGTCGAGGAGGTCGCCGAGCCGTTCCTCGTGCGGACCGGGCTCATCCAGCGGACCAGTCGAGGGCGCGTCGCGACGCCCGCCGCCTGGCGGCACCTCGGGCTGCGCCCGCCCGGCCCGGTCGACGTGCTGCCGCTCGATCTCGGCGACGCCGGCTAGCACGCCGGTCCAGGAACCGCTGGCGCGCGTCCCCCGTTGGGCGGGACGGCAGGTCCTAGACTTGCCCGGTCCGTCCCGATCAGCCCGAAGGAGTTCACGCGCCATGGCCCCGCAGGACCTGGTGCTGTTCGTGGTTGCCGGGCTCGGCGCATGGCTGCTCCTGGTCCGGCCGCAGAAGGCACGAGCGCGCGCGCTGGCGGAGGTCCGCAGCTCGCTCGCGCCGGGCAGCCGGGTCATGACGACAGCCGGGCTGCACGCCACGGTCACCGCCGTCGAGGACGACACCGTGCTGCTCGAGATCGCCCCCGGCGTTCAGGCCCGCTTCGCCGCCTCGGCGGTCGTGCGCGTGCTGTCCGAGGCCGCTCCCGGCACTGCTCCGGGCGTACCTCAGCAAGGCGCACCGCCCGCCGACTGACCCCGGCGCGATACTTGATCGCAGGCACCACCTCTCGCACACCCGCAACAGCACCGCGCACCCGCGTCCGGGTGCCGGTCCAGATCGGAGACCCCGTCCCGTGGCACGACCCGGCGCCTCCCGAGGCTCGCTGCACGTAGGCCGCTACTTCGCCGTCCTCCTGGGGATCCTGGTGCTGCTCTACAGCATCGTGTTCCTCGCAGGGCCGAAGAACACGCCGCTGACCCCGAAGCTGGGCCTGGACCTCCAGGGCGGCGCGAGCGTCATCCTGCAGCCCAAGACCCAGCCCAAGCAGAGCCAGCTCGACACCGCGGTGGAGATCATCAACCGCCGCGTCAACGGGCTCGGTGTCGCCGAGGCGGAGGTCGTCACCCAGGGCAACAACATCGTCGTCTCCGTCCCCGGTGGCAGCCGCGACTCGATCCGCAGCCTCGCCACGACGGCGCAACTGCGCTTCCGCGAGGTGCTGGAGGCGCAGGCCGGCAGCCCGACCAGCGCCCAGCCGAGCGCGAATCCGTCCGCGCCGTCCGTGACGACGACGATCAACCCGCAGCCCTCCGCCGCCGCCGTCAAGCCGAGCCCGGCGGGCCGCGCGCTGGCCGGCGCGCTGACGGCTGACGCGAGTCCCTCACCGGCCGCCTCGCCCAAGACGGCCGCCTCGCCCAAGCCCGCCGCGTCGCCGAAGCCCGCCGCGTCGCCGAAGCCCAGCGGCACGGCTAGCCCCGCCGCCGACGCCGACGGCGCCCGCACCGGCGACCCCTACACGCCCGCCGCCTTCGCTGCCCTCGACTGCAGCAAGGAGGAGAACGTCCGCGGCGGCGCCAACGACGAGCCCGAGCAGGAGATCATCGCCTGCTCGTCCGACGGCGGCGAGAAGTACCACCTGGCCAAGGCCGAGGTCGTCGGCACGGACGTCAAGGGCGCCAGCGCGCAGCGCGCGCAGGTCACCGGCGAGTGGCAGATCATCGTCAACTTCACCGGCAAGGGCCAGCGCAAGTTCACCGACCTGACGGTGAAGACCGTCAACAAGCGCGTGGCCATCGTCCTCGACGCCGTCGTGCTGTCCGCGCCGAACATCAACGAGCGCATCGACGGCGACGCCCAGATCAGCGGCAGCTTCGACCGCCAGTCCGCGCAGGACCTGGCGAACACGCTGAAGTACGGCGCCCTGCCGCTGTCGTTCCAGCCGGGTCAGGTCGAGGTGGTCTCCCCAACGCTCGGCAAGGACCAGCTGCACGCCGGCCTGCTCGCCGGTGGCCTCGGCCTGATCGCCGTCGTCATCTACTCGCTGCTCTACTACCGCGCGCTCGGCGTCGTGACCGTCCTCAGCCTCGCGCTGTCCGGCCTGCTCATCTACGCCTGCACCGCGATCCTCGGCAAGCAGATCGGCTTCGCCCTGTCGCTCGCCGGCATCGCCGGCTTCATCGTCGCCGTCGGCATCACGGCCGACTCGTTCGTCGTCTTCTTCGAACGGCTCAAGGACGAGATCCGGGAGGGCAGGACGCCGCGCAGCGCCGTCGACCGCGCCTGGGTCCGCGCCCGGCGCACGATCCTGTCCGCCGACACGGTCTCGTTCCTGGCCGCGATCATCCTGTACTTCGTCTCCGTCGGCGGCGTACGCGGCTTCGCCTTCACGCTCGGCCTGTCGACCCTGCTCGACGTCGTCGTGGTCTTCCTGTTCACCCGGCCGCTCGTGTCGTGGCTCTCGCGCTTCCCGTGGTTCTCGAACCACAAGCTGACGGGCTTCATCGGCCCCGACGGCGGCGAGCCCGTGCACCGCGCTCCCGCTGCCGCCGCTTCCCGCCGCGCCACTGCCACCCCGGAGGTCTGACATGGGGCTCGCATCCCGCCTGTACCGCGGCGAGACCGACTTCCCGCTCATCCAGAAGCGGAAGACGTTCTACGCGATCTCGATCATCCTGGTGCTGATCGCCCTGGGCAGCATGCTGTTCCGCGGCTTCAACCTCGGTGAGGAGTTCAAGGGCGGCGCCAGCTTCCAGTGGCCCGCCAACGGCACCTCCGTCGCGGACGCCCGCGGCACGTTCGAAGACCTCGGCGTCAGCGACCCGATCGTGCAGACCGTCGGTCGCGGCGGCAGCGTCAACCTGCGCGTGCTCACCGGTCCGCTGACCGAGGACAAGGTCGACGAGGTCCTCGCCGGCGTGCAGAAGAAGTACGACCTGAAGGACGACGACATCAGCCCGTCCAACGTCGGTCCGGCGTGGGGCAAACAGGTCACCAACAAGGCGATCCAGGGCCTCGTGCTGTTCCTGATCGCGGTGATCATCTACATCTCGATCCGGTTCGAGCCCAAGATGGCCGTGGCCGCGATCGTGGCGCTCATCCACGACCTGATCCTCACCGCGGGCATCTACTCGATCACCCAGTTCGTCGTCTCGCCCGCGACGATCATCGCCCTGCTGACGGTCCTCGGCTACTCCCTCTACGACACCATCGTCGTGTTCGACAAGGTCGAGGAGAACACCCGCGGCCTGGCCGGACGCAGCACGCAGACCTACAGTGAGGCGGCCGAGCTGGCGGTGAACCAGACGTTCATGCGCTCGATCAACACCTCGCTCATCGCCCTGCTGCCGGTGTCCGGCCTGCTGTTCGTCGGGGCGTTCCTGCTCGGCGCCGGCTCCCTGAAGGACCTCGCGCTGGCCCTTTTCGTCGGGCTCGCGTCCGGTGCGTACTCCTCGCTGTTCCTCGCCACTCCGCTGCTCGCGGACCTCAAGGAGCGCGAGCCGCAGTACAAGGCGCTGCAGCAGCGCGTCCTCGCTCGCCGGTCCGGGACGACGGTCAAGGCCGGCAGCCGGTTCCAGCAGCGGGCCGCGGCCCGCGCCGCCGGTCAGCCGCTCCCGCCCGCCGAGGAGCCGGTCGTCGTCGAGGAGGCTGCCTCGTCGACGACCACGGTCGTCGCCCCGGCCGCGCCCGCCGGCAACGCCGGCCGACGTCCCGCCGGTCGTCCCGGTGCCCAGCCCCAGCGCAAGAAGAAGGGTGGCCGGCCCTCCGGCAAGAAGCGCCGCTGATGGGCGGTCTCGACCTCGACGCGCTGCTCCGCTCGCGGGTCGTCGACGTCCCCGACTTCCCTCAGCCGGGCGTGGTGTTCAAGGACATCTCGCCGCTGCTCGCCGACCACGTCGCGTTCGCCGGCGCCGTGGACGCGATCGTGGCTCACCACGGGCGCGGGACCGTCGACAAGGTCGTGGGCATCGAGGCGCGTGGCTTCATCGTCGCCGCACCCGTCGCCTACCACTTCGGCGCCGGGTTCGTCCCGGTGCGCAAGCCCGGGAAGCTGCCCCTCGCCACGCACGAGACGGCCTACGACCTCGAGTACGGGCAGAACGTCCTGCAGGTGCACGAGAACGCGTTCTCGCCGGGCGACCGGGTGCTCATCGTGGACGACGTGCTCGCGACCGGCGGCACCGCCGCCGCGGCTGCCCGGCTCGTCGGCACAGCCGGGGCGGAGGTCGTGGGCCTGTCGGTGCTGCTGGAGCTCGAGTTCCTCGGCGGCCGAGCGGCGTTCGTCGCCGAGCACCCGGACGTCGACGTGCACGCCCTGCTCCCGTACTGAGTCCGCGAGCCGCGGCAGGTGAGGCTCCGCGCGGCGCCGTAGACTGGGGGCTCGCCAGCCCCGAGGAGCCGCCTGTGGCGCCGGACGTGCCAGACGTCGCGCTCGCTCCCGAACCGGTGCCGCCCGCACCGGCCGCGCAGGAGCCGCGCCCCGTCGTGCCGTCCGAGCCCGTGTCCGGCGACGACTCCGGCCCGCCGTCGGGCCGCCGCGTCCGCGCCCGGCTCGCCCGGCTCACGGCGGCCAAGCCGGGTGGACTGCCGCCCGTGCTCGAGCCGCTCACCCGCACGATCCGCGCGGCGCACCCCAAGGCCGACCTGCGGGTCGTGCAGAAGGCGTACGAGACGGCGGAGCAGGCGCACGGAGACCAGAAGCGCAAGAGCGGCGACCCGTACATCACCCATCCCCTGGCCGTCGCAACGATCCTGGCCGAGCTCGGGATGGACACGACGACCCTCGTCGCCGCGCTGCTGCACGACACGGTCGAGGACACGCCGTACACGCTCGAGGACGTGCGCAAGGACTTCGGCGACGACGTCATGCACCTCGTCGACGGCGTCACCAAGCTCGACAAGATCAAGTACGGCGAGGCGGCCGAGGCCGAGACCATCCGCAAGATGGTCGTCGCCATGGCACGCGACCCGCGGGTGCTGGTCATCAAGCTCGCCGACCGGCTGCACAACATGCGGACGCTCGGCTACATGCCGCCCGAGAAGCAGGCGCGCACGGCCACGACCACGCTCGAGATCTTCGCGCCGCTGGCCCACCGGCTCGGCATGAACACCATCAAGTGGGAGCTCGAGGACCTCGCCTTCGCGACGCTGTACCCCAAGCGGTACGAGGAGATCGTCCGCCTGGTCGCCGACCGGGCGCCGTCACGGGACACCCAGCTGGCGCAGGTCGTCGCGAAGGTGTCCGAAGACCTGAAGGCCGCGAAGATCCGCGCCACCGTCACCGGTCGCCCGAAGCACTACTACTCGATCTACCAGAAGATGATCGTCCGCGGCCGCGACTTCACCGACATCTACGACCTTGTCGGCATCCGCGTCACCGTCGACTCCGTGCGCGACTGCTACGCCGCGCTCGGCACGATCCACGCCCTGTGGTCACCGGTCCCCGGCCGGTTCAAGGACTACATCGCGATGCCCAAGTTCAACATGTACCAGTCGCTGCACACGACCGTGATCGGGCCCGAGGGCAAGCCCGTCGAGATGCAGATCCGGACGCTGGAGATGCACAAGCGGGCCGAGTACGGGATCGCCGCGCACTGGAAGTACAAGGAGCAGCCGGGCGGCATGGCCGCACCCGTCAAGGGCGACGAGATGACCTGGCTGCGCCAGCTCCTCGACTGGCAGAAGGAGTCAGCGGATCCGGGCGAGTTCCTCGACTCGCTGCGCTTCGACCTGCACTCGACCGAGGTGTTCGTCTTCACGCCGAAGGGCGACGTCATCTCGCTGCCTGCCGGCGCGACACCCGTCGACTTCGCGTACGCCGTGCACACCGAGGTCGGCCACCGGTGCATCGGGGCGCGAGTCAACGGCCGGCTCGTCCCGCTCGAGTCGACGCTCGACAACGGCGACGTCGTCGAGGTCTTCACCAGCAAGGCCGAGACCGCGCACCCGTCGCAGGACTGGCTGCAGTTCGTCAAGAGCCCGCGGGCCCGCAACAAGATCCGGCAGTGGTTCGCCAAGGAGCGCCGCGAGGACGCGGTCGAGATCGGCAAGGAGCAGATCGGCCGGGCGATGCGCAAGCAGGGCCTGCCGCTGCAGCGGCTGCTCGGCGGGGAGGCGCTGCTCAACATCGCGAAGGACCTGCGGCTGCCCGACATCACCGCGCTGTACGCGGAGGTGGGGGAGGGCCGCGTCTCGGCCCAGAACGTCGTGCAGCGGGTCATGGCCGGCATGGGCGGCCGCGAGGGCGCGGTCGAGGACCTCGCCGAGACCGCCGTACCCACCAAGCCGGTCAAGCGGCCCCGGCCGAGCACCGACCCCGGCATCGTGGTCAAGGGCGTGTCGGACGTCTGGGTGAAGCTCGCCCGTTGCTGCACCCCCGTACCGGGCGACGACGTCGTCGGCTTCATCACCCGCGGCCGCGGCGTGTCCGTGCACCGGCAGGACTGCGTCAACGCCGGGCCGCTGATGTCCGAGCCGGACCGGGTGTGCGAGGTCGAGTGGGCGCCCACCGCGGGGTCGCTCTTCCTGGTCAACATCCAGGTCGAGGCGCTGGACCGGACGCGGCTGCTCAGCGACGTGACGCGGATGCTCTCCGACGCGCACGTCAACATCCTGTCGGCGACGGTCACCACGACGCGCGACCGGGTCGCGGTCTCCCGGTTTTCCTTCGAGATGGCCGACCCGAAGCACCTGGGCCACCTGCTGACGCAGGTCCGCAACGTGGAAGGCGTCTACGACGCGTACCGGGTGACCTCGTAGCCGGTTGACCGGCAGCGGCTGGAAGGGGTTCTCCGGACTGGTGCTGCGGAGCGCTAGGAGACGGACCAGGTCATCGTCGATGCCGTGAGCTCGATCTCCTCGTGCATGCCGAGCCCGCCCTCGTCTGGCGAGCGGGTGTCGCCGAGCATGATCTGGTGGTCGGTAACGGTGACGTCTGCCATCCGCAGCGTGACGTCACGGCTGGTGCCGTCCGAGTACGTACCGATTGCTCGGTGGTGCGTCAGCGTGCAGCTCAGCGAGGTCCCGTCGCGGTAGAGCTTGGACCACCCGCCGCTCGAGGCCCCGAGCTCCTTGCGGATGACCATCAGCGGCTTGTGCTGGCGCTTGCCGCTCGCCTGGCCGGTCGCGGAGTCACGCGGGGCCTGCACGCTGTAGTGCAGGGCGTCGACCACGAGCCGGTCTGCCTTGCCATCACCGTCCAGGTCACCGGCACCTCCGGGCCCGGTGCAGGTCAGCGACGCCGGGCTCCCGTACGTGCCGCTGATGGTCCCCCGCGGATGCGGCACGAGTCCGTCCGGGGTTGCCGACGCCGAGGCGGCCAGCAGCACGCCTGTTCCGCCGGCGATGACGGCGACGCATGCGGAGGAGGTCGCGAAGATCTGTAGCCTGTTCATGTTCCCCCCAGAGAAGACCGGATCCTGCCCTTCTGGTGTACTGCCGGCGCCGCGCTCCGCCCATGGTCATTCCGGGCCATGGCGCCATCGCGCGTCGTGCGCCGGTGGGAGGCGCGCGAGGTGCAGGTCTGCAAGGCTGCGGAGGCGCGGGCAGGCGACCCCGTGACGCCTAGCCTGAGCCGCATGCACCTGCCCACGCTGGGCCTCGCCCTCGCCTCTCTCGCCCTTGCCGCGACCGCCTGCGCCGACGTCGGCGGCGCCGACAAGCCGGCCGGCAGCGAAGCGACCGGGCCTCCGGACTCCGTGATCTGCACCTCGATCCGGACGGCGATGCTGAAGGACAAGGCGGCCGCCGAGACCGCTGAGACGGCCGGCGACACGGCTGAGGCGGGCCGCCGCCGGCAGGCGGTGCTCGCCGGCGCGGAGGGCGCGAAGAGCGTCAAAGACTGCGACACCAGCGACATCGTCCCGGTCAGCGCGCCGCCCAGCCCGTAGGACGACGAAGGCCGGCCTCCCGCAGGA
>JAODNS010000301.1 GCA_025465145.1 Frankiales bacterium
GGCGCGGTCGGGGGAGCCGAGGGCGCCGCGCTGGCCGCCCGGTACGCCTCCAGCGCGTCGGCGGGGTCGTACGGCGTCGCGGCGTCGTGCAGCAGCACGGCGGCCACGTCGGCCAGCAGCACGGCGACCACTGCCACCAGCACGAGCGCCGGCCGGGGCCTCACCCCTGCAGCAGCTGCGCGCGGACCGCCTTGCGGTCCAGCTTCATGACGCTGGTCAGCGGGATCTGGTCGACGATCCGCACCTCGCGCGGGTACTTGTACGCGCCGAGGTGCTCGCGGGCGTACGCGATCAGCTCCTCGGCCGTCACCTCGTCACCGAGCTGCACGAACGCGACGACCTCCTCGCCCAGCTTCGGGTCCGGCTTGCCGACCACGGCGGCGGCCAGGACGGCGGGGTGGGCGAGCAGCACGTCCTCGACATCGCGCGGGTAGACGTTGAAGCCGCCCCGGATGATGAGGTCCTTGATGCGGTCGACGACGTAGAGGAAGCCGTCCTCGTCGTAGTGGCCGATGTCGCCGGTGTGCAGCCAGCCGTCCTTCACCGCGTGCTCGGTTGCCTCGGGGCTCTGCCAGTAGCCGGTCATGAGAACCGGCCCCCGTACGCAGATCTCGCCGTCCTCCCCGGCCGGCAGCACCGTCCCGTCCGGCGCCTCGATCCGCACCTCGACGCCGGTCACGGGCTTGCCGACCGAGCCGACCCGGCGCTCCTCCGGCGGCTGCGAGCTGATCAGGCCGCTCGTCTCGGTGCAGCCGTAGCCCTCGCGGATCTCGACGTTCGGGATGCGGCGCTCGAACTCCGCCTGCACCTCGGGCGCCAGCGGCGCGGCGCCGGAGCCGACCCGCTCCAGGCAGGTCAGGTCGTGCTCCTCGAGGGGCTGCGCGAGCAGCATCTGGATCATCGACGGCACCAGGGCGCTGGACTGGACGCGGTGCTCCTCGACGAGCTGCACCCAGCCGGCGGGGTCGAACCAGCGCATCAGCACCGACCGGCCGGCCTCGCGGGCGTGCAGGCCGCCGACCGTGACGAGCAGGCCGTAGGCGTGCGCGAGCGGCAGGGGCAGCAGGCCCACCGTGCGGCCCGGCAGGTACGCGGACTCGGCCGCCGCCGACCCGGCAGCGTCCAGCGAGGCGTGGCTCAGCGCGACGCCCTTGGACCGTCCGGTCGTGCCGCCGGTGTACAGCAGCGCCGCCAGGTCCTCGGGCGTGCGGTTGACGAGCGGCAGCGGCTCGGCGGCCTCCAGCTGCTCCCACGGCACTGCGTCGCCGGGCTCGCCGACGACCACCACCGGCAGGTCGCCGGCGGCCGCGCGCACCTTGGGCAGGAACTCCGGCGTCGTCACGCAGGCGACGGCGCCCGAGTCCTGCACCACGTGCCGGATCTCGTCCTCGGTCAGCAGGAACAGCACCGGCGTCGGCACCGCACCGGCCCGCCACAGCGCGCTGTAGGTGAGGCCGACCTCCGGGCAGTTGGCCATGCAGATGACGACGCGGTCACCGGCCCGCACGCCGAGCTCCTGGAACCCGCGCGCTGCCCGTCGGCCGCGGTCGGCCAGCTCACCCGACCGGTACCAGCGGCCCTCGAAGAACAGGCTCTCGCGGTCGCCGAACCGCTCGAGCACCTCCTCGCCGCGCCGTCCGAGGGACACGCCTGGTCCGGTCAGCAGGGTCACGCGGCTCCTCCATCGATCAGCAGTGCCGCGACCGTACGACGCATCACCGCCAACGCACGATCCGGGTCCAGCCCGCGGTCGCCCCGCAGCGCGTCCCAGGCCGGGCCTCCTGTCGCCAGGTAGAGCGCGTCGAGCAGCTCGCCCGCGTAGGCGTGGGCGAGCTCGGGTGCGAAGACACGGGCCACCTCGGCGTCGGCCGAGGCGATGTACCGGTGCCGGTTGCGCAGCAGCTGCGGCGAGAACGGCTCGCGCAGCCGAGTCGCGCGCATCACCGGCAGCAGGTACTCGAGCACCCGCGCGCGGCTGCGGCAGAACTGCTCGATCCGCTGCTCCAGCGGCAGGTCCTCGGGCACGACGTCGGCGACCGCGAACAGCCGGGCCAGCTCGCGCTCGCCCGCCTCCGCGTACAGCGTCTCCATGTCGGAGAAGTGGCCGTAGACGGTGCGCAACGCAACCCCCGCGCGGGCCGCGACCCGCTGCGCGGTGGGGGTGAGGTCGCCGTCGTCGTGCAGCGCCAGCAGCGCGCCCACGACGGCGTCGCGGGTGCGGCGGGACCGCTCGGTGCGCCCGTCCGGCCTGACTGCCTGCACTGCCCGCTCCCGCCCGTGGACCTGCACGGACTGTGCAGGTCGTGGCGGAACGCCCGCAAGGGAGGTCTACGACAGGCGGACGACCGCGCGCGCGCCGCTGAGGACCGCGGCATCGCCGTCGATCGTCGCCGTGAGTCCCACGACCACGCGGTTGCCGTCGAGCTTCTCCTCGACCGTGCCGCGGACGGTCAGCTGCGCGCCGCGGTCGTCGTCCGGCACGGGCACCGGCTTGCTGAACCGCACGCCGTACTCGAGGAGGGCTCCGGGGTCGCCGACCCAGTCGGTCACGACCCGGCCGGCCTCGGCCATCGTGAACATCCCGTGCGCGATGACGTCCGGCAGGCCGACCGCCTTCGCGACGCGCTCGTTCCAGTGGATGATGTTGAAGTCGCCGCTGGCCCCGCAGTACATGACGAGGTGCTGGCGCTGGACCGGGAAGGTCTGCGCGGGCAGCTCGGTGCCCACCTCGACGTCGGCGTACGAGGGCATCTCAGGCCTCCTGCTGGGCGGTGCCGCGGCTGACCAGCGTGCTGGTCAGCGTGGCGACCCGCTCGTCGTCCGCCGTCACCTCGGTCACCATCGTCATCAGCTCGTTGCGGCCGGCGTTGCGGATGTCCGCCACGCGGCTGACGCTGGTCAGGACGTCGCCCGCGCGGACCGGGCGGTGGTGCTCGAACCGCTGCTCGCCGTGCACGACCAGCGCGTAGTTCAGCCCGAGGTCCGGATCGACGATCGGCGAGCTCATGCCGAAGCGGAAGCCGAGCACCGTCAGGAAGGTGGGCGGCGCGATCACGTCCGGGTGGCCGGCCGCGCGCGCGGCGGCCGGGTCGTGGTAGAGCGGGTTCTGGTCACCGATCGCATCGGCGAACTGCCGGAGGTGCTCCCGGCCGACCTCGTAGGTGTCCGGGGCCGGGTACTCCCGGCCGACGAAGGCGCGGTTCAGAGGCATGGCCGGCACGCTAGCGGGACCGCGCGGGCAGCACGAAGGCCGGCCCCCTCGGGAACCGGCCTCAGGGCTGGAGCGGCTAGCGCGTCTCGCGGTGGTCGGTGTGCGAGCGGCAGGTGGGGCAGAACTTCTTCAGGTCAAGGCGGTCGGGGTCGTTCCGACGGTTCTTGCGCGTGATGTAGTTCCGGTTCTTGCACTCCTGGCACGCCATGGTGATCTTCGGGCGGACGTCGGTGGCTGCCATGGGAACTGCCTGTCTCTCGGAAGTGCGTACGGACGATCGTCGAGGCTACCCGAGGGCACGGGCAGCAGGTGTAGCGGTGACCGGACTTGAACCGGTGACACAGCGATTATGAGCCGCTTGCTCTACCAGGCTGAGCTACACCGCCATTGGGCTGATCAGAGCCCCCTTACGGAATCGAACCGTAGACCTTCTCCTTACCATGGAGACGCTCTGCCGACTGAGCTAAGGGGGCGGCGGAACCGCGCCAGACTACAGGAGCCGACAGGCCCGACGCGAACGGGATCCGGCGTCAGTAGACGCTGTACGAAGACGTCGCGACCCGGTCCCCCTGGGACAGCTCGGCCGCCTGGAACTGCGCCGTCAGCGTGTAGTCGCCTGCAGGCAGCGCCCGCCCCTGCTGGTCGACGCGGTGCCACCGCGTGGACCAGGTCACGCAGTCGCCGGCGTCGGCGGCAACGGTGTGCGGGTCGGGCGCGATGCGCTGACCGACGGACCACCGCCACAGCTCGCCGGCGGCGCTCGACACCGCAACGTCGAGCTCCATCGTCGTCCCGTAGCTCAGCCGGACGGGCGTCGTGTCGGTGTTGCAGAGCAGCCCGTAGAGCGTGACGTCGCCCTTCCCGTCCTCGGCTGCGTACACCTCGGTGCAGAGGCTCCGAACGTTCTCCGAGTGCTTGCGCACCGGGCAGGTGACATCGCTCGGCACCGTGAGCACCGTGCTGCGGCTCATCGGGCCGGACGCGGCGAGCGCCGGGTCGGGGCGAGCCGAGTGGCCCCG
>JAODNS010000309.1 GCA_025465145.1 Frankiales bacterium
GCTCCTGCGCGGCCGTCGCAAGATCCCCGCACGCGAACAGGAAGCCGCCGTCGCCGACGATCGCGAGCGTCGGCCGGCCGCTCAGCGACGTGCCCAGCGAGGCCGGGAACCCGAACCCGAGGGTGCCCCAGCCGACCGGGTACGCAAGGCCGCGCGGCTGAGACACGCGACCGAACGCGCCGTACCAGTACCCCGCCACGCACATGTCCGCGACGACCACGGCGTCCTCGGGCAGCGCCGCCTCCACCGCCTCGAGGAACGACGTCTCTGCCCCGGCGTACAGCTCCCGGCCTTTCGGTCGGGTGAACCAGGGCGAGCGGGGCGTCAGGTCCGGGAGCAGCTGCTCGAGCCAGTGCAGGGCGATCCCGGCGTGCACGGACAGCCAGTGGTCCGCGCGGATGTTCACCGGCCTCGCGAAGTCGACCACGTACACGTGGCGCGGCTGCGGCTGCCGGAAGCCCTGCGTGTTCATCGCGTCGAGGTCGCTGCCGATGACGAGGACCACGTCGGCGGCGTCCCACAGGGCCCCCGCCTCCGGCACCGAGGGCGGCAGCGGCACCAGGTGCGGGTGGTCCGGCGGGAGCAGGCCGCGCCCGCCGTACGACGTGAGCACCGGCGCGCCCAGGTGCCTCGCGATGCGGTCGACCTGGTCGCCGACCCCCGCAGCCACCGCTCCGCCGCCCACCCAGATGAGGGGCCGCTCGGCCGCCGCCAGCTCGGTCAGGTCCCAGCCGCCGGCGGCGCGGATCGTCTGCGGCGCCACCTCGAGGTGCGCCGCCACCGGCGCCTGCGCGGACAGCAGGTCGGTCGGGATCTCCAGGTACACCGGCCGCTGTGGGTGCTGAAGCGCGAGCTCGCCGGCCTCGACCACCGTCTGCGCCAGGTCCTCGACCCGCTCGACCCGCAGGCACCGCTTGGTCACCGGCCGGAAGAACGAGGCCTGGTCGGTCGTCTCGTGCAGCACGCCGCGGTACTCCCCCGTACGGCGCAGCGTCGACGGGATGTCCGTGGCGATCACGAGCACCGGCGAGTGGCAGGCCCATGCCTCACCGGTGGCGGCCACCGCGTTCGCGGCTCCCGGGCCGGTGGTGGTGACGGCCACGCCGAGGCGGCCGGTGGCACGCGCGTACCCGTCCGCCGCGTACGCAGCCGTCTGCTCGTGCCGCACCCCGACGAGCCGGATGTCGCTGCTGCCGAAGGCCTTCCAGGCCGCGAGGTTGTGCACCCCGGGCAGCCCGAAGGCCACCTCGACGCCGAGTGCGGCCAGTCCGGCGACGAGCGCCTCACCTCCGGTCGGCACGGGTGACCTCCTCGATCTGCTCGTCGTCGAGGCCGAGGTCGCGCAGGACCTCGACCGTGTGCTGGCCGAGCAGCGGCGGCGCGCGGCGGACGCGCGGACGCTGCTCGTCGATGCGGTACGGCGACCCGACCACGGTCACGGCTCCGGCCGGGTGGTCCACCTGCTGCAGCAGTCCGGTCGCGGCGATCTGCGGGTCGTCCGGCAGCGAGGCCAGGTCCTGCACCGGGGCGCACGGCACGCCGGCCTCGGCCAGCACCGGCACCCACTCCGCTGCGGTCCGAGTCCCGAAGACCCCCGCCAACGCGCCGGTGAGCCGCGCCCGGTCGGCGACCCGGCCGGCGTTGGTCGCCCACTCCGGCGCCGCAACGAGGCCGATCGCCTTGCACAGCTGGACGAACTGCCCGTCGTTGCCCGCGCCGACGACGAGCGGCCGGTCGGCGCAGGGCACCGGCCCGTACGGCGCGATGTTCGGGTGGTCGTTGCCGGCGAACGTGGGCACCACTCCCCCGACCAGCGCGTTGCTCGCCTGGTTCACGAGCATCGACACGGCCGCCTCCAGCAGCCCGACCTCGACCTTGACGGGCCGGCGCGCGACCAGCCCGGCGACCGCGCCGACGGCCGCGTACAGCCCGGTCACCACGTCAGCCACCGCGACACCGACCTTCGTCGGCTCGGTCGTCCCGGTGACCGACATCAGGCCGCTGCGGGCCTGCGCCATCACGTCGTAGCCCGGCTTGTCGCCGTCCGGTCCGTCGCCGCCCGCGCCGCGGACCGACACCCAGACGGCCGTGGTTGAGGTGCGCAGCTCTGCCAGCCCGAGCGCCTCGAGGTGCCGCGGCAGGAAGTTCTCGACGACCACGTCGGCCGCTGCTGCCAACCGGCCCACGACCGCGCGGCCGGGGTCGCTGGTCAGGTCGAGCGCGACCGACCGCCGGTCGCGGTTCACGGAGAAGAAGTACGCGGCGTCCGCGCCGTGGAAGGGCGGCCCCCAGTGGCGGGTGTCGTCGCCCAGCCCGGGGCGCTCGACCTTGACGACGTCGGCACCGAGGTCCGCGAGCACCATGCAGCAGTACGGCCCGGCCAGCACCCTGGACAGGTCCAGGACGCGCACCCCCGCAAGCGGGCCGGTGCCCGGATCGACGGCAGGCCAGTCGGGAACGTCCACGGCCGCCACGCTTCCACAGGGGAGGCGCGGCGGCCGCGGGGGCGCGCTGGGGTCAGCTGCCGGGCAGCTTCACCCGGCCCTCGATCGGCTGGTGGCCGAGCGGACCGGCCGGGTAGGACGGCGTCATCCGGTTCGCCGCCGACAGCGGCATGGCGACCTCCTCGAGCGACTTGCCCTCGGCGGCCACACCGAGGATCGCCGCGACGATGCCGCCGATCATCATGACGCCGGCGCCGAGCAGGTAGCCCAGGAACAGCTTGCCGGTGTCCTTGCCATCGCCGATGAGCGAGCCGTAGATGACCGGGCCGAGGGCGCCGAAGCCCTGGGCGATGGCGAAGAACACGGCGATCGCCTTGGCCCGCACCTCGATCGGGAAGATCTCGCTGACGGTCAGGTAGGCCGCGCTCGCACCCGCCGAGGCGAAGAAGAAGATGAGCGACCAGGCGATCGTCTGCGTCAGCGCGGTCAGCGCGCCGGCCTGGAACAGGACAGCCGTGATGGTGAGCAGCACGCCCGAGATGAGGTACGTGCCGGAGATCATCTTGCGCCGGCCGACCGTGTCGAACAGGTGGCCGAGCAGCAGCGGGCCGGCGAGGTTCCCGACCGCAAAGGCGATGAAGTAGTACGGCAGCCGGCCGTCGGGGACGCCGTAGAACTGCTTGAGCACCAGGCCGTACGTGAAGAAGATGGCGTTGTAGAGGAACGACTGCGTGATCATCAGCGTCGCGCCCAGGACCGAGCGGCGCGGCATCTGCTGGAACAGGACCTTGAGCAGCGTGGCGTAGCCCATGTCCGTGGTGGGCTTGATCTCGATCGCCTTGGACTCGTCGACCTTCGGCAGCGCCTGGTCGCCCTGACTCTCCTCGACCCATGACTCCATCCGGCGGATCTGCGCCTCGGCCTCGTCCTGCCGGCCCTTCATGATCAGCCAGCGGGGACTCTCGGGCAGGCTCTTGCGCACGAAGATGATGGCCAGACCGAGGACCGGGCCGATTGCGAAGCCGAGTCGCCACGCGTACCCGGCGTCGATGTTGTTGAAGATGATCAGCTGCGCGACCGTGGCGATGAGAGCCCCGGCCCAGTACGTGCCGTTGACGGCGATGTCGACGCGGCCGCGGTAGCGGGCCGGCATCATCTCGTCGATCGCCGAGTTGATGGCGGCGTACTCACCGCCGATGCCGACGCCGGCGAGGAACCGCGTCGCGTACAAGAAGACGACCCAGCCGGTGCTGTTGCCGAGCGTCAGGGCGGTCAGGCCGCTGCCGACGAGGTAGATGCCGAGCGTCACCATGAAGAGGTTCTTGCGGCCCAGCTTGTCGGAGAGCTTGCCGAAGACGAGCGCGCCGACGACCTCGCCGAGCAGGTAGACCGACGCGACCGCGCCGACCGCGCCGCTGGACAGGCTGAGGGTCTCGTCGCTGGTGAGCGTCGGGATGACTGTTGCCGCGATGGTGATCTCGAGGCCGTCGAGGATCCACGCGACGCCGAGCGCCATCACCATGCGGGTGAAGAACGGCGACCACGGCAGCCGGTCGATCCGGGCGGGGATCAGCGACCGGAGAACGCCGTCGGAGGTCGGGGCAACAGCAGCGCTCGTCATGGACGCGCCCTTTCGTCGGGAACGCGAGGCCTGTTCCCGTTGATCAGGGAATTACGCTCCGGCCGTGGCCCTTGACCCGTCCGCGCTGCCGCCCGAGGCGCTCGGGTTCCTCGCCGAGCGGCACCTCGCGACCCTCACGACGCTCCGCCCGGACGGCACGCCGCACGTCGTCGCCGTCGGCTTCACGTGGGACGACGAGGCCGGTGTCGCCCGGGTCATCACCAACGGCACGTCGCGGAAGGTGGCCCACGTACGGGCGGGTACCCGCGCCGTGGTGGCGCAGGTGGACCGCGCGCGCTGGATGTCCCTGGAGGGACCGGCGACCGTCAGCGCCGACCCGGAGCGGGTGGCGGACGCGGTCGGGCGGTACGCGGAGCGGTACCGGCAGCCGGCCGAGAACCCGCGCCGCGTGGTCATCGAGATCGCCGTCGACCGGGTGCTGGGCCGTCCCTAGGACGGCGGCCGGGTCCGGCCCTCCCACGGCGTGCTGAGCACGACGGTCGTGCGGGTGCGGACGGCGGCGGCAGTCCGGATGTCCTGCAGCAGCGACTCGAGCTCGGCGGGATCGGTCACGCGCACCTTGAGGATGTAGCTCTCGTCGCCGGCGACGCTGTGGCAGGCCTCGATCGCCTCCAGGTGCGCGAGCCGCTCCGGGGCGTCGTCGGGTGCGGCCGGGTCGATCGGCGTGATGGAGACGAACGCGGTCAGCGGCAGGCCCACCTCGCGCGGGTCGAGGGTGGCGCCGAAGCCGGTGATGGCGCCGCGCTGCTCGAGCCGGCGTACCCGCTGGTGCACCGCGCTCGTCGACAGGCCGGTGTCCTTGGCGAGGTCGGTGTACGAGCGGCGGCCGTCCTTCGCCAGCAGCGCGAGGACCTGACGGTCGACGTCGTCGAGGTCGATCACGGCGTGCTGAGCGACCGGCCGATGACGACGCGCTGGACCTGGTTCGTGCCCTCGACGATCTGCAGGATCTTTGCCTCCCGCAGGTACCGCTCAGCCGGGAAGTCCTCGACGTAGCCGTAGCCGCCGAGCACCTGCACCGCATCCGTCGCCACCCGCATGGCGGTGTCGGTGCAGAAGAGCTTGCTCATGGCGGCCTTGGCGCTGAAGGGCTTGCCCTGGTCGCGCAGCCGCGCCGTCGACAGGTAGAGCGCCCGGGCGGCCTCGACCTGCGTGGCCATGTCGGCGAGCAGGAAGGACAGCCCCTGGAAGTCGGCGATCCGCTGGCCGAACTGGCGCCGCTCGCAGGCGTACGAGACGGCAGTGTCGAGCGCGGCCTGCGCCACGCCGACGGCGCAGGCGCTGATGCCCAGGCGCCCGCCGTCCAGCGCGCTCATGGCGATCCGGAAGCCCTGCCCTTCCTCGCCGAGCAGCCGGTCCCTGTCGACGCGCGCGTTGTCGAGCTGGACGGTTGCGGTGTGCGACGAGCGCATGCCCATCTTCCGCTCGGGCTTCTGCGGCTGCAGGCCAGGCGTGTCCGCCGGAGCGAGCAGGCACGAGATGCCCTTGGCACCCGCAGTCCCTGATCCGGACCCGGTGCGCACCATGAGGTTGTAGAAGTCGGCGTGCCCGCCATGCGTCACCCACGCCTTGGCGCCGTTGACGACGTACGCGTCGCCGTCGAGCACCGCCCGCGTCTGCAGCGCGGCGGCGTCCGAACCGCTGTTGGCCTCGGACAGGCAGTACGCGCCGAGCAGCTCGCCACCGGTCATCTCCGGCAGCCAGCGCGCCTTCTGCTCCTCGGTGCCGTAGGCGCTGAGCGGGAAGCAGGACAGCGTGTGGACGCTGACGCCGAGCCCCACGGCGAGCCACGCGCGGCTCAGCTCCTCGAGCACCTGCAGGTAGACCTCGTACGGCTGCGCACTGCCGCCGTACTGCTCGTCGTACGGGAGGCCGAGAAGCCCGGACTTCCCGAGCGTGCGGAAGACCTCGCGCGGGAACTCGGCGGCCGCCTCGGCCGCGTCGACGCGGGGCGTGAGCTCGCCGTCGGCCAGCTCGCGGGTCAGGTCGAGGAGCGCCTCCGCCTCGGCGTTCGGCAGGCTGCGGACGACGGGCGGCACGGGGTCCTCCAGGTATCGGGGCTGCGAGCTCAGGCTATCGCCGCAGCGTCCGGGTGGCAGGGTGAGCAGGTGCCCGGACAGCTGACCGTCATCGACGCGCCCTCGCTCTGGTACCGCGCGTTCCACGGCGTCCCGGAGTCGGTGACCGCGCCGGACGGCTCGCCCGTGAACGCCGTCCGCGGCTTCCTCGACCTGACCGGCCGGATCGTGCGCGACACCCGCCCGTCGCGGCTCGTCTGCTGCCTGGACCTCGACTGGCGGCCGGCGTTCCGGGTGGACGCGGTGCCCTCGTACAAGTCGCACCGCCTCGCCGAGAACGGCGCGGAGGCCGAGCCCGAGTCGCTCGCGCCGCAGGTCGCCGTCCTGCTCGAGGTGCTCGAGGCGCTCGGCGTGGCGGTCGCGGGGGTGGACGGGTACGAGGCGGACGACGTCCTCGGCACGCTCGCGACCCGCGAACCCGGAGCCGTCGACGTCGTGACCGGCGACCGGGACCTGTTCCAACTCGTGGACGACAGCAAGCCGGTGCGGGTCGTCTACACGGTCGAGAAGATGAAGCCGTACGGCGAGGCCGACGTCTGCGCGCGGTACGGAATCCCAGGCCGCTCGTACGCGGACTTCGCCGTCCTGCGGGGCGACCCGTCGGACGGGCTGCCCGGGGTCAAGGGCGTCGGTGAGAAGACGGCCGCCGCGCTGGTGAGCCGGTTCGGGACGGTCGAGCAGATCGTCGCCGCGCTGGACACCGACGTGGACGGCTTCCCGGCCGGCGCACGGGCAAAGCTCGCGGCGGCGCGGGACTACCTCCTGGCGGCGCCGGCGGTCACCCGCGTGGTGCGTGACCTGCCGGTGCCGGAGCTGGACGACGCGCTGCCACGGACGCCGCGCGACCCGGCGCGGTTGCTGGAGCTGTCCGACCGCTGGGCGCTGGAGTCGCCGCTGAACCGGTTCCTCGCGGCCTGCGAGGTCGCGCACAGCGGCTGAGCCCGCCCGCCCCGGCGGCACCTCCACCTGTTGCCGGCTCGTGTCGACACGTCAAGAACAGGTGTCGTCGGGCGGAGAGGTGGCAGACTTCTACTCGTGGGTAACAAGCCGTTCTCGGTCGCCACGCGCGCGGCGGACCTCGTCGTGGCCGCGGCGGCGGAGCTCGACGTCCTGGTCGTCGGCATGGGCGCGACCGGGGCCGGTGTCGCTCTCGACGCCGCCTCCCGCGGGCTGCGGGTCGCCGTCCTCGACAAGGGCGACCTCGCCAGCGGCACCAGCTCCAAGAGCAGCAAGCTCGTCCACGGCGGCCTGCGCTACCTCGAGAACTACGAGTTCGGCCTGGTCCGCGAGGGCGTCGTCGAGCGGCAGCTGCTCATGCGCCTCGCGCCGCACCTCGTGCGCCCCATGGACTTCCTGTACCCGGTCTGGCCCGACACGGCCAAGCGCCGGCTGCTCGGGCTCGGCCTGACGACGTACGACGTCTTCGCCTTCGCCTCCCTCGGCCCCCGCGGCGGCGACCTCCGGCGGCACGAGCGCATCGACGCGGCTGCCGCGATCGCTGCCGCGCCCGCCCTCGTCGACAGCGACGTGGCCTACGCCTACCGCTACGGCGACTGCGCCACCGACGACGCGCGGCTCGTGCTCGCCGTGGTCCAGGCCGCCCGCCGCTTCGGCGCCCTCACCGTCCCGTACGCCGAGGTCATCGGGCTGCTCAAAGGCGGCGACGGCCGGGTCACCGGCGCCACCGTCCGGGACCGCGTCGGCGGTGGGACCGTGGAGATCCGCGCCCGGCACGTGGTCAACGCCACCGGCGTCTGGGTCGACCACCTGCAGGGTCTGGAGGACCCTGGCCGGCCGGCGGTCGTGCAGCCCAGCAAGGGCGTGCACGTCGTCGTGCCGCGCGAGCGGCTGCCGCTGCTCGACGCGAGCATCCTGCTGCCCTCCAAGCAGGGCGACGCCCGCTCCATGTTCGCGATCCCGTGGGGCCGCCAGACCATCCTCGGCACCACGGACACGCCCTACGACGGGTCGCTGGACGAGCTGTCGCTGACCGCGGCGGACCTCGAGTACGTGCTCGCCGCCGGCAACGCCGTGTTCCACCGCGACCTGCGCGCCGACGACGTGCTCGGCGCCTGGGCCGGTGTGCGACCCCTCATCAAGGAGAACGCCGGCGGCTCCATGAGCGACATCAGCCGGCGGCACACCCTCGTCGAGGGCAGCGGCGGGCTGCTGACCATCACCGGCGGCAAGCTGACGACGTACCGGCGCATGGCCAAGGACGTGGTCGACCGCATCGTCGACCGCGACGGCCGCCGTGCGCGCTGCCGCACCGACGAGATCTCGCTGACGGGGACGCGCTCGTACGGCGAGCTGCTCGCCGAGACGAGCGCCGCCACCGCTGCGCTGGGCCTGGAGCCGGACGTCGCGGCCGTCCTCGTACGGCAGAGCGGCGAGGCCGCATCCGACGTGCTGTCCCTCGTGGCTGCGGACCCGTCGCTCGGCCGCACCCTCTCCCCCTCCGCTCCGCACCTGGCCGCGGAGGTCGTGCAGGCCGCGCGCAGCGAGGGCGCCGTCACCCTCGACGACGTGTTCAGCCGCCGGTTCCGGCTGTCCCTGCGCGCGAAGGACGCTGGACTGCCCGCCGCTCCGCTTGCCGCCCGGCTGCTCGCTGCCGAGACCGGCCGCGACGAGCAGTGGGCCGACGCGCAGGTGGCCGCCTACGCCGACGCGGTGCGACGCGAGCGGGGCGTCCTCGGCCTGCCGGACAGCCCGCTCGCGCAGGCGGTCTAGACCGCCGAGCTGTACGCGACGACGCCGCGGCGCACGGCGTCCATCGCCTGCCGGGAGGTCCGCCGCACCGGCGACTCGCCTGCCACCAGCGCGATCTGGCTGAGCAGGTCGACGAGCTGCTTGCAGATCCGCACGAAGTCGCCGGCGGTCATGTCCGGGTCGTCGTCGAGCACCTTCTCCAGCGGCTCGCCGGACGCCCACCGCCAGGCGGCCCAGGTGAAACCGGGGTCCGGCGCCCGCAGGAACGCGAGCTTGTGGTGCGACTCGACGTCGGACAGCCGCGACCAGGTGCGGGTCATGTCCTGCAGCGCCGCCTGCACCCGGCCGGACGGCACCCGCGGCGCCGACTCGTCCGGCCGCCGGTTCTCGTACACCAGCGCGGACACGACGGACGCCAGCTCGGCGGCGGTGAGGCTGTCCCAGAGGCCTGCGCGCAGGCACTCGACCACCAGCAGGTCGGTCTCGCTGTAGACGCGCGCGAGCTGCTTGCCGGTGCCGGTGACCTCGTCCCCGTCGAGGTAGTCCATCTCCGTCAGGACGTCGCAGACCTGGTCGAACGTCCTGGCGATGGACGAGGTCTTCCCGGCCACCTTGCGCTCCAGCGCGTCGGTGTCCGCGCGCAGCCGGTGCCACCGCTCGGCCCACCGCATGTGCTGCTCGCGGTCGTCGCAGCCGTGGACCGGGTGCCGGCGCAGCTCCGCGCGCAGCCGGTCGATCTCCTCGTCATCGCCGGCGCCGGCCCGCGCCTTGCCGCCGCGACCCTCCGGCCGGATGCCGAGCGCGCGCAGCGAGGACGCCAGGTCGCGGCGCGTCTGCGGCGACCGGATGTTCACGTTGCGCGGTACGCGTACCTGCCCGACCGGCTCCACCGGCCCGGGGAAGTCGGCGAGCGACAGGCGCCCGCCCCAGCGGTCCTCGGTGACGACCAGCGGGTGCGCCTCACCGTTCAAGCCGACGCCGGGGTCGATGACGACGGCGAGCCCCGACCGGCGTCCGCTCGGCACGCGGATGACGTCGCCGACCTTCAGCTTCTCCAGCGTCTGCGCCGCGGCCGCCCGCCGCTGCGACGCGCCCTGCTTCGCCAGCTCCGTCTCGCGCCGCTTCAGCCGCGCCCGCAGCTCGCCGTACTCCCGCGCATCGCCGAGGTGACACGTCATCGACGCGCGGTACCCGTCCAGCGCGTCCAGGTTCTTCGCCACCTGCCGCGCGATCCCCACGACGGACTTGTCCGCCTGGAACTGCGCGAAGCTCGACTCGAGCAGCGTGCGGGCCGACTCCCGCCCGACGGCGCCGACCAGGTTGACGGCCATGTTGTACGACGGCCGGAAGCTGGAGCGGAGCGGGTACGTGCGGGTCGAGGCGAGCCCGGCGACCTGCTTCGGGTCGAACCCCTCCTGCCACAGGACGACCGCGTGCCCCTCGACGTCGATGCCGCGGCGGCCGGCACGGCCGGTGAGCTGGGTGTACTCCCCCGGCGTCACGTCCGCGTGCGTCTCGCCGTTCCACTTCGTCAGCTTCTCCAGCACCACGGACCGGGCCGGCATGTTGACGCCGAGCGCGAGGGTCTCGGTCGCGAAGACCGCCTTCACCAGGCCCTCGAGGAACAGCTCCTCGACGACCTCCTTGAAGGTCGGCAGCATCCCGGCGTGGTGCGCGGCGATGCCGCGCTGCAGCCCCTCGAGCCACTCCCAGTACCCGAGCACGCGCAGGTCCTCGCGCGGAATCGGGGCCGTCCGCGCCTCGACGAGCACGCGTACCCGCTCGGCCTCCTCGGCGGTGTTCAGCCGCAGCGGGGACCGCAGGCACTGCTCCACCGCGGCCGCGCAGCCCGCCCGGCTGAAGATGAAGGTGATCGCCGGCAGCAGGGCGCTCTGGTCCAGTCGGGCGAGCACGTCCGGTCGCGAGGCGACGGAGCGCCGCACCGGCCGGCCCTGCCG
>JAODNS010000319.1 GCA_025465145.1 Frankiales bacterium
ACGCTGTACCACGACGACGTCATGGACGAGGCGCCCGTGCGCCGAGGTGCTCCCTCCGCCAACACCCGCTGGACCAACACCGTCGCGATCCTCACCGGCGACTACCAGTTCGCCCGCGCCTCGGACCTCACCGCGTCGCTGGGGACCGAGGCCACGCACATCCAGTCGCGCACCTTCGCCCGCCTGGTGGAGGGCCAGATCGCCGAGACCGCCGGACCGCGCGAGGGACAGGACCCGGTCGAGCACCACCTGCAGGTGCTGGCCGACAAGACCGCTTCGCTCATCTCCACCTCGGCCCGGCTCGGCGCCATGCTCGCCGGGGCCCCTGCGGACGCCGTCGAGACCGTTGCACGCTTCGGCGAGGTCTACGGGATCGCCTTCCAGCTGTCCGACGACCTCATCGACATCAACAGCGACGCGTCCGCGCTCGGCAAGACGCCCGGGACCGACCTGCGCGAGGGCATCCGGACGCTGCCGGTGCTGCTCGTGCTCGCCGGCGACGACGCGGAGTCGGCCCGACTGCGCGAGCTGCTGTCGGCGTCGCTGGCCGACGACGCGCAGCTGGCCGAGGCGCTGCAGCTGCTGCGCGCCCACCCGGCGATGGACGTCGCGCGGGCGCGGCTGCAGGCTCACGTTGACGAGGCGCGCGACGTGGCCGGACGGCTGCCGGCCGGACCTGCCCGCGACGCGCTGCTGGCGCTCACGGACTTCGTCCTCGCCCGCACCGGCTGACGCCGCGGGTCGGGTCCGTAGGCTGAACGGTGTGGACGACCCGGTGCGCTTCGTGCTCACCTTCGGGCGGTCGTACGAGCTGACGGTCGTGAACCTCGGGCTCGCCTGCTGCGCCGTCGAGTTCGTCGCCGCGGCCATGAGCGACAGCAACCTGGTGCGTCGTGCGTCCGGTCCGGGCAGCCGCGTGCATGTGCTCGTCGTCGCCGGAACGGTGACCGACAAGGCGGTGCCGGCGGTGCGCAAGGCCTACGACGCACTGCCGGAGCCGAAGGCGGTGCTGTCGTTCGGTGCGTGCGCGAACACCGGCGGTCCGTACTGGGACAGCTACTCCGTGACCAAGGGCGTGGACCAGGTGCTGCCGGTGGACGCCTACGTCCCCGGCTGCCCGCCGCGGCCCGAGGCGCTGCTGCAGGGGCTGCTCGCGCTGCAGGACAGGCTGCCGGCATGAACCTCGACGTCCTCAGCGGACGGGTCAGCACCGCGCACGGGCAGGCGACGGTCGACGTCCCGCGCGAGGAGTGGGTCGGCGCGGTGACGGCTGCGCGCGACCAACTGGGGCTGACGTACTTCGACGTCCTGACCGCGGTGGACGAGCAGGCCGACGGCTTCGACGTGGTGCTGCGGCTGTGGTCGGTCGAGCAGCGCGAGGGGCTGCTGCTTCGCACCCGCTGCCCGCGCAAGGACCCGCGGGTGCCGTCGCTGACGGGGGTTTTCGCCGGCGCCGGCTGGCACGAGCGGGAGACGGCCGAGCTGTTCGGCATCGGCTTCGACGGGCACCCCGACCTCGCGCCGCTGCTGCTCCCCGACGGCTTCGAGGGGCACCCGCTGCGCAAGGACTTCGTGCTCGCGTCCCGCGTCGTCAAGGCGTGGCCGGGTGCGAAGGAGCCGGGCGAGTCCGACGCGGACCTGGTGGACGCGCCGGTGCGCCGCAAGAACCTGCCGCTCGGCGTCCCGCAGCCCGGGAGCTGGCCGTGACCGAGCTGCCGCCGCGGTCGCGCGGCGCCATCGGGCTGCTCGAGGAGAACTGCACGGTCTGCATGCTGTGCGCACGGGAGTGCCCGGACTGGTGCCTGTACATCGACTCTCACAAGGAGACCGTCGAGGGACCGGGACGGCCGAAGGTGCGCAACGTCCTGGACCGGTTCGCGATCGACTGGTCGCTGTGCATGTACTGCGGGATCTGCGTCGAGGTATGCCCGTTCGACGCGCTGTTCTGGACGCCCGAGCACGACTACCCGGCCGACGAGCCGAAGGCGCTCGTGCACGAGCGGGAGCAGCTGCGCGAGTGGATGTGGACAGTCCCGCCCCCTCCTCCGCTGGAACGCACACCCGAGCGAGAGCGTTGATCCGAGCGGAAGATCCACGCGTACGGAGGAAGACGTGCACCAGCACAACGGCCTGAAGACCGTCGCGCTGCTCGGCGGGATGACCGGGCTGATCCTGCTCGCCGGCCGGGTCATCGGCGGCTCCGGCGGGCTGCTGCTCGCGCTGCTGATCGCCCTCGGCGTGAACGGCTTCTCGTACTTCTACAGCGACAAGCTCGCGCTGCGGTCGATGCGCGCGTACCCGGTGAGCCAGGTCGAGCAGCCGCGGCTGTACGCGACCGTCGCGGAGCTGGCCGCCTCGATGCGGATGCCGATGCCGCGGCTGTACATCAGCCCGACGGAGGCGCCGAACGCCTTCGCCACCGGCCGCAATCCGCGCAACGCCGCCGTCTGCTGCACCGAGGGGATCCTGCAACTGCTCGACGAGCGCGAGCTGCGGGGCGTGCTCGGGCACGAGCTGGCGCACGTCGGCAACCGCGACATCCTGATCAGCTCCGTGGCCGCGACCCTCGCGACCGTCATCACGTTCCTCGCGCACATGGCGCAGATGGCCGCCTTCTTCGGCGGCTTCGGCGGTCGCGACGACGAGGACCGCCCGGGCGTCCTCGGCGGCCTGCTGTTCGCCTTCCTCGGCCCGGTCGCCGCGACGGTCGTGCGGTTGGCGATCAGCCGCAGCCGCGAGTACCAGGCGGACGCCAGCGGCTCGCAGCTGACCGGCGACCCCCTGGCGCTGGCCAGCGCGCTGCGCAAGCTGGAGATGGGCACGCAGCGCAAGCCGCTCGTCGAGAACCCGCAGCTCGCGCCCACCAGCTCGCTGATGATCGCCAACCCGTTCCGGCGCGGCGCCGGGATGGGCCGGCTGTTCAGCAGCCACCCGCCCATGGCCGACCGGATCGCCCGTCTCGAGGCGATGGCCGGCTACCCGCGGTAGGTCGGCACGGGACGAGCTGGCCCGGCCGCCGCCCCCGACCTGAGTCGGAGCGCTACCGGTAGTTGGTGAACTGCAGGGCGAAGTCGAAGTCCTTGCCCTTGAGCAGTGCGATGACGGCCTGCAGGTCGTCCTTCTTCTTCGCGCTCACGCGCAGCTGGTCACCCTGGATCTGCGGCTGCACGCCCTTCGGGCCCTCGTCGCGGATGACCTTCGCGACCTTCTTCGCGTTGTCCTGGCTGATGCCCTCGGACACCGTGGCCGTCAGGCGGTAGTCCTTGCCCGACTGCTGCGGCTCCCCGGCCTCCAGCGTCTTGAGCGAGATCGACCGCTTGACGAGCTTCTCCTTGAACACGTCCAGCAGCGCCGCACAGCGCTCTTCCGACGACGCCTTGAGGACGATGCTGTCGCCGGACCAGGCGATCGCGGCGTCCGTCCCTTTGAAGTCGTAGCGGGTGGCGGCCTCCTTTGCCGCCTGGTTCAGCGCGTTGTCGACCTCCTGCCGGTCGACCTTGCTGACGACGTCGAACGACGGATCGGCCACGCCACGCTCCTTGCTATCGTCTCCCGCGCACCAGGCGGGTTGCCCGAGCGGTCAAAGGGAGCAGACTGTAAATCTGTCGGCACAGCCTACGAAGGTTCGAACCCTTCACCCGCCACCAGCACTTCCCGAGAGCCTCTGACCTGCACCAACAGGTCAGGGGCTCTTCTGGTCGACGACGGTGACCGCCTGTCTCCCGCAGGCGGCAGGGGCGCTTCGTGCCGGCGCCGCCGGCACCCCGAGCGGCCACAGACACCTGCGTGAGACGGCGCCGGGATGAGAGCCTGCGCAGGACCTGGTCGGCCGCTGTCGAAGACTGCGTGGCGCGCTGACCGCCAGCCCGCACTGACGAAGGCGCGCGCACATGTCGAGCAGCACGGGGATCGGCTCTGAGCAACCGGACTACCTGGGTCCGGTGCGGCCGGTGCGCCGCACCGGCTCGCCGGGCACCGCAGTCACCGCGCTCATCGGGCTGGCCGCCCTGGCGGTGGCGGGTACGGGAACGGCGGCTGCCGTCGGCCTCAGCGGCGGCGGCGGGGCGCAGCCCGAGGACGTGCTGCCCGCGCAGGCGATCGCGCTGGTCAAGGTGGACTTCGACCCGGGTGCCGGGCAGCGCAAGGCGCTCTACCAGCTCGGGCGCGAGTTCCCGGAGCTGCGGAACAAGCTGAAGAGCGAGGGCACCCTGCGCGACGACGTCCTGTCCGCGGTCCTCGGCAGCGAGAGCGCGCTCGACTACGCGACGGACGTCAAGCCGTGGATCGGCGACCGGGCCGGCGTCGCCGTCCTCGCGCCGGCCGCGGGCCAGACGACCCCGCAGGTCGTCGCCGCGGTGCAGTACACGGACAGGGCCAAGGCGGACGCAGGCCTGCAGAGGGCCGAGCAGGAGGCGGGGACGGACGGCCCGGCCGTGCACACCTTCGTGCCCGACAGCAACTACGTGCTCATCAGCGAGACCGCCGAGATCGGCCGTGCCGCGGTCGACGCGGATCGCCACCTTGCCGACGAGCCCGCGTACGCGAAGGCCGTCGACAAGCTGGAGGGTGACCAGCTGCTGCTGTCCTGGGTCGATGCCGCTCGCGGCTGGGCTGCGGTCCCGCAGCTCTTCCGCGACCAGCTCGGCGCGGTTCCCGGGTACGACGAGCTCAAGCCGTCCGGTCAGCTCGCCCTCGGGCTGCACGCGGACAAGGACGCGCTCGAGCTCGTCGGTCGCGCCGTCGGCCTGCGCACCGGCATCGACTCCGCGGTCCCCACGTCGCGCGGCGTCCACCTGCTCGGCCAGCTGCCGAAGGAGACCATCGGAGGTCTCGCGGTTGCGGGCCTGGGGCCCTCGCTCGAGGCGGGCTACGCGAAGATCGAGGACGTCCTGCGCGAGAGCGTGCCGGAGGTGCTGACAGCTCTGGACCAGCTGGGGCTCCAGCTGCCGGGCGACGTCGGTGCCCTCGCGGGTACGGAGACCGCCGTCGCCGCGTGGGGCGACCAGGAGCAGCCGCACATCGCGTTCCGCAGCCGGACCGGCGACAAGGCGCGCGCGCTGCAGGTCGCCGGCCGGCTGTTCGCCTTCGCCTCAGGGCAGTCGGACGCGCAGCAGCAGGGCCTGCTCAAGGAGACCGGCGACGGCATCGTCGTCGGCACCGACCGCGAGACCGTGGACGCGGCAGCCGGCAACGGCGGGCTCGGTCAGACGCCGCTGTTCAAGAAGGTCATGCCGGATCTGGACGGCGCCTCCTTCGCCGTCTTCGTCGACCTCTCCCGGGCCGTTGGCCTGGCCGACCTCAAGGGCAAGGCGAAGGACAACACCGCCGCGCTCGAGGCGCTCGGCCTCACCGCGACGAGCGGCCCCAACGGCACGCTGCGGCTGCGGATGACCTTCCGCTAGTCGGCCGGCGATCTGGTAGCGGACAGGCCTGCCAGCGCGACTACGGCGCCGGCGGCGAAGCCGACCCAGCTGCGCATCGGCAGCAGCAGAGCGAGTCCGGCGCCCGCGACCCACGACATCTGCAGCAGCGTCTCCGAGCGGGCGAAGGTCGTGCTGACCGCAGCCGGTGCTGCGGCGCCCTGGATCGTCGCGTCGAGGCCGAACTTCGCCGTGGCGCCGGCGAGGCCGCTCGCCCCGGCAGCGAAGGCCATGGTCAGCGTCGAGCCCCGGACGGCGGCCACGGTGCAGCCGACAGCGGCGAGGGCCGCGGCGAGGTACGGCAGGCGCCGCGGCGACAGCCCCGGCACGCGTGCTGCGCAGACCGTTCCGGCGAGTGCGCCAGCCGCCGCACCGCCGAGGACGAGGCCGAGCTGGAGCTTCGACGCGGACTGCTCGCGCAGCAGGAACGCCAGGAACAGCGTCAGCAGCCCTTGCAGGGCGCGAATCCCGGCCGTCGCGGCCAGCGCGCGCCGCACGACGCCGGGAGCGTCCCGCAGTCGTGCGCGGCCGCGCAGCGTCTCCGTGCGCGGCTCGGCCGGCTCGTCCACCTGCGTCGGCAGCCGGATCGCGAGCACGCCGGCGACGAGCAGCACCGCGCTGGCCAGGTAGAGCACGGCGCCGGAGCCGATGACCACCGACACCAGCGCGCCGACGGCGCCGGCGGTCGCCGTACCGACCGTTCCCGCGACGTTGAGGCGGGCGGCGGTCGAGACCAGGCCGAGCTGCTCCGGCCGGACCCGTGGGAGCGCCGCGTTCTTCGCCACGCCGTACGCCCTCGACAGCACCAGCACGCCGAGCGCCAAGGGGTAGAGGCCGAGCCCTGCGACCTTGCCGGCCATGACCCAGGTCAGCAGCCCGCGGCCGCCCGTGGCCAGCGCGAGCACGTTGCGGCGGCCGTGCCGAAACCGGTCCAGCAGCGGACCGGCGACGGGGACGAGGAACGCGAAGGGCAGCAGCGTCAGCACGAGGTAGAGCGCCACCCGCCCGCGCGCCTCGCCGACCGGCACGGAGAAGAACAGCGTCCCGGCGAGGGCGACGGTGACCAGGGCGTCGCCAGCGGCGTGCAGCGCGTGCACGGACAGCAGCGCTGCAAGGCCGCTCTCGCCGGCGCCGTCGGCGCGTGCGGCTCGCCGGGCGGAGGCGCCGAGCAGACGAGCCGGGTTCACATCGCTCACGCTAGGCGGCCTCTAGCGTGGCCGGGTGCGACCGCTCCCGCTCGACGACCGCCCGCTGGACCAGCCGGCGGGCAGCCGTCTGCCGCTGGACGCGCCGCGGCGGGACGAGGTGCTCGCCGCGCACGCCGAGGCGCTCGCGCAGGACGTCAGCGGGTACGCCGACCCGGCCACCGGGCTGTTCGTCCTGACGGCGTCGTTCCTCGCCCGGCGCGGCACCTGCTGCGACAACGGCTGCCGGCACTGCCCGTACGTCCGGGACTAGAGCAGCGTCCGCCCGGTCATGACGCCGCGGAGCACCAGACCCAGTCCTACGAGCACCACGACCGCGGCGGTGAGGATCGGCAGCAGCCGGCCGAGGTCGCGGCCGCGTCCGAGGGTCCAGCCGCGCCGGTCGAGCACGTCCTGCGCCCGGAGCAGCAGCAGGCCCGCCGCCGTCAGCGTCACCGCCATGCCCAGGCCGTAGACGAGGACGAGCAGCACGCCGAACCAGGCGCGGCCGAGGGCGGTCGCGCCGAGCAGCACCACCAGCGCCGAGGGGCTGGGGACCAGGCCGCCGGCCACGCCCATGCCGGCCAGCGTCCGCCAGCCGAGCGGGCCGTCCGGCACGGGCGCGTGCGAGTGGGTGACCCCGCCGTGGGAGTGCTCGTGCGGGTGGTTGTGATCGTGGTCGTGATTGTGGTGGTCCTGCCCGTGGCCGCGCACCTTCCGGACCGCGAGCACGAGCAGGTACGCGCCCAGGCCGGCGAGGAGGAGCCCGGACAGCACCTCCGTCAGCGGCACGACGCGCTCGGGTGCGGCGAGTGTGCCGAGGGTGAGCAGCGCGCCGAGCAGCAGCACCGAGGCGGTGTGCGTGAAGGTGACGACCGCCCCGAGCTGGAGCGCCTGCCGGCGGGTGCCGCGCTGCCCGACGAGGTACGCCGCCATGACCGTCTTCCCGTGGCCGGGTGCGAGCGCGTGCAGGACGCCGAACGCGAGCGATGCCAGCACCGACGCCAGCGCGAACCCGACCGTCAGGTCCTCGCGGCCGAGGAAGTCGGTGAAGAACGCCGTGACCTTGCCGACGCCGCGCGGCAGTGCCTCCGCCACCGGGTCGGAGCCGTCGGCTGCCGTGGCGGAGCAGCTGCCGCGTTTGACCTCCGCACGCCCGGTCCGCACGTCCGGGGGCGACGACAGCAGGTCGGCGGGGTAGTCGGTCAGCAGCTCGGACGGCGACACGGCGGGCACGTCCGCGTCGCGCAACGAGCCGCACCGGGTGGCCAGCGTGACCTCCTTCCAGCCGACCCGGTCGTCGACGGCGCCGTCCACGTACGCGAGAGACCGCGTGGCGCGCGTCCCGGCCAGCAGTCGGCACTCGATCCGCGTCGTGCTGAGGCCCGCGGCTCCCGGCCGCGTCTCGCCCTTCGCGGAGGTGACGTTCAGCGATGCGGGCCGGCCGTCGACGGTCAGCTCGAGCAGGGGCCGGATCCGCGCGCACTCCGACGTCGCGTACGCCGGCAGGCCGCCGGCCGCCGCGATGGCTCCCTTCGCCTGGACCGTCGGGATCTCGGCCAGGTCGACGACGTGCAGGACCTCGACGCCGTCCTCGACCACGACGAGGCGGTCGGCTGTGTTCACGGTGAAGTTGCCGAGCGGGTGGGCCACGGCCGGCGCAGCCGGCAGCAGGGCGAGCGCCACCCCGGTCAGCAGGACCGCGACGAGCCGCCTCACCCGAGGGTCTTGAGCAGCGCGCGTGCCGCGGGCGCCTGCAGCGGGTTGAACGACGGGTTCAGCGCCAGCGCGCCGGTCAGCGAGCGGCGGGCTGCGACCCGGTCGCCGACGGCCGCCTCGACGACGCCGAGGTGGTAGCGGAGGTACGGCAGCCGGGTCCCGAGCCGCTGCGCCTTGCGGGCGATCGGCAGCGCCTCGGCGGAGCGCCCGGCCTTGTGCAGCGCCCACGCGTAGGCGTCCTGCACGAGCACCGAGTCCGGCCGGGTCCGGTAGGCCGCCGACGCGTACTGCAGCGCCTTCGCGGGCGTGCCGTGGTCGCCCTCGAACAGCGCGAGCTCGAGGTCGACGTCGGCGCCCGAGGCCGCGAACAGCTGCTGTGTCGCGCGGACCACCTCGTACTGCGTCCGCGCCTCGGCGGCCTGCCCGCTCGCCTCCAGCAGCTCGCCGAGCTCGACGACGTACTGCGGCTGGGGCTGGGTCTCGACCGCCTGCCGGTACAGGCCGAGTGCCGCGGTGGTGTCGCCACCGGCCGCGAGCACCTTCGCCTGTCCGACCGTCGCCGGCAGGTACGTCGGGTCGACCGCGGCCGCGGCGTCGTACTCGGACCGCGCGCGCCCCAAGTCGCCGTTGTTCCACGCGAGCTCGCCCAGGTAGTACCGGCCGAACGCCTCGTCGGCGGGGGACGTCGCGCGCTCCACCGCCTGCTGCATCGCCGTCCGCGCGCCCGCGACGTCGCCGCGCAGCTCGCGCTGGTAGCTCGCCCGCGCGTACGCGTCCAGCCCCGGCCGCAGGTCGAGCATCCGCTGCGCTGCCTGCGCGGCCTCGTCGTACCGACCCAGCTCGGTGAGCGCGTCGGCCTTCACGCCGTACGCGGTCGCGTCGTAGTCGTTGACGGCCAGCGACCGCTGGACCGTCTTCAACGCACCGGCGAAGTCGTGCCGCGCGGCCGCGAGCGTCGCCTGTCCCGTCAGCGCCGGGGCGTTGGCCTCGGGCTGCACCTCGAGCGACCGGCCGAACGCGCCCTGCGCCTTCGGGTAGTAGGTGGGGTCGGCGGACAGCCGTGCCTGCTGCACGTACGCCAGACCCAGCGCCGCCCAGCCTTCGGCGTCGCCGGGCGAGCGCTTCAGCTGCGCCTGCAGCGCCTCGATGCTGCCGGCGCGCGCCGCCGCAGGGGATGAGGCGGGTGCGTCCACAGCGCCACGCGGAGCGCCGACCGCAGCCCCGACGACCACGAGTCCCGCCGCCAGCGCGACGACGGCCGCGCCGAGGAGGGTGTTGCGGGTCCAGCTCTTCACGGGGCCTCCTGCCGTCACCGTGCCATGCGCGGTCGCTCCAGGACATTCGGCAGCCACCGCCGGACGGACGTCTCCGGGACGAAGCCATCCGCACCGGGCTGCCACGCGAACACCTTCGACAGCTCCGAGTGGCGCGAGTCACCCGGCGGTGTCACGGTCGCCCCGGCGCTCCCGTCCGGGAGCGGTGTCCGATCGTCTGCCCCGTACGTCCAGGCACCAGCCCCAGGAGACACATGTCCCGAACCCCTCGGCACACCGCGCGCAGTCGCGCGGTTGCCGTGCTCGCCGCAGCAGCGACCGTCGCCGGTGGCGCCGCTCTGCTCGGCCCAGGCACCAGCTCGGCCTCCAGCCACCGCGAGGCGCCGTACACGGCGACCGACCCGCAGGTGGACAACACGGACACGTACGCGTTCGTCAGCCCGGACAACCCGGACACGGCGACGCTCATCACGAACGTGATCCCGTTCCAGGACCCGGCCGGCGGCCCGAACTTCTACCCGTTCGCGACCGACGCCCGCTACAACATCAACGTCGACAACAACGGCGACGCCGTCCCGGACCTCACCTTCCGGTGGACCTTCAAGGACGACGACCGCCGCGGCGCCGCGAAGAACGGCGACAAGGTCGGTGGCTCCTTCCTCTACAACAACGGCGTCGTCGACTCACTGACCGACGACAACCTGCTGTTCCGCCAAACCTACACAGTCGAGGCCATCACGAACCCGACGTCCAGCACGCCCACGTCGGTCGTCCTCGTCAACAGCGCGCCGGTCCCGCCGGCCAACATCGGCGCCGCGTCGATCCCCGACTACGTCGCCCTGCGCGACGAGGCCCTGCGCGCCGGCAACGTCGGCGCCGGCCCGTTCGCGGGCAGCAAGGTGTTCGCCGGCCAGCGCAAGGACCCGTTCTTCCTCGACCTGCGCGTGTTCGACCTCGTCTACGGCGCGCCGAACAACAAGTTCGGCGAGGTCGGCTTCAACCACGTCGCGGACAAGAACGTCAGCAGCCTCGCGATCCAGGTGCCCAAGCGCCTGCTCGCCCTCGGCACCAACGTGGACCGCAACCCCGTCATCGGCGTCTATGCCACGACCGAGCGACAGAGCACCCGTGTGCTCGCCGACACCGGCGCCGCTCCGGCGACGTCGCAGACGCGCAGCAGCGACGCGGTCAGCACGCCCGACGCGACGAAGTTCAGCCAGGTGTCGCGCCTCGGCATGCCGCTCGTCAACGAGGTCGTCGTCCCGGCGAACCTCAAGGACTACTTCAACCGGTCGCGCCCGGACCAGGACGGCGCCCTGCTGGGCAAGGTCCAGGACCCGGAGCTGCCGTACCTCGTCGAGGCGCTCTACGGCGTGCCGAACCCGAACAAGACCGCCGGCGGCAAGGACCGCGCCGACCTGGTCGCCGTCTTCCTGACGGGTGTGGACGGGCTCAACAACGCCGGTCTCAACAAGGACGTCACGGCCTCCAGCATCAAGCCGTCCGAGATGCTGCGCCTCAACCTCGGCATCCCGCCGGCCGCGAACCCGAACCGCCTCGGCGTGCTCGGCAACGACACGGCGGGCTTCCCGAACGGTCGTCGCCTCACCGACGACGTGCTGGACATCGCGCTGCAGGTCGTCGAGGGCGTGCTCGTCAGCGACCAGCCCGCGGAGATCAAGGCCGCGGTCAAGGGCCTCGGCGACGGCGTGGACAACAGCGACAACGGGCTCGGCTCGCGCAAGGTCGGCCAGACCCTGCTGCCGATGTTCCCGTACGTCGGTGACCCGATGGCCGGCTCCGACGTTCCGGACGGCGCCACCCCGGTGACCTATATCCAGAAGATCACCAGCCGGAACGGCACCGTCAGCACGCAGCTCACGAACATCAGCCCGGCCATCCCGGGCGGCGTCGTGCACCTGTACCGCGTCAACGGCAACGGCTCGCTGACCGGCTACGGCACGTACCAGCTGAACGCGGCCGGTACGTCGACCAACGTCCGCACCTTCCGGGCGACGCCGGGCACTTCGCTGACGCTGAACTTCCGGGTCTTCCCGAAGCGCGGCGCGGCTGCTCAGGTCAACCGCGGCGTGCCGACGACGATCACCGTCCGCTAGCACCCGCACCTCCGCCGGGGCGGTCCCTGACCCAGGGGCCGCCCCGGCGGCATGCCCGCGACCTCCTCCCGTACGAGAGGCTCCTGCCATGCGCCTTCCGCTGCTCGTGCTGACCGCGACCCTGCTCGCGACCGCGGCGTGCTCCGGCTCGTCCGGTCCGGAGGCGGACGACTTCGCCGCGGGCACCTGTCGCACGGCCGCGCCGGACGTCCTGGCGATCGGCGAGCAGCTGGACGAGATCGGGGACGGGCCGGACGTGGACAAGGACGTCCTCGACCGGCTGAAGACGGCGCAGGACGGCCTCCGTCAGCTCGCCCCCGGAGCGGAGGAGCCGTACCGCAAGCCGCTCGAGGACCTGGTCACGGCGGTCGGCCTCGTCCGGCTGCAGGCCGGCGTCGGCCGGTACCGCAGCGACACGGGCAACAACCTGCGCGAGAAGTACGACGGCGCCGTGACCGCCTGCACCTGAGCGCTGCGTGAGCCGCCGCGAGGTGGGCAGGAGCCTGACGTGCCGGACCGCGTCCCTCCCGTCGCCGGCCCCGCGCCGGACCTCGCCGGGGTCGTCGAGCGCAACATCAGCGCGCTGCTGGTGCGCTCCCAGCGCGAGGACGCCGAGCGCCGGTTCCAGGACCGGCTCGCGGACCGCGTCACCGGCTTCACCGGCAGCATCCGCTTCGTCGTGCTCCACCTGGTCCTGTTCGGGCTGTGGGCGCTCATCAACAGCGGGCTCACGCCCGTCCCGCCGTGGGACCCGTCGTTCGTCATCCTCGCCACGGTCGCCTCGGTCGAGGCCATCTTCCTGTCGACGTTCGTGCTCATCAGCCAGAACCGGATGCAGGCCAAGGCCGACGCGCGCGCGGAACTCGACCTGCAGGTCAGCCTGCTGTCCGAGCACGAGATCACCCGCCTCATCACGCTCGTGCAAGCGGTCGCGCGCCGGCTGGACGTGGACGAGGCAGACGACCCGGAGCTCGCCGAGCTGGCGCGGGACGTGGCACCGGAACGGGTTCTGGAGGAGATCGAGACCTACCGCAACGGTTCGTGAGGTCCCGGCAGGTGCTGCTGCTTCTATGACATGAACCGCCAGGGCCCGGGTAGCGCCCGGACGTGGGCAGCGCCGCGGTGCGGCGCCTGCCGGGCCCGACGAAGGAGATCTGCATGTCCCGCACCGTCCTCATCACCGGGGGTGCCGGCTTCATCGGCGCGCACCTGGCTCGCCGGCTCCTGGAGCAGGGCGATCGGGTGCGCGTTCTCGACAGCCTCCATCCGCAGGTGCACCGCGGCGGCGAGCGTCCGGACTACCTGCACGAGGACGCCGAGCTGGTCGTCGGCGACGTCCGCGACGGCGACGCCGTCCGCAAGGCGCTGGTCGGCGTGGACCGGGTCGCCCACCTGGCAGCGCGGGTGGGCGTCGGTCAGAGCATGTACGAGATCGCCGAGTACACGTCCGCCAACGGGGTGGGCACGGGCGTCCTCCTCGAGGCGCTGCTCGACCACCCGGTGGAGAAGCTGCTGGTCGCGTCGAGCATGAGCGTCTACGGCGAGGGCCTCTACCTCGGCCCGGACGGCACGCCCACCCCGTCGGTCGAGCGCAGGCGTGCCGACCTCGAGCAGGGCCGCTGGGAGCCGGTCGGGCCTGACGGCGAGCCGCTCACCCCGGTCGGCACGCCGGAGACCAAGCCACCCACGCTGTCCAGCGTCTACGCGCTCGGCAAGTACGACCAGGAGCGGCTCACCCTGATGTTCGGCGAGGCGTACAAGGTGCCGTCCGTCGCGTTGCGGTTCTTCAACGCGTACGGCCCGTACCAGGCGCTGTCGAACCCGTACACCGGCGTGCTCGCGATCTTCGCGTCGCGGCTGCTGAACGGCCGGCCGCCCCTCGTGTTCGAGGACGGCGAGCAGATGCGCGACTTCGTGAGCGTCCACGACGTCGCCCGCGCCTGCGCCCTCGCGCTCGACGCCGACGACGCGGCCGGCAAGGTCGTCAACGTCGGCAGCGGCGAGAGCATCACCGTCAACGCCATCGCGTCTCGGCTGGCGGCCATCCTCGGCAGGACAGACATCGCCCCGGAGGTGACCGGCAAGTTCCGCGTCGGCGACATCCGGCACTGCTTCGCCGATGTGTCGTTGGCGAAGGAGGTCCTCGGCTACGAGCCGGAGGTGACCCTCGAGCAGGGAATGACCGAGCTGGCCGAGTGGCTCGAGGGCCAGGTCGCCGTCGACGACGTGGACGCCGCCACCGCCGAGCTGACCAGCCGCGGACTGACCGTATGAGGACGACCCTCGTCACCGGTGGGGCCGGCTTCATCGGGACCAACATGGCCGACCGCCTGCTGTCGCAGGGGGAGCGGGTCGTCGTGCTCGACGACCTGTCGCGGATCGGTGTCGAGAACAACCTGTCCTGGCTGCGCGCGACGCACCCGGACCGCCTGCAGGTGGAGGTGGGCGACGTCCAGGACGCGGCCGTCGTGCGCCGCGCGCTGCAGGGCGTCGACCAGGTCTTCCACTTCGCGGCGCAGGTCGCCGTCACGACCTCGGTCACCGACCCGGTGGCCGACTACGGCGTCAACCTCGGCGGCACGGTCACGCTGCTCGAGGAGCTGCGCCGCCTCGACGACGCCCCGCCGCTGCTGTTCACGTCGACGAACAAGGTCTACGGCAAGTGCAAGGGCATCGAGGTCGTCGAGCGCGGCGACCGCTACGAGCCGTCCGACGAGGCCGTCCGCACCTACGGCATCGGCGAGGACCAGCCGCTGCAGTTCGCCAGCCCGTACGGCTGCTCCAAGGGCGGCGCCGACCAGTACGTCCTCGACTACGCCGACACCTACGGCATGCCGACGGTCGTGTTCCGGATGAGCTGCATCTACGGACCGCACCAGTGCGGCAACGAGGACCAGGGCTGGGTCGCGCACTTCCTCATGCAGGCGCTCGACGGCAACCCCATCACGCTGTACGGGGACGGCAGGCAGGTGCGCGACGTGCTGTTCGTCGACGACCTGCTGGACGCGATGCAGACCGCGATGGACCGCGTCGACGAGCTGAGCGGCTCCGCGTTCAACATGGGCGGCGGGCCGGACAGCACCGTCAGCCTGCTGCAGCTGCTCGACATGATCGGGGACCTGGGCGCGCGGCCGGACGTCGAGTTCGGTCCGTGGCGGGTGGGCGACCAGCGGTACTACGTCTCCGACACGCGGCGGTTCTCCGACGCCACCGGCTGGGCGCCGAAGATCGCACCCGAGCAGGGCGTGGCGCTGCTGCACGAGTGGCTGACGTCGTCGCGGCTCGCCGCCTCCCGGGCCAGCTGAGTGCGCAGTGCCGTCCTCACCGGTCCAGGCGCCGTCGACCTCGTCGAGAGCGCGCCCGCACCGCTGACCCCGGGTTCGGTCCGCGTCGCCGTCGACGGGTGCGGCGTGTGCGGCTCGAACCTGCCCGTGTGGGAGGGGCGACCGTGGTTCGACTACCCCCTCGCGCCGGGCAACCCGGGCCACGAGGCGTGGGGCCGGATCGTCGAGGGTCCGGACGCGGGGCAGCGGGTCGCGCTGCTGGCCGAGAACGCCTTCACCGACGAGCTGGTCGTGCCGGTGGACCGCGTCGTGCCGCTGCCACCGGAGCTGGACGGCCAGCCGTTCCCGGGCGAGGCGCTGGGCTGCGCGTTCAGCGCTGCGCGGCGCAGCGGCTTCCAGCCCGGCCAGGACGTGGCGGTCGTCGGCGTCGGCTTCCTCGGCGCCCTGCTCGTCGCGCTCGCCGCACAGGCTGGCTGCCGGGTCATCGCGGTCGCGCGCAAGCAGTCGGCGCTGGACGTCGCGCGGCAGATGGGTGCGGCGGAGACGGTCGTCATGGACGACCACCAGCGCGTGATCGACGAGGTTCGCCGGCTGACCGGCGGCGACTTCTGCGCGCGCGTCGTCGAGGTGACCGGCGCCCCGTGGCCGCTCGACCTGTCCGGCGAGCTGACCGGTCTCGGGGGCCGGCTGGTCATCGCCGGGTTCCACCAGGACGGCCTGCGCCAGGTCAACGTCCAGCTGTGGAACTGGCGCGGCATCGACGTCGTCAATGCGCACGAGCGCGACCCGGAGGTGGCGCTGCGCGGCATCCGAGACGCCGTGCGCGCGGTCGCCTCCGGCCGGCTCGACCCGACGCCGCTGTACACGCACGTCTACCCGCTCGACCGCATCGGCGAGGCCATGACCGCCGCGGCCGAGCGGCCCGAGGGCTTCGTGAAGGCGCTGGTGACGCGATGACGCGGCTCGGCTTCCTCGGCGTCGGGTGGATCGGCCGCGACCGCATGAGGGCGATCGCCGCCAGCGGCGCCGCGGACGTCGCGCTCGTCGCCGACGTCTCCGCCGACACGGCAGCCGAGGCCGCCACCGGGGCCGGCGCGCAGGTCGTGTCTCCTGAGGAGCTGCTGACCGCCGGCCTCGACGGCGTCGTCATCGCCACGCCCAGCGCACTGCACGCTGAGCAGGCCATCACCGCGCTCGAGGCCGGGTCGGCCGTCTTCTGCCAGAAGCCGCTGGGACGTACGGCTTCCGAGACGGCAGATGTCGTCGACGCGGCCCGCAAAGCCGACCGGCTGCTGGGCGTCGACCTGTCGTACCGGCATCTCGCCGCGACCGCCGCGATCCGGGAGCAACTGCCCAGCATCGGCGACGTCTACGCCGCGGACCTGGTGTTCCACAACGCCTACGGTCCGGACAAGCCCTGGTTCCGCGACCCCGCGCTGTCCGGCGGCGGGTGCGTCATCGACCTCGGCATCCACCTGGTGGACCTCGCGATGTGGCTGCTCGGCGCGCCTGAGATCGCGGCGGTGACCAGCCGCCTGTTCGCCGGCGGGGTGCCGCTGGGGGACCGGACCGACGTCGTCGAGGACTACGCCGTCGCGCGCGTCGACCTCGCCACCGGCGGAGTCCTCACCCTGGCCTGCTCGTGGAACCTGCCCGCTGGCCAGGAGGCGCAGATCGGCGCCACCTTCTACGGCACCGCGGGCGCGTTCGCACTGTCCAACGTGGGCGGCTCGTTCTACGACTTCCGCGCCGACCGGCACGACGGCACCAGGCGGACCACGCTGGTCGAGCCCCCCGACGCGTGGGGTGGCCGCGCGGCCGTCGAGTGGGCGACGCGGGTCGCGGCCGGGAACCGCTTCGACCCGAGCGCGGACGAGTTCGTCCACACGGCGCGCGTGCTGGACAGGGTGTACGGCCGGTGAGGCTGCTCATGACGGCCGACACCGTCGGCGGCGTCTGGACCTACTGCGTGGAGCTCGCGACCGCCCTCGACGCCGAGGTGCACCTCGCGACCATGGGCCGGCCGATGACGGCCGCACAGCGGACCGAGGCGGCCGTCTTCGCCAGCGTGACCGAGTCGGACTACCCGCTGGAGTGGGAGGACCGGCCGTGGGACGGCGTCGACGCCGCAGGCGACTGGCTGCTCGCGCTGGAGGCAGAGCTGCAGCCGGACGTGGTGCACCTCAACGGGTACGTGCACGCCGTCCTGCCGTTCCGGGCACCCACCGTCGTCGTCGCGCACTCTGACGTCCGCTCGTGGTGGCACCACGTGCGCGGCGAGGACGCCGATGCGCCGGAGTACGAGCGTCGGGTGGCGGCGGGGCTGCAGGCGGCCGGCACCGTCGTGGCGCCGACGCGCGCCGTTGCTGCCGACCTCACGCGGGAGTACGGGTTCGACCGCGCCGTCGTAGTCCCGAACTGCCGGCGGCCGGAGCTGCTGCCCGCGGCGGAGAAGGAGCCGTTCGTCCTCGCCGCCGGTCGGGTGTGGGACGAGGCGAAGGGCCTCTCGCTGCTGGGTGCACTGGACGTGCCGGTGCGTGTCGCCGGCGAGGGGCGCCTGCCCGGTGTGCAGACGCTCGGGCCACTGCCGTTCCCGGACCTCGCCGCGCTGATGGCCCGGGCACAGGTGTTCGCCGCCCCCGCGCGGTACGAGCCGTTCGGGCTCGCCGCGCTCGAGGCCGCGCACGCCGGCTGCGCCCTCGTGCTCGGCGACATCGCGAGCCTGCGCGAGGTGTGGGGGGACGCGGCGCGCTACTGCTCCGACGCCGGTTCGCTGCGCGCCCAGGTGCACGCCGCGCTGGCCGATCCCGACGCAGGGCGGCGCGCGCAGGAGCACGCGCAGCAGTACCTGCCGGCGCGCACCGCCGCCGGCTACGCCGACGTGTACGCCCGGCTGCCCATGGGGGCCCGATGAGGATCGTCGTCTTCTGCCACTCGCTGCTGAGCGACTGGAACCACGGCAACGCGCACTTCCTGCGCGGCGTCGTCACCGAGCTGCAGGGCCGCGGGCACGACGTCCGCGTCTTCGAGCCGCTCGACGCCTGGAGCCGCGTCAACCTGGTGCACGACCAGGGTCGCGAGGCGATCGACGAGGTGGAACGGTTCTTCCCGACGATGCGCAGCACGTCGTACGACCCGCTCGAGCCGGACGTGCCGGCGATGACGGAGGGCGCCGACCTCGTCCTCGTGCACGAGTGGAACGAGCCCGAGCTCGTCGCCGCGGTCGGCGCGCACAAGGCGGCCGGCGGCTACACGGTCCTGTTCCACGACACGCACCACCGCGCTGTCACCGCGCCAGAGGACATGGCGAAGTTCGACCTGCGACACTACGACGGCGTGCTCGCGTTCGGCGAGGTCATCCGCGAGCTGTACCTCGCGCGGGGCTGGGCGGAGCGGGCCTGGACCTGGCACGAGGCGGCCGACGCCCGCGTCTTCAGGCCGGTGCCGGACGTGCCTCGCCGCGGCGACCTCGTCTGGATCGGCAACTGGGGCGACGGCGAGCGGACGGCGGAGCTTCACGAGTACCTGCTCGGGCCGGTGAAGCGCCTCGGCCTGCAGGCCGTCGTGCACGGCGTCCGCTACCCGGACAGCGCGACGACGGCGCTCGCCGACGCCGGCATCCGCTACGGCGGCTGGCGCGCCAACCACAAGGCGCCGCAGTCCTTCGCGGCGCACGCCGTCACCGTCCACGTGCCGAGAAGGCCCTACGTGGAAGCGCTTCCGGGCATCCCGACCATCCGCCCGTTCGAGGCGCTCGCCTGCGGCATTCCGCTGGTCAGCGCGCCGTGGGAGGACGCGGAAGGGCTGTTCACGCCGGGGCAGGACTTCCTCGTCGCGACGAGCGGCCGGGAGATGCAGCGGCACCTCGACGACGTGCTGCACGACGCCGAGCTGGCCCGCTCCCTGCGCGAGCACGGCCTCGCCACCATCGCCGCCCGCCACACCTGCGCGCACCGCGTCGACGAGCTGCTCGTCGTGGCCGACCAGCTGGGAGTACCCGCGTGAAGATCTCGTTCTTCGGCTCGAGCCTCGTCTCCGCCTGGTGGAACGGCTCGTGCACCTACTACCGCGGGGTCATCCGCGGCCTGCACGAGCTCGGCCACGAGGTGACGTTCTACGAGCCCATCGCGTACGAGCGGCAGCAGCACCGCGACATCCCCGACCCCGACTGGGCCCGCGTCGTCATCTACGAGGCGCAGGACGAGGCGCAGGTGCGCAGCACCGTGGAGCGTGCGAAGGGCGCCGACGTCGTCGTGAAGACGAGCGGAGTCGGGGTCTTCGACGACGTGCTGGAGGATGCCGTCCTCGGCCTCGGCAGCTACACGGTCTTCTGGGACGTCGACGCGCCCGCGACCCTCAGCCGCATGGAGGGCGACACCAGCGACTCCTTCCGCGCGCTGCTCCCGTCGTACGACCTCGTCCTCACCTACGGCGGCGGCGACCCCGTCGTCCGCCGCTACACCGAGCTCGGCGCGAAGGAGTGCCTCGTCGTCTACAACGCCGTCGATCCGACGACGCACCACACGGTCGGCCCGGAGCCGCGGTTCACGGCCGACTTGGCGCTGCTGGCCAACCGGCTCCCGGACCGCGAGGAGCGGATCGAGGAGTTCTTCCTGCGGGCCGCGTCGCTGTCGCCGGACCGGACCTTCCTGCTCGGCGGCAACGGCTGGGACGACAAGCCGATGCCCTCGAACGTCCGCCGGCTCGGGCACATCGGGACCGCTGACCACAACGCCTTCAACAGCACGCCACTGACCGTGCTGAACGTGACGCGCGACAGCATGGTGGCCAACGGCTGGTCGCCCGCGACCCGGGTCTTCGAGGTGGCCGGCGCAGGCGCCTGCCAGATCACGGACGCGTGGGAGGGCATCGAGGACTTCCTGACGCCGGACCGCGAGGTGCTCGTCGCGCACGACGGCAAGGAGGTGGCCGAGCACCTGGCCGCGATCGAGCCGCTGCGCGCGAAGGAGCTCGGCGAGGCGGCGCAGAAGCGGGTGCTCGCCGGGCACACCTACACGCACCGCGCGGTGCAGACCGACCAGATCCTGCGGCGCCGCGTATGAGGGTCGTCGTCCTCGGGCTGTCCATCACCTCGTCCTGGGGGAACGGGCACGCCACCAACTTCCGCGGCCTGGTGCAGGCGCTCGACGCCCGCGGCCACGACGTGCTGTTCCTGGAGCGGGACGTCCCCTGGTACGCCAGCGCGCGGGACCTGCCGTCCCCGCCGTACGGCCGGACCGTCCTCTACGGCTCACTCGACGAGCTGCGGTCGACGTACGCCGGTGACGTGTCCGACGCCGACCTGGTCGTCGTCGGCTCGTACGTGCCCGACGGCATCGAGGTCGGCCGCTGGGTGCAGACGACCGCCCGCGGGGTCAAGGCCTTCTACGACATCGACACCCCGGTGACGCTGGCCGCGCTGGACCGCGGCGACTGCGAGTACCTGTCCAAGGAGCTCGTCCCCGGCTACGACCTCTACCTGTCCTTCACCGGCGGCCCGACGCTGCAGCGGATCGAGCACGAGCTCGGCTCGCCGCGCGCCCGCGCCTTCTACTGCCTGGTCGACCCGGCCGCGTACGCGCCCACCGACGTCGAGCGCACGTGGGACCTCGGCTACCTCGGCACGTGGAGCGCCGACCGGCAGCCCAAGGTCGACGCGCTGCTGGTCGAGCCGGCGAACAGCCGCCCGTCCGCGCGGTTCGTCGTCGCCGGCCCGCAGTACCCGGCAGACATCGCCTGGCCCGACAACGTCGAGCGGATCGACCACCTGCCGCCGGCCGAGCACCCGGGCTTCTACAACGCCCAGCGGTTGACGCTCAACGTCACCCGCGCCGACATGGTCACGGCCGGCTGGTCGCCCAGCGTCCGGATGTTCGAGGCGGCCGCGTGCGGCGTACCCGTCGTGTCGGACTGGTGGGAGGGGCTGGACGCGTTCTTCTCGCCGGGCAAGGAGATCCTGGTGGCGACGAGCGCGCAGGAGGTGCTGGACCACATGAGGCAGACGGACGAGGAGCGGCGCGCGGAGCTCGGTGCCGCCGCCCGCGCGCGGGTGCTCGCCGAGCACACCGCGGAGCACCGCGCGATCGAGCTGGAGGAGCACGTCATGGCCGGTGCCCGATGAGCCTGCAGACGACAGCCGCCGGCCTGCCCGACGAGGTGGCCGCGCTCGGCCCGTGGTTCCACAACCTGCAGCTGCCCGGCGGCGTGCAGACCGCACCCGAGCACCCGCTCGGGGACTTCCCCTCGTACAAGTGGAACGAGATCGCCGGCAGCCTGCCGGCCGACCTCACCGGCAAGCGCGCCCTCGACATCGGCTGCAACGCCGGCTACTACACCTTCGAGCTGGCCAAGCGCGGCGCGGACGTGCTGGGTATCGACCACGACCCGCACTTCCTCACCCAGGCGCGCTGGGCGTCGGAGCAGCTGGGGCTGGCGGGCAAGGTCGAGCTGCGCCAGCTCGACGTCTACGACCTGGCCCGCCTGGACGAGCAGTTCGACGTCGTCATCTTCATGGGCGTGCTCTACCACCTGCGCTACCCGCTGCTCGGGCTCGACCTCGTGGCGGAGAAGGTCCGCGGCACCCTCGTGCTGCAGACGCTGACCCGACCGGAGACGGCGACCCGTGACATCCCCGGCGACCTGCCGTTCGACGAGCGGCACGAGCTGGCCGACCCGGCCTGGCCCTCGATGGCGTTCATCGAGCACCGGCTCGCCGACGACCCGACCAACTGGTGGGCCGCCAGCCCCAGCGCCGTCGAGGCGATGGTGCGCTCGGCCGGGCTGCGGGTCGTGGGGCAGCCGGGGTACGAGATCTGGGTCTGCGAGCGGGACAGCGACAGCGCGCACCGTGGCGAGCTCGACCGGGCGACGGGCCGCGCGCCGGGCTAGATTCGCCCATCGTGAGCATCGACCTGACGGCCGGGCCGCTCAGCGCGGCCCGGCACGCTCTGGCGGAGGACGGGTACTGCGTCCTGCCCGGCGCGGTCGACCCGGCCGCGGTCGACGTCGTCGTACGCCGCCTGAACATGGCGATCCGCCACCACGGGCTCACCACCGACGAGATCGCCGAGTGGCAGCTGTCCGGCTTCTTCCCGCACCTGCGCTGGGAGCCCGAGGTGTGGGGCGTGCTGCCGGCGGCGGCGCCCGAGCTGCTCGGCTGGCAGGACGGCGACCAGTGGGGTGACCCGCAGCTGCTGCTGCGTTTCCCCGACGAGCGCCAGGACTGGACGTTCGAGCCGCACGTGGACCAGCTCCCGCCGTGGGCGTCGGACCGCTCCTACCGCGGGATCGTGGGCGTCGCGCTGACGACCGCCGGCGCCGAGGACGGCGTCGCCTGCGTGTGGCCGCGCTCGCACCTGGGCGAGGCCGGCGAGATGACACCGGTGCCGCTCGCCGCCGGTGATGCGCTCGTCATGCACCCCGCCCTCGGCCACACCGGGACCCTGAACCTCGGGCCGACCGTGCGCATGGCCATCTACTTCCGGCTCATCGCCGGCGCCGCGGCCTGACCGAACCTTCCGGCACCGCACCGACTCCCCTCTGCGTGGCACCCGGGCGTCCGGGTGCCGGGCGAGGTGAGGGAGGTTCGCATGACGCGACCCGACGACGGCGACAGCGTGGGCGTGCTCGAGCGGCTGCTGGCCGCTCCGGAGGCGATCGGCCGCGCGGTGGCGACGATCCGGCAACGGCGGGCGCGCCGCAGCAACGGCGGGAGCCGCCGCTG
>JAODNS010000001.1 GCA_025465145.1 Frankiales bacterium
CGGCAGGCTGAAGGCCGCTGACCTGCAGTTGTGCTCAGCGCCGCCGGATGGTGCTGACTGCGGGGGTCGGCAGGCGAACTCCGCTCAGGCGGGGCGCCGGCGTCCCACGACAGCCAGCACGAGCGCGCCGAAGGCGGCCAAGGGCAGCCAGGGGCTCGGGCCGGTCGCGGCCAGGCGGCCACCTGCCGTCGGAGCGGGGGCCACGGCCGGCGGAGCGACGGGCGGAGCGACGGGCGGAGCCAGTGGCGCGGACGGCGCTGCCTTCGCGTCGGGCCAGGACCCGTTAGTGAGCTTGACGGCGTAGAAGCCGGTGTAGGCCTCGGAGTACCAGACCTCCTTGCGCTCGGGCACGAAGGTCGGCATCGAGTACGCCCAGTTGGAGCCCTCCGGGAAGGCCCTCGTCTGCACCGGCGCCGTGAAGTAGGCGGCCTCGTAGGGGTGGTACGGGTCCTCGATGTTGAAGATGCGCAGGCCGGACACCGCCATGCCGCAGGCGACGATCGGCGGGTCGACCAGCGTCGGCACGTTGCAAAAGTGACCGGTGTAGTCCTGGGCGAAGGCGAACGGCGTGTTGACGCCGGGGTCGTCCTCCATGCTCGGATTCGCCTTGCGGATGTCGGCCTGGTGCACCTGCAGGCGCAGGTTGGAGATGACGAACGGCGTCTTGTCGTTGGTGATGTCGATGAGTCGCGACGCGCCGGGGCCGAACTCGTCCGACTCGAGGATGAACAGCTTGCCCTTGATGGTGACCGGCACGGTGCTCTGCGGGATGCTCATGCTCTTCCAGGTCAGCGAGGAGACCTCCCGGCCCTGGGGGTTGGGCTTGCGGTTCTGGAAGTCACTCACGTCGTAGATGCCGAGGCCGAAGTCGCCAGGGTCGCCGTCCGCAGCGACGTAGCCCCGGTCCTTGGCGACGTACGCCCGCGTGCCGTCCTGGGAGATGGACAGGCCGTGCGAGTTGACCGGCATGGTGCCCAGCAGTACGGGCAGCGACGCGTTGCTGATGTCGAGCGCGACGATGGTCTTGGTGGAGAAGGAGGCGGAGTAGAAGGTGTTGCCGTCAGGGGCCAGCCCGCTCTCGTGGCCGAAGATGCCCAGTGGCGTCGACGACCTCAGGATCGGGACGGAGCAGCCGAGCTGACCCTCCAGGTCGTAGATGTCGACGATTCCCGGCAGCACCGCCTGGGCAAGGTTCCCGGCGACCGCCATCAGCAGACCGCGCTTCTCGCTGAGGACCAGCGACTCGTGCGGTGAGACCATCGCGACCGAATCGAGGATCATCGTGAGCCTGGGGTTCTTCGGGTCGTTCATGTCGAGCACGCGTACGCCGAGGTTGCCGTCGCCGGCGTTGCTCGGGGGCAGCAGCGAGGTGTCGTAGTAGGCGCATTCGTTGCCCTGCTTGTCCTTGTAGCGCAGGACCTTGTAGCCACCGACGGTGCCGACGATCGTGCCGTCGATGCCGGCCTTCTCCTGCGTGTGCTTGCCGACGAGCTCGGCGTTGCACTGCAGCCCCTTCGCGGCCAGCCCGCTCACGTGGTCCGCTCGGCTGATCCGGCCCTGGACCCCGGTCTCCTGGCGTGCGTTGGGCCCGCAGGTGGCCCTCGGAACCGCCTGCTGCACCGGTTCGGCAGGCACGGCGCTCAGCTGAGCGCGGGGCTGGGTCGCCGCAGCACCGGTCGCCGACGCGCTGCCGGAGGCGACGAGCACGACGGTCGCCGTGACGGCCAGCGCCACCCGAGCTCGTGCCGTGCGGGACGACGCGGAGCTCCTGGCGATCATCGCCAGACGGTACTTCAGCGCTCGGCGCCCACGGCCTGAGCGTTGCGGCGGGAACTCGACGAACGTCCCCCACCATCTGACTGCGTCGCGTCGCTCTCCCCGCTACCCGCGCGCTGCCCGGCTGAGCGCGCAGGGCCGGCGGGCCGAGGCCGCCTCACCTGCGTGTCGCCAGCATCGACCGGCCCCGGCGCGCCCTACTGGTGCGGACAGCTCCCGCCGTACGACGCGAAGAGGCTCCTGTGCGCAAGGTCGTGCTCTACACGCTGATGTCCCTCGATGGTGCCGTCGACGAGCCGGCGCGCTACTTCGCAGCCGGCCAGAAGAACGGCCCTCCGCAGTTCGACCAGTCATGGAGGACAACGAGCGCGCGATCACGTCCAGACAGGACACGGTCCTCCTGGGCCGCGGCATGTACGACGAGTGGTCGCGGTTCTGGCCGACAGCAGCGGGCGAGCCGTTCGTGGACTTCATCAACGCCGTGGACAAGCACGTCCTCACGTCGAGCCCGCTCACCTACGGGTGGCGCAACGCGCGTGCCGTGGCCGCGCCGCTCGCGGACGTCGTCGCAGACCTGACGGGCGGCCCCGGCGGCGACATCGGCGTGCACGGGAGCATCCGCCTTGCACGGTCGCTGCTTGCCGCGGACCTCGTCGACGAGCTGCGCCTGGTGGTCGCGCCGGCGTACGGGTTCCCTGGCCGACGACTGCTCGAGGGCCTGGGCAGCCGCCGGCCGCAGCTGCTCGACACGGTCGCCACCCCGATGGGCAGCCTGCTCCTGCACTACCGGCTGCGCGACGCGTCCCGGCCGATCAGCGACAGCGCGCGCTGAGCCACCGCTCGATCGCGTCGACGTCCGGCCAGGCCTCGGTCGTGTCGACCGTCAGCACCGGGCCGCCGACGTCGACGGGGCCGTGCGGACGCCGCTGCAGGTCGGCGAGGAACTCCTCGCGCACCTCGAACCCGACGTGCCCCGGGTGCCGCCCGCCCTCGCGTCGCCTTCGGTCGAAGCGCACCCACAGCTCCTCGTCGGCCGCGGTGACGTGGATGCCGCAGATCGCGACACCCGCCGTCCGTGCGGTCTCGCGCAGCCGGGTGACGACGGCGTCAGCGGGCCGGAAGTTGGTCTCGACGAGGAACGGCGCGCGCGCCTGCAGCAGCCGCTCCACCACCAGTTCGGTCAGCCGCCAGCTCGCATCGCCGACGCGCATCGACCACGCCCGGTCGTGCGCGCCGAGGACGTCGAAGAGCGTGTCCTTGACCTCGTCGCGGTCGATGTACGGCAGACCCGTGCGCTGGGCGAGCTGCCGGGTCAGCGTCGACTTGCCGGCGCCCGGCGGGCCGTGCACGACGACGACCGGCCAGTCGCCATCGGCATCGGTCAACGGACGCTCGGCAGCACCAGTCGGGCTCCGGCGCGCAGCCGGTTCGGGTCGGCCCCGATGACGCCGGCGTTGGTGCGGTAGATGCGGTTCGCGTAGGCGCGCACGGCGCCGAGGTCGCGGCTGCTCAGCCCCTGCCGGGCCATCTCCGCGCGAGCGATCTTCCAGAGCCACTCGCCGCGCTGCACGCGGTGCACTCGCCCGATGCAGGCCTTGCCGTCGAAGGCGCACAGCGGGTCGGAGACGACGACGGGACCAGGGCCTGCGCGCACCGCAGCGCGGATGATCGCCGCCCGCTGCGCCACGCGCTCCTGCGTGAAGCCGCCGCCGCACAGGCTGAGCACCTGCGCGTACACGAGCAGCGGCCGGTCCTCCCGCACGGTCGCGCCGCACGAGGCCCCGGACCAGCTCGTCGTGACGAAGCGCGTTCCGAGCGCGCCCCCCTTGAGGCTGTCGGTGACGCGCAGCTGGTACGTGTAGGTGCCCGTCGTGCTGTTGCCGTTCGCGTCGACGACGTCGCCGCCGGTCCGCGCGACCACCTCGGCCAGGTAGATCTCCGGCGCCGCGAGCGCGATCTCCGTCCACTGCTGTCGCTCGGTGGTCGTCGGCGCCGCGCAGGAGCAGGCCCACGAGGCGCCGGCGGTCAGCGGCACGAGGCCGCACGCGACGACGACGGTGGCGAGCAGTCGAGCCAGCCAGCGGGTCATGGCGGAGACCGTCCCACGACGTCGCGGGTACGAGCAGCCCCACCGCAAACCAGGCGACGCTGTCGGAGGTCAGACGTAGCGTCGACAACCGCCATGACCCTCCGCGACACCCCCCTCGACCGCCCGCCGGTGGGCATGCCGCCGGCTGTGCCGGCGTCGCGGCGACTCGACCTCGCGCGACTGCGCGGCGCTGTGACGCGGTGGTCGGTCGCGGCCGCGGCGGTCGCGGCGGTGGCG
>JAODNS010000078.1 GCA_025465145.1 Frankiales bacterium
TCATGCGGGCGGCACGGCCCAGCGCCCGCAGCCGCCGCACCATGAGCGCCGGCTCGGGCGCGCGCCGGTCGCGCAGCCGCGCCACGACGTCGGGCCGCAGCTGAGAGCCGACCAGCCGGACGGCGTCCGCCCAGGCCGCAGGGACTGCCGCGAGTGGAGCGTTCTTCGTGACGGTGAGCAGCCGGTTGCGGGTGTGCTGGACGTCGTACAGCGCGCTGCCGTGGCCGATCGTCGTCGAGTGCGCGTGCCGGACGCGCGCCCCCGGGACGTAGCGGTACCGCCAGCCGCGCAGCAGTCCGCGCCAGGCCAGGTCCGTGTCCTCGTAGTAGAGGAACCAGCGCGGGTCGAGCAGCCCGACGTCCTGCAGGTACGCGCCGCGCAGCAGCACGGCGGCGCCGCACCAGGCGGGCACGTCGCACGGCTGCGCGAACCACGGCCCGTCCGGCTCGTGGTAGCCGCGGTTCATGCCGAGGCCGTGCGGCCCGATGACGGAGCCGGCGTTCTGCACAACGGCGAAGGCAGGGCCCTCGACCGGCACGTCCACGCTGACCGGCCGCCGCCCGACCGGTACCTGCACCGAGCCGACGGTGAGCGTGCCGGGTCCGTGCGCGCGGACCGTGAGCCGTACCGCGTCGCTCGTCGTCCGCAGGACGCTGCCGTCGCCCACCGTCCACGCCACGCCGCGCTGCCAGCGCCGGCGGACGCGCCGGCCGGTGAGGTGCCAGCGGCCCGCGTCGACGGCGAGCAGGTCGAGCGAGGCGCGTGGCGGGCCGTCGAGGCCGATCCGCAGCTCGCGGTAGTCGCCGTCGAGCAGGATCAGCGGGCAGGCCGCGCCGATCTGCGGGTCCTCGTCGAGGGCGGCGGCCAGCAGCGCGAGGCAGTCGGGTGGGACGACAGCGTCCGGGTTGACGATCGCCACCGCGTCGACGCCGGACAGGTCCTCGACGACCTGGTTGATGGCCGGGTAGCCGAGGTTGCCGGGGGAGCGGTGCACGCGCACGGCCGGCAGCTCCGCCTCGACGCGCTCGACGCTGCCGTCGGTCGAGGCGTTGTCCACCAGCACCACCTCGAGCTCGACGCCGGTCGAGGCAAGCAGCGCGCGCAGGCAGCCGAGCACCTCGTCGCCGCCGTTGTAGTTGACGACGACAGCGCGGACCCTCATCCGAGCAGGGAGTGCTTCGCGACGATGCCGTGCCAGCGGTCTGCGAACGCGTCCTCGCTGAAAGCCTGCGCCCGCTCGACCGACGACGCGCTGAGCCGCGCCCGCAGCGACTCGTCGCCGGCCAGCTGCACCGTCCGGTCCAGCAGCTGCGCGGTGGTCGACCAGCGATACCCGTCCACGTCCTCGCGGACGATCTCCCTCTGGCCGGCCCGGTCGATGACGACGGGCACGCAGCCGCCGGCCATGGCCTCGACGGTCGTCATGCCGAAGTGCTCGCTGGTCCACGGGCTCTTCTCCTCGTCCTCACCGAGACCGGTGGCGGACCAGAAGACCGACGACGTGGACAGCAGCTGCTCGACCTGGGTGCGCGGCGCGTTGGTGATGACCTCGACCGGTACGCCCGCGCCGGCCCGCCGGACCTGCTCGACGTAGCCCTTCTGCGAGGCCTCCATCCCGCCGACGACGTACATCTTCCAGCCGGGCAGCCGGCCGGCGCGGGACGCCTGCGCGAACAGCTCGACCATCTCCCGCTGCCGCTTCGCGTGCCCGAGCCCCGGCGCGAAGAAGCGGCCGACGGTGATGACCGCCTTCTCCCGCTCTGCGGCCGGGTGCAGCCGCTGCACCTGGATGGGCGGGAACAGCACGTCGGCGTCGGTCGACCACAGCCGGCTGATCCATCCCTTGGTGAACTCGCTGTTGGCCATGACCGCGTCGTAGGAACCCAGGAACGACAGGTCCTTCGGCGCCCGCAGCAGCCACGGGTACCGGTGCGCGACGCGCTGCCGCGGCCCGTAGTGCCCGCCCTCGACGCGCATCTTCGACACGGCGACGCCGAGCTCGCGGGTGTCGGAGCCGCCGGGGGTGAACGGCTCGGCGCGGAAGTGCAGCTCGAGGTCCCTCGTGGACGCCGGCACGGTGAAGCGGTGCAGCGCGAAGCCGCTCTCGACCTTGGCGCTGAAGTACGTGGTGCCCTGGTCGTCCTCGACGCGCAGCTCGGTCGGCCGCGGCAGGCCCGGTCCGCCGAGCTCCATCCGGATGACGCGGTCGCGGTCGCTCCGCGGCATCACGAGGACGCCGTCCGCGGACGTCCAGTGCCAGCTGCGGCGGCGGCCGCCCTCGGGCGGGTACCAGCCGAGCCCGAAGTCGAGCCCGCCCGCGTGGGCGGTGACGAGGTGGCCGGCAGCCCGGCCGAGGGTGCGCTGCCAGGGCGGCAGGTCGGCGTCGAACGGCGTCGGGAAGTAGCAGAGGTACGCCGCCTTCTTCGACCGCGGCGCGAGCCGGCTCATGTACGAGCCGTTGACCCACAGGTCGTACTCCTCCGACAGCGACGCCATCGCGAGGTCACCCTGGTCCGCCACGATCCGCAGGTCCACCTTCGACAGGTCGAGCCCGAGGTGGTCGCCCAGCTCGTCCTTGTCCACGTCGCTGTGCCCGACGAGGTCGACCTGCACGCCGTCCTGCGACAGCACCTGGCCGATCATCCCGGAGTGCCGCTCGCCGCCGCCCTGGCTGTGCCAAAAGCGGTCGTAGATGGCCGCCCTCATCGGCCGGTCACCAGCCACTGCCCGAGAGCGGGCCGGCCGACGGCGGCGGTCCGCCCGATCTGCCGCCGGCGCCGGAGCGCGGCAGGGGTGAGCCGCAGCAACGAGACCAGCACCTTCCAGCGGGCGAGCAGGGGACGGACGGGAGGACGCCGGCGACGGCGGACGGCGGCCAGCACCGCGCGCACCATCTGCAGCGTGTCGGCGCAGAAGCTGACGTACTCGTGCCGCGCCTGCCGGCTGTCGGCGTTCTTGGCCAGCATCAGCAGCCGGTTGCGCTGCGTGTGGAACATGAAGGTCGGTGACCACTCGACCGCGCTGGCGGAGTGGACGTGCCGCACGACGGCGCGCGGTTCGTAGCGGATCGTCCAGCCGGCGGCGCGCAGCCGCCACGACAGGTCCGTGTCCTCGTAGTACAGGAAGAAGTCGTCGTCGAACCAGTCGACCTCGCGCCCGGCGTCGGTCCGGAAGGCGACGGCACAGCCGCACAGGGCGAACACCTCGGTCGCCTCGTCGTACTGCCCGGCGTCGACGTCCTGGTAGCCGCGGTCGGCGCCGTAGCCGGCTGTCGTGACGATGGAGCCGACGTTGTTGACGACGTCGACGGACGGCGCACCCGCCGGCACCTCGAAGGTCACCTCGGCCACGTCGGCCGTCACCGGCAGGGACACCGACCCGCCGCCCTCCCAGGTGATTGTGGCGGCCTTGTCCGTCTCGCCGGCCCACCTCAGCGCGATCTCGTACGGGCCGGGATGTCCGTCCGGGAGCGGCACCAGCAGCTCGCCCGACGGCCGCAGCCAGCGGAACCGACCGCCGCCTGTGCCCTCGGGTCCCCAGCTGAGGCGCTCCATCAGCACCCGTTCGGTGACGTCGACGTCCTCGATGCACAGCCCGTGCAGCCGGACGCCGAGCTCGCGCGGGTCGGCGCCGCCGGGGGTGAAGCCCACCGTCTCCAAGGTCAGGCGCAGGAAGCGCGGCTGGAACACCACCTTGCTGGTCACCGCCGCGAGCCGCTCGTTGCCGGGCTGGCCGAAGGGTGCGAGCAGCTGCTCGAGCCAGTCCGGCTCGGGCGTCGCGTCGTTGTTGAGCAGCACTGCGTACGGGGTCGTGACCTGGCGCAGCGCGGTGTTGTTGCCGCCGGCGAAGCCGAGGTTCTTCTCGTTGCGCAGCACCCGGACCGACGGGTACTCGCGCTCGAGCAGCGCGACGGACCCGTCCGACGACGCGTTGTCGACGACCCACGTCTCGAATGGCGCGCTCGTCTGCTGCCGGGCCAGCGCGTCGAGGCAGGACCGCAGCAGCCGCTCGCCGTTCCAGTTGACGATGACGACCGTGGCGACGGGCTCAGGCACGGCGGGCCACCACGTAGACCTCGTTGCTCGGGTACAGCCGCTGCAGCAGCTGCTCGTGCGCGGTACGCAGGTCCAGCAGCTGCTCCTGCGTTTGCTCGAGCCGCGTCATGAGCACGTTCACGTAGTGGCCCATCGCGTACCAGGGCGAGTCCGGGTCGACCTTGCCCTTGCTCTTCGGGTCGGTGATCCGCTGCAGGGTCCGGGCCAGTTCGTCGCTCATCGCCGGGTCGACCGCCACGTCCTTGGCACGCGTCTCCGGTGGCGGACCGGGGTTGTTGCGCGGGTTGCCGCCGGTCTCCACGACCTCGAGGCCCGCATCGGCGCAGAAGAACGCGAGCAGCCGCGGCTCGTAGAAGCGGATGTGCGTGGGGTCGCGCCAGAAGTCGTGGCCCATCACAGACTGGCACGCGGCGTTGGGGGTGGCGGCGACGAAGTGCCCTCCGGGCGCGAGCGCGCGGGCGGACTCCCGGACCAGCTCGGCCACCACGTCGGGCTGCAGGTGCTCCACGAAGTGCGCGCTGAACACGCCGCCGAGGGTGCCGTCGGCCGCCGCGCGGATCCCCTCTAGGGCGTCGCCCAGCCGGACGTCGAGCCCGTCCGCGGCGGCCTGCTCGACCATGCCCTCGTCGAGGTCGACGCCGTACGCCTCGACGCCGGCCTCGCGCAGCAGCGACAGCATCTCGCCGCGACCGGGCGCGAGCTCGAGGACCGGCGCCTGCGTGAGCCACGGCAGGTAGTGCCGCATGCCCTCGAGGGTGTTCTCCCGGTCGTAGCCCATGTAGGCGTAGTAGTCGCTCTCCACCCGGCTCATGTGGGCTGCACCTCGCTCGTGAAGGGGACGGTGAGGATCCCGGGCAGCTGGCCGCTGGTCACCCAGAAGACGTCGTCGAAGACGCGCGCCGTCACGGGGTTGCCGCTGGCCGGGTCCTCGACCTGGACCGCGATCCGGTACGCGCCGTTCAACGGCGGGACCTCCGGCACGCAGAAGGACGTGACGTAGCGACCGGGAACCGCGGGGACCACGTCCTCCGGCGGCGTCTTCATCGACCACAGCGGGATGTCGCCGGCGCCCATGACGACGGCGTGGACAGAGCCGGCGTACTGCCCCTCGGTGCGCGGCTCGACCTCGAGCTCGATCCGCAGGTGGAACGGCCCGCCTGCGACCAGCTCCGGCGCCTGCGGCCCGTCCGGTGTTGCCGACACGACTGCCGACAGCACGTTGATGCCGCCCATGTCCGGCTCGACCTCGGGTGCGTCGACCGGCCGGTCCGTTCCCAGGATCCGGCGCAGCGTGCCGACCGCGAAGGCGGGGTCGCCGTCGTACTGCACCTTGCCGTGGTCCACCACGACGCCGCGCGTGCACAGCTCGGTGACGAGGTCGAGCGAGTGCGTGACGAACAGGATGGTGCGCCCGGCCTCCTGGAACTCTCGGATCTTCGCGAGGCACTTGCGCGCGAAGGCCTCGTCGCCGACGGCCAGCACCTCGTCGACGAGCAGCACGTCCGGGTCGACGTGCACGGCGATGGAGAAGGCGAGCTTCACGTACTCGCCGGAGGAGTAGTGCTTCACGGGGTCGTCGATGCGCGGACCCTGCTCGGAGAACGCGACGATCGAGTCGAACAGCCCGTCGACCTCCTTGCGGGACAGGCCGAGCAGCGCGCCGTTGAGGTAGAGGTTCTCGCGCCCGGTGAGCTCGCCGTTGAAGCCGGCGCCCAGCTCGAGCAGGCTCGCGATCCGGCCGGTGACCTCGACCTCGCCCGACGTCGGCCGCA
>JAODNS010000101.1 GCA_025465145.1 Frankiales bacterium
CCGACCGGCTTGTCGACCACGATCACGTCGTCGTCCTCGTACAGGACCGTCAGTCCCTCGTCCTCCTCGGGAACGGCGCGCGCGGTGACCTCGGCGACGGGCAGGTCAAGGTCCAGGGTCTCGCCAGCGCTCACCCGGTCGCTCTTGGCGGTCGGCTTGCCGTCGAGCGTCGCGGCGCCCTTGCTCACCAGGTCGGCGGCGGCCGTCCGGCTCAGGCCGAACATCCGGCTGATCGCCGCGTCGAGGCGCAACCCGTCCAGCCCCTCGGGGACGGGAACGGTACGGCGCGAGCTCACCGCTCCATCATGCTGGATCGCCCTTGCGGGTGCCGTCGACCTCCACGCCGCGGAAGCTGAGCAGCACCGCGAGCAACCCCCCGACGACGATCGCGCTGTCCGCGAGGTTGAACACGGGCCACACCCGGAAGTCGATGAAGTCGACGACCGCGCCGCGGCCGGGGCCGGGCGCGCGGAAGAGCCGGTCGACGAGGTTGCCGAGCGCGCCGCCGAGCAGCAGCCCGAGGCTGACCGCCCAGGCGGTGCTGCCGAGCCGGCGGGCCGTACGGATGATCACGACGACGACCGCAACCGCGACGGCGGTGAACACGACGGTCGCGCCCTGGGCGAACGAGAACGCGGCGCCCGAGTTGCGGCTGACGCTCAGCAGCAGCGCGCCCCCGAGCAGCCGTACCGGCGCCTCGTTCTCCAGGTGCTCGACCACGAGGTGCTTGCTGAGCAGGTCGAGCGCGAGCGCGGTGGCCGCCGTGACGGCGAGGAGTCGCGGGTAGCGGCTCAGCGGCGCTCCTCGCGCGTCTTGCACGACACGCACAGGGTCGCTCGCGGGAACGCCTGCAGGCGCGCCTTCGGGATCGGGTCGCCGCAGTTCTCGCACCGCCCGTACGTACCCGCGTCCAGCCGCGCCAGTGCCCGCTCGACCTGCACGAGCAGGTCACGGCTGTTGTTGGCCAGCGACATCTCGTGCTCGCGCTCGAACGTCTTCGTACCGGCGTCGGCCTCGTCGCCGGAGCCCTCGCTGCTGGCGTCGCGCTTGAGGGTCGCCTGCACCTGCTCGGCGTCGTCGATCTCGCCGCGCAGCTCCTTGGCCTGCTCCTCGAGCTCCTTGCGGACGGCGTTGAGCTCGGCGCGGGTCCAGGCGTCCTCGACGGGGACGGGTACGCGCTTGGCGGGCGCCTTGGCGGGCGCGGCCTTCATCGGCTGGACGATGCTGCGCGGCTTGGGCTCCGCCGGCGGCGGGGCGGTCTTGGCGGCCTTGCTCGCCTTCTTGGCCGGGGCGGGGGCGGGGGCCGGTTCCGCGGCGGGCTTGTCGGCCTTGTCGGCGCTGCTCTTCGCCGGGGTCCTCGCGGGCGTCTTGGCCGGAGCCTTGGCGGGCGTCTTCGCGGGGACCTTGGCGGCGGTCTTCGCGGGCGCGGAGGTGGCCTTGGTGGCCGGGGCCTTGGCGGCTGCCTTGCTCGCGGGCTTGGCGGGTGCCTTCGCGGCAGGCTTGGCGGCAGGCTTGGCCGCGGGCTTCGCAGGTGCCTTCGCCGCGGGCTTCGCGGGTGCCTTTGCCGCGGACTTCGCCGGCGCCTTGACCGTCTTCGCCGCGGTCTTCGCGGGTGCCTTGGCAGCGGTCTTGGCCGGAGCCTTCGCTGCGGTCTTGGCCGGTGCCTTCGCTGCGGTCTTGGCCGGTGCCTTCTTCGCGGGTGCCGCCTGCTTCGCGGGCGCCGCCTTCTGGGCCGGCGCAGCAGCCTTCGTCGCGGCCTTGGCGGGTGCCTTCACCGCGGGCTTCGCGGGCGCCTTGCTCGCCGCCTTGGCCGGCGCCTTCGCCGCGCTCTTGGCCGCGCTCTTGGCTGGAGCCTTGGCCGCCGCCTTCGCCGGCGCGGCCGAGCCCTTGGCGGGCGCAGCCTTCACGGGAGCCGCCTTGGCGGGAGCCGGCGCCGCGGGGGCGCTCTCGCTCTTGCCCTTGCGGCCGAGGAGGCCGCGCAGCTTGCCGCCCACCTTCGCGCGCTCTGCCATGCCGGCCTCCTGGTGCGTCGAGCCCGCGTCCATGATCACGAGCGTGCGGAGGATACGTCGCCCGCCGGGTGCCCACAAAGCCACCACGCCGCAGTCGGCGCACCCGAAGTAATCAGGACACGCCGTACGTACCGGATCCCCACGCTCAGCCTCGACAGAAGTGGATCACGTCGTGTGCAGGCGGCCCGCGGAAACCGGCTGGCGCACGCGGCTACGCTGCGGGTGTCGCAGTGACGGGGACGAGTAGCGCCGAACGCAGCGAGCAGCGAACCGGGGACGGTGCGAGCCCGGGCGCGTGCACGGCGTGAAGATCACCCCCTGAGCGGCACCCGTACGGCAAGAGCGGGGACGGCGACGTCCCAAGGAGGGTGGTACCGCGGGGCTGCCAGATCAGGGGCGGCCTCGTCCCTCCGTCGAGCACCAACGACGGAGGACGTACGAGATGCGCAAGCTGCCCGCCCAGATCGACCTGCCGGCCCTCGAGCACGAGGTGCTCGCCCGCTGGGAGGCGGGCAGGGTCTTCCAGCGGAGCCTTGACCAGACGAGCGGCGGCGAGCCGTGGGTCTTCTACGAGGGCCCGCCGACGGCCAACGGCAAGCCGGGCACGCACCACGTCGAGGCGCGCGTGTTCAAGGACCTGTTCCCGCGTTTCCAGACGATGCGTGGCCGGCACGTCCCCCGCAAGGGCGGCTGGGACTGCCACGGCCTGCCGGTGGAGCTCGCCGTCGAGAAGGAGCTCGGCTTCTCCGGCAAGAAGGACATCGAGGCGTACGGCGTCGCCGAGTTCAACGCGAAGTGCCGGGAGAGCGTGCTGCGGCACGTCGACGAGTTCGAGCGGATGACGACCCGGATGGGCACCTGGGTCGACACGGACGACGCGTACAAGACGATGGACACCTCGTACGTCGAGAGCGTCTGGTGGTCGCTCAAGCAGATCGCCGACAAGGGCCTGCTCGTCGAGGACCACCGCGTCGCGCCGTACTGCCCGCGCTGCGGCACCGGCCTGTCCGACCACGAGGTGGCGCAGGGGTACCAGACGGTGACCGACCCGAGCGTGTACGTGCGCTTCCCGGTGACCAGCGGCCCGCTGTCGGACCTGGGTGCTGCCCTCCTCGTGTGGACGACGACGCCGTGGACGCTGGTCAGCAACACGGCTGTCGCGGTGCACCCGACCGTGACGTACGTGGCCGCGCGCGCCGGCGACGAGGTGCTCGTGGTGGCCGAGCCGCTGCTGTCCGTGCTGGGCGAGGACGTGGAGGTGCTGGAGCGTTTCCCGGGACAGGCGCTGGAGCACACGACGTACACCCGGCCGTTCGACTTCCTGGAGATCCCGGACGCCCACTACGTCGGGCTCGCGGACTACGTCACCGTCGAGAGCGGGACCGGGCTAGTCCACCAGTCCCCCGCCTTCGGCGCGGAGGACCTCGCGGTGGCGCGGCGGTACGGGCTGCCCGTGGTCAACCCGGTGCGGCCGGACGGGACCTTCGAGGAGGGGCTCCCGCTGGTCGGCGGGACCTTCTTCAAGTCGGCCGACCCGGCGCTGGTGCGCGACCTGCGCGAGCGCGGGCTGCTCTACCGCTCGCTGCCCTACGAGCACTCCTATCCGCACTGCTGGCGCTGCGACACAGCGCTGCTCTACTACGCGCTGCCGTCCTGGTACATCCGGACGACCGCCGTGAAGGACCGGCTGCTCGAGGAGAACGAGAAGACGGCCTGGTACCCGGCCACGATCAAGCACGGCCGCTACGGCGACTGGCTGACGAACAACATCGACTGGGCGCTGTCGCGCAACCGGTACTGGGGCACGCCGCTGCCCGTCTGGCGCTGCACCGAGGACCCGAAGCACTGGCTGGCCGTCGGCTCGCTTGCCGAGCTGTCAGAGCTGTCCGGCTCGAACGTCTCCGCACTGGACCCGCACCGCCCGTACGTCGACGACGTGGTGGTGCCGTGCTCGTCCTGCGGCGCCGAGTCGCGGCGCGTGCCCGAGGTCATCGACGGCTGGTACGACAGCGGCTCGATGCCGTTCGCCCAGGTCGGCTACCCGCACAGCGGCGTCGAGCCGGCGTATCCGGCGCAGTTCATCTGCGAGGCGATCGACCAGACGCGCGGCTGGTTCTACACGCTCATGGCGGTCGGGACGCTGGTGTTCGACCAGTCGTCGTACGAGACCGTGCTGTGCCTCGGCCACAGCCTGGACAAGGACGGCCGTACGATGAGCAAGCACCTGGGCAACGTGCTGGACCCGTTCGAGCTGATGGAGCGGCACGGGGCGGACGCGGTGCGCTGGTTCATGCTCTGCGGCGGCAGCCCGTGGTCCGGCCGCCGGGTGTCGCACGAGGCGCTGGACGAGGGCGTTCGGAAGGTCCTGCTCACGTACTGGAACACCGCGGCGTTCCTGACGCTGTACGCCGACGCCAACGGGTGGACGCCCGGTTCGCCCGGTCCTGAGCTGGCGGACCGACCGGCGCTCGACCGGTGGGCGCTCTCGCAGGTGCACGCCGCCGCGCTGGAGGTCACCGCCGCGCTCGAGGACTTCGACTCGCTGCGCGCCGGGCGGCGGCTCGCGCAGGTCGTGGACGACCTGTCGAACTGGTACGTCCGGACGTCCCGCCGCCGCTTCTGGGACGGCGACCCGGCGGCGCTCGCGACCCTGCACGAGTGCCTGTACGTCGTCACGCTGCTGATGGCGCCGTTCACGCCGTTCGTCACCGAGGAGGTGTGGGACGCGCTGCTCGGGCCGTCGTCGCGGCCGGACAGCCAGCTGCCCGACTCGGTGCACCTCGCGAGCTGGCCCGGCGTCGACGGGTCGCTCGTGGACGAGCCGCTCGGGACGCAGATGTCGCTGGTACGCCGGCTCGTCGACCTCGGCCGGGCGGCCCGCGCCGAGTCGAAGACGAAGACGCGCCAGCCGCTGGCCCGGGCACTGGTGAGCGCTGCCGGGTGGGACGACGTGCCCCCCGAGCTGCGCGACCTGGTGGCCGCCGAGCTCAACGTCGGCACGCTGGAGCGGCTGTCCGGCGACCTGGTGGACGTGACGGTGAAGGCGAACTTCCGGACGCTCGGACGCCGCTTCGGCAAGCGGACCCAGCAGGTGGCCGACCAGGTGCACGCCGCGGACGGGGCGGCTCTGGCCGCCGCCCTCGCGACGGGCACCGCCGCGGTGGAGCTGAACGGCGAGACGCTGCCGCTCAGCGCCGACGAGCTGGTGGTGACGGAGACGCCGCGTACCGGCTGGGCCGTCGCGAGCGGCGCGGGCGAGACGGTCGCGCTGGACCTCGAACTGACGCCCGAGCTGCGGCAGGCAGGGCTGGTGCGGGACGTCGTGCGGCTCGTGCAGGACGCGCGCAAGAGCACCGGGCTCGACGTCAGCGACCGGATCGAGCTGTGGTGGGAGGCGACCGCTGAGACGGCCGAGGCGCTGGCCTCCGGCGCGGACCGGCTCGCCGACGACGTGCTGGCGGTGTCGGTGCTGTCCGGTCCCCCCGCGGCCGACCTGGCGCCGCACGCGGACGAGGAGCTGGGGCTGACGTTCTGGCTGCGGGTGGCCGGCGGCTGAGATCACCCGGATGGCCGCACAAGACCGGCTGTCCGGACTGCCGATGCTCTGGGTGACACCAGCTCGCTGCTCCATCCGGAGCAGCCGCACCCGGAGGCGCCCAGTGACCGTCTACACCGTCGAGGCCCCCAAGCCGGTCCACCGCTCGTTCCGGCTGACCCGCGCGAGCGACTCGGTCGCGGTGCAGAGCCAGGTGCGTCCGGCGCTCGTGCTGCCGGAGCGGGAGGCGCGGGTGCTGCTCGCCGCGGCCGGGCGGCAGGACGTGTCGCGCGGCGGGGTGTACTCGGCCGGTCCGGCCGGCGTGCAGGTCTGGAGCGGCGAGTGGGACGGGCCGGGCGGCAGCCACGGCTCGGCGGTCCACCTGGGCTCGGTGGACTGGTCGTACGACACCCCCGCCCGCCACTACATCACCGTGTACCGCGTGCTCGTCACGGCCGCGGGCTGCGCGGCCGGCCTCACCACGGAGCGGGTGCTCGCGCAGGTGCTCGGGCTGGCCGGTCTCACCGCCGACGGCAGCACGCTCGCCATGAACGTCCCGCCGCCGCGCGACCCGTTCCGCTCCGCCGAGCTGCGGCAGCGCGCGCAGGTCGAGGGCCAGCACCTCTAGCTCCCCCGCGAGGCCCGACCGGCCGCTGCCCCGACGGGGGCGGCGGCCGTCGGCACGTCGGGATCCACCTGCCGCGACGCCGGAGGCCCCCACAACGCGAGCGGTCGCCGGACCCACCGGGGACGGCGACCGCTCGAGGCGTACGGAGGACTAGGGCTTGCAGACCCCGCAGGCGTCGTAGCCCTGCCGCGCCGCGGCCGCGCGGGACAGCTCCTGCGCCCCGTCGACGCCGCGGACGTACCGGCACTCGGCCGTGTGGAACTTGCCGCGGTCCGGGATCACCACGACGCTGCCGGGCTTGCGGGCAGCGGACGCGGCGGCCGGCGTGCCCGCGATCGCGGCGGCAGCGGCCTTGGACGGCGCCGCCTTCTTCGCCGGCGCCTTCTTGGCCGGAGCCATCGCGGCGGTCGTCCTCGCAGGCGCCTTCGCCGGAGCCTTGGCGGCGGCGGCCTTCCTCGCGGCGGGCGCGGTCTTGGAGACGGCC
>JAODNS010000106.1 GCA_025465145.1 Frankiales bacterium
CCACAGCGCGAGGTGTCCTCCGGCGGAGTGGCCGACGACGGACAGCCGCGCCGGGTCGACCCGGCCGGCCCACCGCCCGGTGGCCAGCGCGTCGTAGGCGGCGGCGACGTCGCGCAGGGTCGTCGGCCACGGGGCATCAGCGGCGGCGTAGTCGATGTTCCAGCACAGGTAGCCGCGGCCGGCCAGGTCGGCGGCGACGGCGTCCTCGAGGTGGCGGTCGTACCCCGGCCCCCAGTACCCGCCGTGCACGAGCACGACCGTGGGCAGCGGGCCGGGCGGCGCGTCCGGCGGCAGCCACCACTCGCCGCGCTCCTCGACCACGCGCACGGTGCCCGTCACGGGACGGGCCCTGGGCGCGGGGCCGCCGCCGCAGGCGCCCAGCAGGAGTGCCGGCAGGCCGGCCAGCAGGCGTCGACGGCTCACCGTCACTTCGGCGCGTTGGCGCCCGTGTCGGCGGACGTGGCGCACTGCTCGAACCCGTAGCTCTTCATCCAGGGCACGTCGGCCTTCGTCTTCAGCGGCGGGTTCGTGACCAGCTGGAACAGCGCGGCGGTGTCCTTCTTCTTCGCGGCCGCGGCGACGTCCATGTCGTACTTGTCGCCGTCCGCCAGCTGCTCGCGCAGCGGGGTCAGCACCTTCGCCTCGACGTCAGCCGCGTCGTCCGGCGGCGGCGCCAGCGCGCTCAGCTCGGTGAGGTTGGTCCGCGCGATCTCGACGATGCTGTGGACGTACGCGGGGACGAGGTCGACGGCGGTCGGCTGCTTCTTGCGGACCTCGGCCAGCGCGCTGTTGCCCTTCGCGCAGATCGCCTCCGCCTCGGCGAGGTACGCGTCCTTCGCCGAGGTGTCGGCGCCCTTCTCCTCGGAGCCGCCGCCGCAGGCCGCGAGCAGCAGGAGCAGGACGGGCAGGGCGCGCTTCATGCCTCGCATCCTGTCAGGGACGGCGACCGACCGCCCAGCAGCCGACGGCCGCGGCGGCCGCCACGTTGAGCGAGTCGACGCCGGCGGCCATGGGGATGCGCACCCGCAGGTCGCTGGCCCGCTGGGCCTGGTCGGTGAGCCCCGGCCCCTCGGCGCCGAGCAGCAGCGCGGCCCGGTCGTCGTCGGCCAGCACCACGTCCTCGAGCCGCACGGCGTCGGACGCGGGCGTCATGGCGAGGATGCGGAAGCCGGCGGTGCGGACGTCGTCGAGCGACTGCGGCCAGGGGTCGAGGTACGCGTACGGGACCGCGAACACCTCGCCCATCGAGACGCGGACGGCCCGGCGGTACAGCGGGTCGCAGGAGGTCGGGCTCAGCAGCACGGCGTCCATGCCGAGGCCGGCGGCGCTGCGGAAGACCGCCCCGAGGTTCGTCGGGCTGTTGACCTCCTCCAGCACCAGGACGCGCCGCGACGCCGCCAGCACGTCGGCGGCCTGCCGCAGCGGCGGACGCGAGAACGAGCCGAGCGCGCCGCGGTGCACGTGGAAGCCGGTGACGGCGTGCAGCACCTCGGCAGAGGCGACGTAGACGGGGCAGTCGAGCGCCGTCAGCTCCGGCAGCAGGTCGTCCACGCGGTTCGGAGCGACGAGCAGCGACCGCGGCCGGCAGCCCACCTGCGCGGCGCGGCGCATGACCAGCTGCCCCTCCGCGAGGAAGAAGCCCGCTTCCGGCTCGTGCCGCACGCGGCGGACGACGTCGGTCAGCCCGATGTAGTCGCCGAGCCGCGGGTCGGCCGGGTCGTCGACCTGCTCGACGTGCATCTAGTGCGGCCGGGCGCGCTCGTACTGCACCGGCCACGTCACGTCCGCGCCGAGCTCGGCCGCAGCGCGCAGCGGCCAGTGCGGGTCGCGGAGCAGCTCACGGGCGAGCAGCACGACGTCCGCCTGCCCGTCGGCGAGCACCTTCTCGGCCTGGACCGGCTCGGTGATGAGCCCGACGGCGCCGGTCGCGACGCCCGCCTGCTCCCGGATCGCCGCCGCCAGCGGCACCTGGTAGCCGGGGCCGACCTCGACCTGCTGCTCCGGGACCAGCCCGCCGGAGGAGACGTCGACGAGGTCCACGCCCGCCTCCCGCATCAGCCTGCTGAAGGCGACCGCGTCCTCGAGCGTCCAGCCACCAGGAGCCCAGTCGGTGGCGGAGATGCGCACGAGCACCGGGCGTTCCGCGGGCCACGCGTCGCGGACCGCGCGGACGACCTCGAGCGGGTAGCGGACCCGGTTCTCGAAGGTCCCGCCGTAGGAGTCGGTACGGGTGTTCGTCAGCGGCGACAGGAACTGGTGCAGCAGGTAGCCGTGCGCCGCGTGGACCTCGACCGTGTCGAAGCCGGCCTGCTCGGCACGTCGCGTCGCGGAGACCCAGTCGGCCGTCAGCGCGGCGAGGTCTTCGGGGGTCAGCTCGCGCGGCGCCGGCCAGTCGGCGTACCCGACCGGCGAGGCGCCGACGGTCGGCCAGCCGCCGTCAGCGGGGTCGACGTACCCGCGCCCCTCCCACGGCCGCCGGGTTGACGCCTTGCGGCCGGCGTGCGCGAGCTGCATCCCCGCCGCGGCACCCTGCGCCTGCACGAACCGAACCACCCGCGCCCACTGCTCGGCCTGCCGGTCGTTCCAGATGCCCGCGTCCTGGGGGCTGATCCGGCCGTCGGCCGTGACCGCGGTGGCCTCGGTGAGGACCAGTCCGGCGCCGCCGACGGCGCGCGCGCCCAAGTGGACCAGGTGCCACTCGTCCGGCAGACCGTCGACGGAGGAGTACTGGCACATGGGGGCGACCCAGACGCGGTTCCGGAACGTCGTGGCGCGCAGGGTCAGGGGACTGAAGAGGGTGCTCACGCTTTGGGACAAGCCGTCCCGTCGCGCGGCGATTCCCTCCCGGTAGCCTCGTCCGTCGTACCGACGAGCTGCCTGGAGGGCACCACCATGGCCGACGGCCACAGCGCCAAGCCGACCTCGTGGGCGACCGTCGTCGTCCTCATCGTCGCGTTCGTGATCCTGGGCTTCGCGTTGCCGATGGGGTCGGTCGTGCTGGGCGTCGCCGGGGGTGTCCTGCTCGTGGTCGGTGTCGTGATGGTGTTCGCGTTCGGGCTGATGGAGGACTTCCACTAGTCACTCCGCGCGCCCCCGCCTGATCCACACAGGGCATGCGGCGAGGCCCGATCGCCGTCGATGACCTCCGCGTGGAGCAGTCGGACGGTGCTGACGCGCGCCGGTGGCGTGCCCGGCCGGTGCTGGCCGCGCTGGTGCTCTGCGCGCTGTACGCCGTGCCGTTCCTCGCCTCGACGGCGACCGTGCTGCTGCTCGCGAAGATCGACCCGGCTGCCGGGCACCGCTGGCTGACGTACCTGCTGATCGGGGCGACCGCGATCGGCGTGAGCGTCTCCGTGGAGCGCTCGCTGCGCCGGCTCCTGCCCGTCGCCACGCTGCTGCGCCTGACGATGCTGTTCCCGGACCGGGCGCCGTCCCGGTTCAGGGTGGCCCGTGCCGCGGCCGGCTCCACGCGCCGCATGGCCGCGGGATCCGTGGCCGGTGACGCCGCCCGCGACGCGCTCACGCTGATCGCCCGGCTCGGCGCGCACGACCGCCGCACCCGCGGCCACAGCGAGCGGGTACGCGTCTTCACGGACATGCTCGCCGAGGAGCTGAAGCTCCCGCAGGCCGACCGCGACCGGCTGCGCTGGGCCTCGCTGCTGCACGACATCGGCAAGCTGGCCGTGCCCACCACCCTGCTCAACAAGCCGGCGAAGCTGGACTCGCGCGAGTTCGCCGTGATGCGGACGCACCCGGAGGTCGGGGCGGAGCTGACGGCGGCGCTGCTGCCCTGGTTGGGCGAGTGGGGTCGCGGCATCGTCGAGCACCACGAGAAGTACGACGGCAAGGGCTACCCCGCCGGGCTGGCCGGTCTGGCCATCTCACCGGCCGGGCGCATCATCGGCCTGGTCGATGCGTTCGAGACCATGACCGCGGCGCGTGCGTACAAGAAGCCGATGGCAACCCGCGCCGCCCGCATGGAGCTGGCCCGGTGCGCCGGGCAGCACTTCGACCCGACCTACGTGCGCGCGTTCCTCGGCGTCTCGCTCCCCCGGCTGCTGTGGGCGATGGGGCCGCTGTCGTTCCTGCTGCAGCTGCCGTTCCTGCGCAGCCTGGCCCAGGCGGGCGCTGGGTCGGTGCGTGCCGGCGAGCTCGCCACGACCGTCGCGGGAGCCGCCGTCGCCGCCGGGGTTGGCGTCACGTCGGCGTACGCAGCGGTTCCCGCGCGGCCGGCGCCCGCGCCCGCCACTTTCACCGCGGCTGCGGAGACGCCCGCGCTGCAGGTGCAGGGGCCACAGCGACGACGCGTCGCCGCTGCGCCGGCGGCCGTGCTGCCTGCGCCGACGCCGCAGGAGCCGGTGGTCGAGCCGGTGGTCGAGCCGGTGGTCGAGCCCGTGGTCGGGCCGGTCGCGCCGAGCGCACCGGAGGCAGGACCGGTGCCACCGACGGACCCGGCCCCGCCCGTGCTCGGTCCGGTGGCGCCGAGCCCGATCCTGGAGCCTCCGTTGGTCGGCCCGGTTGCCCCGCCGCCCGTAGAGCCGCCGTTGCTCGACCCGGTCGTCCCGCCCGTGGCGCCGACGCCCGCGGCCCCTACCGGCGCGCCCGTGGCGTCCTCGCCGGTCCCGACGCTCGGTCCGGTTGTCCAGGTCGACCCACCGTCGCCGCTCCCCACGCTCGGCCCGGTCGTTCCGCCTTCGTCTCCCGCGCCGCTCCCCACGCTCGGGCCGGTCGTCCCGACGGCAGCACCGTCGCCGGCACCGGTCGTTCCCACCACAGCACCGTCGCCGGCACCGAGCTCGCTCGCGACTCCCGCTCCGAGCCCGTCGACCCCGTTCACCGTCGCTCGGCCACTGCCGTCCCTGACCCTCACCGGGTTGCCGTCAGGGTCCACGTACGCCACCGCGGTGACAGCGCAGCTGACGACGGACGACCCGCAGGCGTCGCTCGCCTGCTCGCTGGACGGCGCCGCGGCCGTGCCGTGCGGTCCGACGTGGTCGCTGTCGCAGCTCGCGCCCGGTACGCACACGGTCACCGCCTCGGCGACGAACGTGCAGACCGGCAGCACGAGCCGGACTGCCACGTTCATGGTGCTCGCGGTGCCAACGGTCCAGGTGGAGCCGGCCAACGTGTCCGGCTCCACGGCGACCGTCCGGTTCGTCCTCACCGACGCGACCGGAGCCGAGTGCTCCCTCGACGGCGGCGCCTGGACCCCCTGCGCCAGCGGGCTCACCTTCCCAGGGCTGCTCGACGGCCTGCACAGGGTCGATGTCCGCCCGCTGGGTCCGGCCGGCCCGGGCGATCCCGGCACCACCGGCGCGTTCCGGATCGCCGCGCTGCTCCAGGGACCGCACGGGGTCGTGACGCGCAAGCAGCAGACGCTCCAGATCGCGCCGGTGGCAGGCGCACTCGCCTACCAGTGCCAGGTCGACGGCGGCGCGTGGACGCTCTGCGCCAACCCGAGCAACGAGACCTTCCCGCTCGGGCCGCACACCGTCCTGCTGCGCGCGGTCACGGCCGCCGGACCGCAGCCGGCGTCCGGCAGCGCGTTCACCGTGGTGGACGACGCGGTCACGTTCATCAGCACCCCGCCCGCCTTCACGACGGGCACTACGGCCACCTTCGCGTTCAGCGCTGCGCCCGGCCTGAGGTTCCGCTGCGCGCTCGACAACGACCCCTACACGGACTGCGCCAGCGGTGTCGTGCTGACCGGCCTCACCCCCGGCAGGTACAGGTTCAAGGTCGTCAGCGTCGACGACGCCGGAGACGTGGGAAGCCCCCTCGGGTACACCTGGCGGGTGCGCTAGCCACGCTCCCGCGCCCACTGCCGGATCGTCTCGATCCGGTCCTGCAGCTGCTGAGCCGTCGCCTGCGCGCTCGGCGGCCCACCGCAGGCCGTCCGCAGCTCGGCGTGCACCATCCCGTGCGGCTTGCCCGTCCGGTGGTGCCATGCGCCGACCAGGCCGTTGAGCTCCTTGCGCAGGCCCTGCAGCACCCGGAACGACGAGACCGGCTCGGCCGGGGCGATCACGACCGGAGCCGACTTCTGCGCCTTGAGCTGCTTGGCCTGGTGCTGCGAGAGCAGGACGGCGACCTGCTCGGGCGCGAGCAGACCGGGCAGGCCGAGGTAGTCCTCCTCCTCGTCGCTGCCCGGGGCGGCACCTGTGCCGTAGTCGGCGCCGTCGTAGATCACCCGGTCCAGGTGCGCACTCGCCTGCAGCGCCGTGAACGCCGGCTCGTCCTCGCCCTCGTCCAGCTGGCGGTTCGCGGCTGCCAGCAGCTCGTCGGCGAGGAACTGCTCCTTCACGGCGCCGTCCAGCGCATGGTCGCGCTCCGCCTCCAGCTGGCCGGCCAGCGCGAGCAGCGACGGCACGGACGGCAGGAAGACGGATGCGGTCTCCCCCGGTCGCCGGCCGCGTACGAACCGCCCCACCGCCTGCGCGAAGAACAGCGGCGTCTGCACCGAGGTGGCGTAGACGCCGACCGCGAGCCGCGGGATGTCGACGCCCTCGGACACCATCCGGACGGCGACGAGCCACCGCTCGTCGGACGCCTCGAAGGCGCCGATCTTGTTCGACGCCGACGGGTCGTCGGACAGCACGACGACCGGCGGTCGCCCGGTGATGCCCTGCAGGATCTCCGCGTACAGCTTGGCGCTCTTGTGATCGCTCGCGATCACCATGCCGCCGGCGTCAGGGATGCCGCCGGCGCGCACCTGCGACAGCCGGCGGTCG
>JAODNS010000114.1 GCA_025465145.1 Frankiales bacterium
CCGCCCGCCGGTCGGCACCGGTCGCCTCGTCGGCGGGCGGCCGGCCCAGTGCCGCAGCGGCTGCCCCCGCACCGATGGCCAGTGGAACGGCTGCTCGTGCGACGCCCTCGCCGCAGCCCACGGCGCCGACGGAGGTGGTGCCCGGCGTCTACCGCTACGCCACCTCCGGGCACGAGGAGGTGGATGCGCTCGGCGGGTCGCGGCACGACTACCCGGACACGAGCGCGATCACGTACCGCCGCAGCGGCTGCGGGACGGAGGTCCGGTGGCAGCCCCTGCAGGAGCGGTTCAGCAGCGACGACCTCTGCCGGGCGGCCCCCGGGATCGAGCTGCGTCGCAGCGTGCAGCGGCGCGCGTTCTTCGGCCAGTCCGAGGAGCAGCAGCTGGTGTGCGAGCCAGGCGTGCTGCTGCTGCCGGACCGCGCCCGCGCCGGCCAGCAGAGCAGCGGCCGCTGTCGCAGCGACGACACCGAGGTGGCCCTGACGATCCGGGTGCTCGACGTCTCCGACGTGCTCGTGGACGGCAAGGCCGTCGAGGTCGTGCACCTGTCGTCCGCCGGCCGCCTCACCGGGTCCACCCGCGGCACGACCCAGCGGGAGCAGTGGCTGACCCACTCCGGGCTGCTGGTCCGGGTCGAGGCGACGACCGACACAGACCGGGACACCGCCGGTGGGACGGTCCACTACACGGAGACGTACGCCCTGCGGCTGCTGTCGCTCACCCCCGCGCGCTGACCTACCGTCCTGCCATGACCTCCCCGCCTGCGCCGGTGACCGCCCTGGCCGAGGAGCGAGCGCAGGCGCGCGCGGCAAAGGACTTCGCCGCCGGCGACCGGCTGCGCGACGAGATCGCCGCCCTGGGCTGGACGGTCCGCGACGGCGCCGACGGCTGGACGCTCGCCGAGCGACCCCCGTACGCCGTCCTGCCGTCGGTGCGCGAGCTCCCGGACCGGTCCGCGGAGCCCGACAGCCGCCGCTGCACCGTCGCGCTGCTGGTCGAGGGGTGGCCCGTCGACGTGCGCACCTGCGTCGACGCGCTTCTCGCCCACGCGCCCGAGGACGTGGTCGTCGTCCTGCTGGAGAACGGCCCGACAGACGCCGGCGCGGTCGTGCACGAACTCGCGCAGCAGTTCCCGCGGGTCGAGGAGCTGCACGTCGAGCAGGCCGCCGGCTGGTCGGCTGCGCGGCAGGCGCTGCTCACGTACGACACGGCGACGGTTCACGTGCTGCTGGACCCGTCGACGGTGCTGGAGGGCGACGCGCTCACCCCGCTGCTGGCAGCGTTCGACGAGCCGGAGGTGGCCGGTGCCGGCTGGCGCGGCGTCGACGTGGCCGACGGGTGGACCGAGTTCGTCGATGCGGGGCCGGGGCAGGTCGAGGCGCTGCTCGGGTACCTGTTCGCGGTCCGGCGCTCGGCCGCGCTGCAGGTGCCGCTACCGCCCAAGGCGCGCTTTTACCGCAACGCGGACATGGAGTGGTCCTACCTGCTGCGCGAAGCCGGCGTGGGTCGGCTCGTCGCGCTCGACCTGCCCGTCCGCCAGGACCGCCACCGCGGCTACGCCGACTCCGACCCGGCGTACCGGGACAAGGAGAGCCGCAAGACCTACGACCGGTTCCTCCAGCGCTTCCGCGGTCGCGACGACCTGCGGCTTCCGAAGGGTCCTGCATGAACCGCCGCTTTCCTCTTGCCCTCGCTGCCGCCACCGGCGTCGTCCTCCTCCGCCGCAGGGCGCAGAAGCCGACGGCGATCCCGTACGCGCCGCCCGCTCCCGTCCAGGGCCGCACCCGCACGGTGCCGGCCGAGGACGGCGTCGAACTGGCAGTGACCGAGCACGGCTCGCAGGACGCCGCGGTCACGGTTGTGCTGGCGCACGGGTACGTCCAGTCCAGCGCGCTGTGGAGCGGGCAGGTGCGCGACCTGCTCGCTGCCCGGCCCGACCTGAAGGTCGTCACGTACGACCACCGCGGTCACGGCGCTTCGGGTCGGAGCACCGCGAGCACGTCGAACCTCGAGCAGCTCGCGCGGGACCTGGAGCGGGTGCTGGACTCGGTCGCGCCGACCGGCCCCGTCGTGCTGGCCGGCCACTCCATGGGCGGCATGACGATCATGGCGCTCGCTGAGCAGGCGCCGGAGCTGTTCGGCGACCGGGTGAAGGCCGTCGCGTTCGTCGGCACTTCGTCCGGTCGGCTGGCCGAGGTGACGTGGGGGCTGCCGGCTCCGGCGGCCCGGGTGGTCAAGGCGCTCCTGCCGCGGCTGAACGAGAAGGCGCGGCGGGACGAGCTCAAGGGCAAGACCCGCAAGCCGGGTGCGGTCGACGCCCGGCTCCTGTTCCCGAAGTCGGCCGACCGGGCGCTCGTGCGCGAGGCGCTCGACGTGCAGGCGCAGACCCCGGCCGAGACGGTCGCCTGGTTCCTGCCGACGTTCTCCCAGCACGACCGCCTCGAGGTCCTCAAGGCGCTGGAGGGGCTGCCGGTGGTCGTCGTCGCCGGTGACCAGGACCTGCTCTGCCCGCTGCCGCACAGCAAGGCGCTGGCCGCGGCCCTGCCGGGTGCGCGGCTGGTCGTCTACCCGGGAGTGGGACACATGGTGCAGATGGAGCGCCGGGCCGGCGTCAGCCGACAGCTGCTCGATCTCGTGGAGCAGGTGACCCTCAAGAGCTGAGGGGAGCGGTCGACACACACGTGTGGCCGTCCTCCCTGTCCGGCGCCGGCGACCGCCCGCTGCGGGCGGTCGTCCGCTCGAGGCGGTCGTGCTGTCGGGGGGCGGCAGCCTCGGCGCCGTCCAGATCGGCGGCCTGCGCGCCCTGCTCGAGGCCGGTGTCCGGCCGGACCTGTTCGTGGGCTGCTCCGTCGGCGCGCTCAACGCCGCGGCGCTCGCCGTCGACCCGTCCCTCGCCCGGGTGGAGCTGCTGGAGCGGCGCTGGCGGCGGCTGGACCGCAAGGACGTGTTCGGCGGCAACCGGCGGCTGCTCGCCACCCACCTCGTCCGCGGCGACGACCACCTCTACGAGCCGGACGCCCTGCGCGCGCTGATCCGGGACGTCGTGCCGGTCACTGACCTGGCCGACACCGCCGTCCCCTGCCACGTCGTGACGACCGACCTCATGAGCGGCCGGCCGTGCTGGTGGTCCAGCGGCGACCCCGTCGCCGTCCTCAGCGCCAGCGCCTGCCTGCCGGCGGTGTTCCCACCCGTACGCCTGGGCGGTGGGCTGCACGTCGATGGCGGCGTCACCGCGCCGGTACCCGTCGAGCGCGCGCTCGACCTGGGCGCCGTGCGCACCTGGGTCCTCGACGTGAGCGGCGGTGTCCTCGGTAGGCGCGACGAGCGGATGACGGCCCTGGACGTGCTGCTGCTGTCGTTCGCGATCAGCCGCAGCGGCCTGGACCAGGACCCCCCGCCGCGGCCCGGGCAGCGGGTCGTCCGGCTGCCCAAGCTGGACGTCGGTGACCACGAGCTGCGCGACTTCAGCAAGACGCCGATGCTGCTGGAGGCGGGGTACGCGCAGATGAAGGAGCTGGTGCGCGGCGAGCTCGTGCAGGTGCCGGCGCAGCGGTCCAGCTAGCTCGTCTCGCTGAACAGCTCCTGCATCCGGCGGACGCCCTTCTCCAGGTCCTCGTCGCCGAGCGCGTACGACAGCCGGAAGTACCCGGGCGTCCCGAAGGCCTCGCCCGGCACGACCGCCACGCCGACCTCGTCGAGCAGCAGCTCGGCCAGCTCCGCGGAGGTCGCGGGGGTCCGGCCCCGCAGCTCCTTGCCGAGCAGCCCCTTGACCGACGGGTAGCAGTAGAAGGCGCCCTGCGGCTCCGGGCACTCGACGCCCGGGATCTCGTTGAGCATCCGGACCATCGTCTGGCGGCGCCGGTCGAACGCGGAGCGCATCTCGGCCACGGCGGACAGGTCGCCCGTCAGCGCCTCCAGCGCCGCCACCTGCGACACGTTCGCGACGTTGGACGTCGCGTGGGACTGCAGGTTGGTCGCGGCTCTGACCACGTCCAGGGGGCCGATCAGCCACCCGACCCGCCAGCCGGTCATGGCGTACGTCTTGGCCACGCCGTTGACGACCACGCACTGCTCGGCCAGCTCCGGCACGGCAACCGGCATGGACACGTGCGTGGCGTCCCCGTAGACGAGGTGCTCGTAGATCTCGTCGGCGACGACCCAGATCCCGTGCTCGACGGCCCAGCGGCCGATCGCCTCCACCTCCGCGGGCGAGGCGACCGCGCCGGTCGGGTTCGACGGCGAGCACCACAGCAGCACCTTGGTGCGCTCGGTCAGCGCCGCCTCGAGCTGCGCGACGCCGACGCGGTAGCCGCTGCTCTCGTCGGTGTGCACCTCGACCGGTACGCCGCCGGCCAGCCGGATCGCCTCGGGGTAGGTGGTCCAGTACGGCGCCGGCAGCAGCACCTCGTCGCCCGGGTCGCACAGCGTCGCGAACGCCTCGTAGACCGCCTGCTTGCCGCCGTTGGTGATGAGCACCTGCGCCGGGGAGATCTCGAACCCGCTGTCGCGCTTGGTCTTGGCGGCGACCGCGTCCTTGAGCTCCGGCAGACCGCCCGCCGGCGTGTAGCGGTGGAAGCGCGGCTGGCGGCACGCCTCGACCGCGGCCTCGACGATCGCGGCCGGCGTCGGGAAGTCGGGCTCGCCCGCGCCGAAGCCGACGACGTCCTCGCCGGCGGCCTTCTTCGCCTTGGCCTTGGCGTCCACGGCGAGGGTCGCCGACTCGGCGATGCCGCCGACGCGCAGGGACGTGCGGGTACGGGAGGGAGCGCTCATGCGGCCATTCTCGCGGATGACGGGCGCCGGTCCACCAGGTTGGTGGCGACCGGCGCGACCCGTACACTCGTCCCTCTGGGGGCTCGTAGCCTCTGCTCCGGCGCGCCCGCGCACCGGCCGGCAGGGTCTGGCCCGACCCCCGGAGGGGTGTAGCTCAGTTGGCCAGAGCGCCGGTCTCCAAAACCGGATGTCGCAGGTTCGACTCCTGTCACCCCTGCTCGACCCCACGCACCCACGCACCCACGCACCCGAGAGACGAGGACGCACGTGAGCGACACCGGCACCGCTCTGGGCAGCCCGTCCCGCGACGGCGGCGGCGAGCGCGTCAAGCGCAGCGGCGACCGCCCCGGCCGGATCCGCAACATCGGCACCTTCTACAAGCAGGTCGTCGCCGAGCTGCGCAAGGTCATCTGGCCGACGCGCAAGGAGCTCGTGACCTACACGACCGTCGTCGTCGTCTTCGTGCTCGTCATGGTCGCGATCGTGGCCGTGTTCGACCTGATCTTCGGAAAGGGCGTGCTCGCCGTCTTCGGCGAGTAGGCCCGTCCCGCACCGCCTAGCAGAGAAGGACGTCCTTCGTGTCCGAGTACAGCCTCCCGTCCGACGACAGCGCGCCTGAGGGCCCGCAGTCGGAGCAGGGCGAGGCCGTGGCGAGCGCTGCCAGCCTTGGTGGCTCGGCGTTCGCCGCGTCGACCGAGGCGGGCACGGCTGCTGCCGACCTCGACGAGCTGGGCCTGGGCGGTGTCGACGGCCCCAGTGGCTATCTCGACGACGCGTCACCGGAGGGCGAGCCGACGCCGGCCGCCGCCGCCTTCGCCGACGCGGCTGCGGACGAGGCTGCCACTGACTCCGCGGCCGAGCCCGAGGTCGACATGGACGACCCGGCCGAGCAGATGAAGGCGGCCCTGCGCGGGCTGCCCGGCGACTGGTACGTCGTGCACTCGTACGCCGGCTACGAGAACAAGGTGAAGACCAACCTCGAGAGCCGCATCTCCAGCCTCAACATGGAGGACTACATCTTCCAGATCGAGGTTCCGACCGAGGAGGTCATGGAGGTCAAGGGCGGCAAGCGCCAGGCGGTCGTGCGCAAGAAGCTCCCGGGCTACCTGTTCGTCCGCATGGACCTGACCGACGAGTCGTGGTCCGCGGTCCGCAACACCCCGGGCGTCACCGGCTTCGTCGGCCAGACCTCCCGGCCCACTCCGCTGACGGTCGACGAGGTCGTCAAGCAGCTCGCCCCGCCGAAGCAGAAGACGGTCGTCGCGGTGAAGGCCGTCGACTTCGAGGTCGGCGAGTCGATCACCGTCACCGACGGGCCCTTCGCCACGCTCCCGGCGACGATCAACGAGATCAACCTCGACAGCCAGAAGCTCAAGGTGCTGGTGTCGATCTTCGGCCGCGAGACGCCGGTCGAGCTGTCCTTCAACCAGGTCGCGAAGCTCTAAGCCTCCGCGCCAGACACAGGAAAAGAACCATGCCCCCCAAGAAGAAGCTCGCCGGCGTCATCAAGCTCCAGATCAAGGCCGGTGCTGCCACCCCGGCGCCGCCCGTCGGCCCGGCCCTCGGCCAGCACGGCGTGAACATCATGGAGTTCTGCAAGCAGTACAACGCGGCCACCGAGGCGCAGCGCGGCGACATCGTGCCGGTCGAGATCTCGGTGTTCGAGGACCGCTCGTTCACCTTCATCACCAAGACCCCGCCGGCCGCGCGCCTGATCCTCAAGGCCGCCGGCGTCGACAAGGGCTCGCCCACGCCGCACACCAAGAAGGTCGCGACCATCTCGCAGGCACAGGTCCGCGAGATCGCCACCACCAAGCTGGCGGACCTCAACGCCAACGACATCGACGCCGCCGCGAAGATCGTCGCCGGCACCGCGCGCTCCATGGGCATCACCGTCACCGACTGACGGTCGCCCTCTGCAGGACCTGTGGGAGGGCCCCGGACCGTCCGGAGCCCGCTTGCACCACGACTGCCGGCAACGGCAGAGACGGAGTACCGCGCATGAAGCGCAGCAAGGCGTACCGCGCCGCCGCCGAGAAGATCACGGCGGACACCCTGTACAGCCCGCTCGAGGCTGTCCGCCTCGCCAAGCAGACGAGCGTCACCACGTACGACGCGACCGTCGAGGTCGCCATGCGCCTCGGCGTCGACCCGCGCAAGGCCGACCAGATGGTCCGCGGCACGGTCAACCTGCCGCACGGCACCGGCAAGACCGCCCGCGTCATCGTCTTCGCCGTGGGCGAGAAGGCCGCCGAGGCCACGGCCGCCGGCGCCGACGTCGTCGGTGGCGACGACCTGATCGAGAAGATCCAGGGCGGGTTCCTCGACTTCGACGCCGCCGTCGCGACGCCGGACCAGATGGGCAAGGTCGGCAAGATCGCCCGCATCCTCGGCCCGCGCGGCCTGATGCCGAACCCGAAGACCGGCACCGTCA
>JAODNS010000120.1 GCA_025465145.1 Frankiales bacterium
TGACGGTGCCCTCGGAGACGCTCTCGCCGAGGCGGGGCATGGGTACGGAGACGGCCATGAGGGGGAAGAGCTCCGAGGAGTGGCGGTGGAGGGGCTTGCCGGCGAGCGCCAGGTGCGCCTCGCCGACTGCTTCGGACATGGTCGGGTGCGGGTGGATGAGCTGCGCGACCTCGGCCGGCAGCGCCTCCCAGTTGGTGATCAGCTGCGCCTCGGCGATGAGCTCGCCGACCCGCTCGCCGACCATGTGCACGCCCAGGACGGGCCCGTCCTTCGCCGCGACGACCTTGACCGCGCCGGCCGTGCCGAGGATGCGCGCCTTGCCGTTGCCGGCCAGGTCGTACGTCGCCTCGACCACTTCGTATCCGCGCTCCTTCGCCACCTTCGACGTCAGGCCGACGGAGGCGACCTCGGGGTGCGAGTACGTGACGCGCGGGACGCCGTCGTAGTCGACGGGGGTCACGGGCAGACCGGCGAGCCGCTCCGCGACGAGGATGCCCTCGGCGAAGCCGACGTGGGCCAGCTGCAGGGTCGGGATGAGGTCTCCGACCGCGCTGATGGTCGGCACGTTGGTCTGGCAGTACGCGTCGACCTTGACGAAGCCGCGGTCCATCTCGACGCCGACCTGCTCGTACCCGAGGTTCTTCGACACCGGCCCGCGGCCGATCGCGACGAGCAGCAGCTCGGCCTCGACGGTCTTGCCGCCCTCGAGAAAGACGCGCACGCCGCTGTCGGTGCTCTCGACCTTCTCGAACCGGGCGCCGAGCTCGGACTTGATGCCGCGCTTGCGGAACGCGCGCTCCAGCAGCTTCGAGGACGACTCCTCCTCGAGCGGCACGAGGTGGGGGAGCGCCTCGACGATGGTGACCGCGGCGCCGAAGCTGGACCAGACGCTCGCGAACTCGCAGCCGATCGCGCCGGCGCCCAGGATCACGACGGACGCCGGGATCCGGTCGAAGCCGAGGGCGTCGTCGCTGGTGACGACGCGCTCGTGGTCGATCTCCAGGCCTGGGATGCTGCGCGGCACCGACCCGGTCGCGAGCAGCACGTGCCCGGCCTCGATGCGTCGCCCCTCGACCTCGACCGCGGTGGGGGAGACCAGCGTGCCGGTGCCCTGGACCACCTCGATCTTGCGGCTCTTCACCAGGCCGGTGAGCCCCTTGTAGAGCCCCTCGACGACCTTGCCCTTGTACGCGTTGACCTGCGCGATGTCGACGGACTCGAAGGTGCCGTTGACGCCGAACTGCGCGGCCTCCTTGATGACGTCGACCGTCTCGGCGGAGTGCAGCAGCGCCTTGGTCGGGATGCAGCCGCGGTGCAGGCAGGTCCCGCCGACCTTGTCGCGCTCGACCATCACCACGCTCATGCCGAGCTCGGCGGCGCGCAGGGCGGCCGCATAGCCGCCGCTGCCGCCGCCGAGGACGACGAGGTCGACGGGGCCGCTGGTCGGCTTGTCGGCCGCTGGCTGGGTCACTGCTGCTCCTCGCAGACTCGACGAACGCTCTTCAGGTGGCATCCTTCCACCTGAGAGGTACAGGGTGCGACCGCCCCTGCCGCATTCCCGGGAGGGGACCCATGGGCCTGCGCGACCGACTGCGCCGTGAGAAGCCGGGGACGCCTCGGCAGGCGCAGTCCGCGGACGTCGACCACCTGGAGGCGTTCGCCGGCAGCCGGCGCGGCGTCGAGGGGTTCGTCGAGCCCGCGACCATGAACACGACCACGACGCTGGTGCTCGTCGCCGGCGACGGCGAGTGGACCCGGCGGCGGGTCGACTCGCCCAAGGCCGCCTTCGCGTTCGGGTCGAAGCTCGGGGTCCCGGTGTACGACGTGGCGGCGACCGGGTACCCGACGCGGATGCGCGAGTACACCGCCCGCCGCAAGGCGGCCGGCGACGTCGGCGTACCGGGAGCCGGCCCCTCCGTCTGAGGCTTGCCGGTGAGGCGGGAGCGCTACGCCCCGAGGTCCTCGAGCACCTGCACGAACGTGCGGACGGCCGCGCCGGTCCCGCCGTGCGGCGTGTACCCGTAGGCCTCGCCGCTGTTGTACGCCGGACCGGCGATGTCCAGGTGCGCCCAGGAGACGCCCTCGGTCACGAACTCCTGCAGGAAGATCCCGGCCGTGAGCATGCCGCCCTCGCGCGGCCCGGTGTTGACCAGGTCGGCGATGTCCGAGTCGAGGCCCTTCCGCAGCTCGGCGGGCAGCGGCATCGCCCAGGACGGCTCGCCGGCGCGGGTGGCCGCGGCAACGATGGTGCTCCGGAGCTCGTCGTCGTTGGCCATGACAGCCGTCGTCCGCGCACCGAGAGCGATGAGCTGGGCACCCGTCAGCGTCGCCACGTCGAGCACGACGTCCGGGTTGTCGTCGCACGCGCGGGAGATCGCGTCCGCGAGGATCAGCCGGCCCTCGGCGTCGGTGTTGTTGACCTCGACCCGCAGGCCGTTCTTCATCGTCAGCACGTCCGACGGCCGGATCGCGGTGCCGCTGGGCATGTTCTCGGCCATCGGGATCCACGCCTCGACGTCGATCGGCAGGCCGAGCTGCGCGACTGCGCGCATGGCGCCGATGACGGCGGCCGCGCCGCCCATGTCGCTCTTCATCTCCTCCATCGCCGTCGGCGGCTTGAGCGACAGGCCGCCCGAGTCGAAGGTGATGCCCTTGCCGACGAGCGCGACCTTCTTCTTCGCGCCGCGACCGCCCTTGTACGACAGGTGCACGAGCCGCGGCGGCGAGGCCGAGCCCTGGCCGACCCCCAGGATGCCGCCGTAGCCGCCCTTGGTGAGGGCCTTCTCGTCGAGCACCTCGACCGTGACGCCGGCGCCGCCGCACTCCGCCTTGGCGACGTCGGCGAGCTCGGCCGGGTGCAGGTCGGACGGCGGCGTGTTGACGAGATCGCGGGTGAGGCAGACGGCGGAGGCCACCACCTCGGCGCGCCGCAGCGCCGCCTTCGCCGCCTTGTCCTTCGCATCCGGCACCACCACGACCACGTCCGCGACCGGCGCCTTCTGGTCGGCGGCCGAGGTGGTGCGGTACCTCGTGAACGCGTACGCGCCCAGCACGGCGCCCTCGGCGACGGCTCGTACCGCGTCCGCGTCGGCCACCGGCAGCGCGAAGCCGACCTTCTTGGTCCCCGCCAGCGCGCGGATCGCGGCGCCGGCCGCGCGGCGCAGCGCCTCGCCGTCGTACGACGTCGTCGTCTCGCCGAGGCCGACGGCCACGACGACGGCCGGCCCCTTGCCGCTCATGACGGCGACCCGGGTGACCTCCTCCGCCTTGCCGGTCGCGCCGAGCCCCTGCAGCGCGGTGAGGAAGCCCTTGCCGAGCGACTTCACGACGTCGCCGCCGCCGGGCGTCAGCACAGGTCCCTTTGGGCCCTTCGCGATGCCGACGACGAGCGCGTCGACCTTCAGGGACGTCGGGTTGCCGCTGGCCAGCGAGAGGGAGGTCACGGGCAGCGACCCTACCCAGGCGGCCAGCGCCGCGACGACGTCCGCGGGCGGGCCGTCGCCCGGCAGGACCAGCCCTGGCTCGCCCGGCGCCAGCGGCTCCAGCGCCGCCAGCTGGCTGTCCAGCAACGAGGCCGGCATGTAGTGGCCTTGCCGCTGCGCGAGGCGCTCGCGGAGCGTCTCGGGCGAGACGGTCAGGTGCACGAACCGCACGGACGGGTGGCCGTCGCGGAGCAGGTCGCGGTAGGACCGCTTCAGGGCCGAGCAGGTGAGCACGGCGTCCTCGCCGCCGGCCTCACGCCGGCCGATCCAGTCGGCCAGCTCGGCCAGCCAGGGCCAGCGGTCCTCGTCGGTCAGCGGCGTACCGGCCGCCATCTTCGACACGTTGTCCGGCGGGTGGTGCTCGTCGCCCTCGGTGAAGACCCAGCCGAGTCCGTGGGCGAGGCCGCGGCCCACCGTGGTCTTGCCCGACCCGGAGACGCCCATCACCACGAGCGTCCGCGTCACGGCCGCACCCTGCCACGCGCCGCCCTAGGCTCCGCGGCGTGACCGACCTCCAGGCCAGCCCGCTCCACGACCGGCACGTCGCGCTCGGCGCGAAGATGGGCGACTTCGGCGGCTGGGACATGCCGATCCAGTACGCCGGCGTGCTGCAGGAGCACACCGCGGTGCGCGAGGCCGTCGGCGTCTTCGACGTCAGCCACCTCGGCAAGGGCGTCGTCCGCGGACCGGGTGCCGTCGACTTCGTGAACGACCGGCTCACCAACGACCTGCGCAAGGTCGGCATCGGGCACGCGCAGTACACGCTCTGCTGCGACGACGCGACCGGCGGCGTGGTGGACGACCTCATCCAGTACGTCCGCAGCGAGGAGGAGGTCTTCCTCATCCCCAACGCGGCCAACTCGTCGCAGGTGGTCAGCCGGCTGGCCGCCGACGCGAGCGGCGGGATCGAGGTCGAGGACCTGCACACGACCCTGGCCGTCCTTGCCGTGCAGGGGCCGCAGTCGCCGCGGGTGCTCGAGCAGCTCGGGCTGCCGACGTCGCACGACTACATGAGCTTCACCGGGGCGTCCTGGCAGGGGCGGGACGTCGTCGTCTGCCGGACCGGGTACACGGGCGAGCTGGGGTACGAGCTGCTGCCGAAGTGGGACGACGCCGGCGACCTGTGGGACGCGGTCGTCGCCGCCGGCGCGGTGCCCTGTGGCCTCGGCGCGCGCGACACGCTGCGGACCGAGATGGGGTATCCGCTGCACGGCCAGGACCTGTCGCTGGAGATCACCCCGGTGCAGGCCCGCGCCACCTGGGCGGTCGGCTGGAAGAAGGAGCGGTTCTGGGGCCGCGACGCCCTGCTGGCCGAGCGGGAGAACGGTCCGCGCCGGCTGATGTGGGGCCTCGAGGCCTTCGACCGCGGCATCCCGCGCGCGCACATGACGGTCACCCGCGACGGGCAGCCGATCGGCGAGGTCACCAGCGGGACGTTCTCGCCGACCCGCAAGGTCGGCATCGGGCTCGCGCTGCTCGACCCGTCCGTCGCGGAGGGCGACGAGCTGGCGCTGGACGTCCGCGGCCGGACGATGGCGGTCCGCGTCGTGAAGCCGCCGTTCGTCCCGTCGCACGTGCGCTACAGCTAGGCGAGCTCCACCGCTCCGACCAGCAGGTCGGCCGCCAGCCGCCCGCCGCCCGGGACCGTCAGCCCCAGGTCCAGCAGCGGGTCGAGTGCCAGGTCTGCCAGCGCAAGCCGGGCGGCGGTGGACGCCGGCTGCGACCCGGCCAGCCACCAGTGCCGCGCGCCCGGCTCGAGCCGCTCCGCGACGAGGGCAGCAGCGGCGACGGCCGCTGACACGTCCAGCACCACCGGGGTCCGGCGTGCCGCTGACTGCGCCAGCAGCCCTGCCAGCCGTCCCACGACCGAGTCCTCGGCGAGCCGCTCCGGATGGCCGACGTGCTGCCGGGCCGCGCGCAGGCCGTCGCGGACCGCGACCAGGCGCGCTGCCCAGCCGGCGTCGGCGGCCGTGCCGACGGCGAGCACCGGCTCGAGGTCGAGCAGCGCGCAGACGACGACGGTCCCGGCCACGGAGTC
>JAODNS010000130.1 GCA_025465145.1 Frankiales bacterium
GGAAGGCGAGGTGACCGGCGTCGGCCCAGCCCTGGAGGCCGAAGACCGAATGGCGCACGAGCTGGACGCAGTGGAACAGCGGGTTGAAGTTGCCGGCGATCTGCGCCCACTGGGGCAGTCCGCTGAGCGGGAAGAACGTGCCGGCGATCAGGAACATCGGCGTCAGCAGACCGCTCTGCCAGTAGGAGAAGCTCTCGATCGACTTCGCCTTGGCGGCGATGAAGATGCCGCAGCACGCCCAGCCGTAGCCGGCCAGCCCGGCGATCAACGGGACGAGCAGCATCCCCCAGCTGGGGTCCAGGCCGAACACCGTGGCGACGAGCATCGGCACGCAGCCGTAGATGCCGGTCCGCGCGCCGATCCACAGCGCCTCGGCGGTGACGAGCTCCTCGACATCGACCGGCGCAGCGAGGATCGCGTCGTAGGTGTGCTGGAACTGGTACTTGACGAACGTCGAGTACATCGCCGGGAACGCGCCGCTGAACAACACGGTGGTGGCGACGATGCCGGTGCCGACGAAGTCGATGTAGTCGTAGCCGGCGACCCGGTTGACCAGCGAGCCGAAGCCGAAGCCGAAGGCCAGCAGGTAGATCGTGGGGTCGACGGTGGACGAGAAGGTCGAGGAGCGCCAGAACGACGAGAAGTTGACGACCTCGCGCACGAGGACGCCCTGCAGCGCCGGGCGCTCGAGCCGGCCGAGGCGGCGCTGGACGCGGGTGGTGGTGGCGGCCATCAGGCGATCTCCTCGCCGGTCAGCAGGACGAAGACGTCCTCGAGGTTGGTGATGCGCCGCTCGCCGGCCAGGCCGGTGTCACCGTTGGCATGGAGGACGGAGATCGACGTGCCGGTGCGGCGCGTGGCCCAGCCGCGATCGCGGGCGTGGGCCTCGACCTCGGCCAGCCGCGCCGGCGAGCCGTAGACCTCGAGCGCCTCGGCGCCGGCGTGCTCGTCGATCAGCTCGCGCGGCGAGCCCTCGGCGACGGCCTTGCCGTGCGACATGATCGTCACGCGGTCGCAGAGGCGCTCGGCCTCCTCGATGTAGTGCGTGCTCATCAGGATCGTGACGCCGTCGTCGCGCAGCCGCGAGATCAGACCCCACAGCTCGCTGCGCACCTGCGGGTCCAGCCCGACGGTGGGCTCGTCGAGCAGGAGGACCTCGGGCGAGTGCACCAGCGCGCGACCGATGAGCAGCCGCCGCCGCATGCCGCCGGACAGCTCCTTCACGCCGTCGCCGCGCCGGTCGAGCAGCGTCGCGATGCCGAGCGCCTTGTCGACGGCGGTGGCCCGCTCTGCCCTGGGTACGCGGTACAGCGCCGCGAACACCTCGACCGCCTGGTGCACGGTCAGGTCCTCGTCGAGGTTGTCGTCCTGCGGCACCACCCCCATGCGCGTTCGGGCGGCCTTCGACTGGCGCGGCAGCGACAGCCCGAGCACGTCGATGGTGCCGCTGTCCGCGAGCGCCTGACCCGTCAGCATCTTCATGGTCGTCGACTTGCCGGCGCCGTTGGGGCCGAGCAGACCGACGCACGTCCCCGGCGCGATGTCGAGGTCGAGGCCGTCGACCGCCCGGCGGTCGCCGAACGTCTTCACCACGCCCCGCAGGGAGATCGCTGGGGCAGTCACGGCTTTACCGTGTCAGCGCGCCGGCGGCACGTCCAACCACTTCACCGGTTCCACCCGGCGAGCTTGCCGCCGCGCGAGACGTCGCGCAGCCGGGCCTCGGCCGCGGCGCGCGACTCGGCCGTCGCCACCACGAGCAGCTGGTCGCCCCCCTCCAGCCGGGTGAAGCGGTCGGGTACGAGGCTCCGGTCGCCGCGCACGACCAGCGTGAGGTGCGCGCCGGGAGGCAGGCGCAGCTCGTCGGCGTAGACGCCGACGAGGTGGCTGCGCGGCGGGACGACGAGGCCGAGCAGGTCAGCGCGCACCTCCTCGAGCGGGGCCGCCTCCACCTCCAGGTCGGTCGCTCGATCCGCCTCCACGACCCCGAGCCGCCGGCCGACGCGCGGCAGGGTCGGCGCCTGCAGCAGCGTTCCGATCACGACGACGACGAGCACCACGTCGAGGACCCGGGTGCCACCGCGGACACCTTCGGTCACCGGAATGATCGCGAGCACGATGGGCACGGCCCCGCGCAGCCCGGCCCAGCTGAGGAACGCCTGCTCGCGCCAGGGCAGCCGAAACGGGAGCGCCGACACCGCGACGGCCAGCGGGCGGGCCACGAACGCGGCCACGCTGCCCACGAGCAGCGCCGTGCCGAGCGCCGCCGGCAGCCGCCCCGGAGAGGCGAGCAGGCCGAGCAGGAGGAAGAGCCCGGCCTCAGCAAGCAGGGCGAGCGATCCGGCGAAGCCGAGGACGGCTCGGCGGTGCGGCAGGCGCGCGTTGCCGATGACCATCGCCGCGAGGTACACCGCGAGGAAGCCGCTGGCGTGCAGGGCGTTCGTGGCGGTGAAGGCGACGAGGGTGAGGCCGACGGTGGCGACCGGGTACAGGCCGGCGCTGGGAAGCGCCGCGCGGGCGAGCAGCTCGCGGCCGAGCAGCCCGATCAGCAGGCCGAGGAGGGCGCCGGCGAGGAGCTCGTACGCGACCAGCCCGGTGGCGGCGAGGACGGAGGTGTCGCCCCACGCGTCGGAGGACGCAAGCGTCACGAGGACCACGACCGGCGCGTCGTTGAGGCCTGACTCCGCCTCCAGCACCGCGCTGGTGCGGCCCTTCAGCGGCAGCCGGCGCAGCACGGAGAAAACGGCCGCCGCGTCGGTGGAGGAGACCACGCCGCCGAGCAGGACTGCCGTGCGCAGCTCGATCCCGAGCAGGAAGTGCGAGATGGAGGCGATGACGGCGACGCTGACGGCAACGCCGAGCGTCGACAGCACGACGGCGTACGGCAGGACTGGGCGCACCTGCGACCAGCGGGTGGTGAGCCCGCCCTCGGCGAGGATGACCGCGAGCGCGAACAGGCCGAGGTCGGCGGTGAGGCCGTAGTCCTCGAAGCCCACGCCGAGTCCGGCCTCGCCGACGGCCATGCCGAGCGCGAGGTAGACGAGCAGGACGGGCAGGGACGTCCGGTTGGCGATGCGGACGGCGAGCAGGGCCACGAGGAGCAGGACGCTGGCGCCCAGCACGACGAGGTTGAGGTGCTCGTCCACCGGCCGCTCAGTCCGTCGCGGCGACGAGCGGCTCGAGCAGCACGTCGGGGTGGTCGCGCAGGACACGCGTCAGCCGCCACTGGCCCGCGAACAGCGCCAGCAGCTCGCCGTCGCCCCGCTCCAGCACCTCGACGCCGCTCTCGCGGTCCAGGACCTTGCCCCACTCCCGGTTCGTCTTGCGCGCGAGGGAGTACTCCAGCCGGTCCAGCGTCACGGGCGCGTTGAACTCGTTCTCCATGCGGTGCGTCGCGACCTCGAACTGCATCGGCCCGACCGCCGCGAGCACGGGCGCCTGGTCGCCGCGAAGGTCGCTGCGCAGCACCTGCACGACACCCTCCTGCTCGAGCTGCTCGATGCCGCGGCGGAACTGCTTGTAGCGGCCGCTGTCCTTCGCCCGGCAGACCGCGAAGTGCTCGGGCGCGAAGCTCGGGATCGGCGGGAAGGTCACCGGCTGGTCGACGTACAGGCTGTCGCCGACGCGCAGGCTGGAGGCGTTGACGAGGCCGACGACGTCGCCTGGGAAGGCCTCGTCGACGGTCGAGCGCTCGCGGCCGAAGACCTGCTGGGCGTACTTGGTCGCGAAGGGCTTGCCCGTCGCGGAGTGGGTCACGACCGAGCCGCGCTCGAAGACGCCGCTGCACACACGGACGAACGCGAGCCGGTCGCGGTGGGCGCTGTCCATGCCGGCCTGCACCTTGAAGACGAAGGCGCTGAAGGGGGTGTCGAGCTCGCGGGGCTCGCCCTTCTCGTCCGGCCGGGGGCCGGGCGGCGGGGCGAGCTCGAGCAGGGTGTCGAGCAGCTGCCGTACGCCGAAGTTCAGCACCGCAGAGCCGAACAGCACCGGCGTCGTCTTGCCCTCGAGGAACTGCTGCTGGTCGTGGTCCTGACCCATGGCGCCGAGGAGCTCGCTCTCCTCCACAGCCGTGGTCCAGGCTGTTGTCTCCTGCTGGGCGGCCTGCTCCGCGGACATCCGCTGCTCGGGCGCGATCGTGGCGCCGCCGGCGGTGCGGGTGAACTTGATGAACTCGCCGGTGCGCCGGTCGAGCACGCCGCGGAAGTCGCCGGCGATGCCGACCGGCCAGGTCAGCGGCGTGGGCTCCAGGCCGGTCCTGTCACGCACCTCGTCCATGAGCTGGAGCGCCTCGAGCCCGGGCCGGTCCCACTTGTTGATGACCGTCAGAACAGGGATGCCGCGATGCCGGCAGACCTGGAACAGCTTGAGGGTCTGCGGCTCCATGCCCTTCGCGGCGTCGACGAGCATCACGGCGGAGTCGACGGCGGCGAGGAC
>JAODNS010000135.1 GCA_025465145.1 Frankiales bacterium
CGACGGTGAAGGCGAGGGTGGGCGTACGACGGGCCGGGCTGCCGAGGAAGCGGACCCCCTTGTCCTGCAGGCCCTTCCGCAGTCGCTCGAAGACGGCGACCTCGTGCTGCTCGAGCCGCTCGGCTCCGTCCAGCACCCGCTCCCGCCGGCTGCCGCCGCTGCCCTGGGCCGCGATCCAGTCGACCGCTGCGGTCACGCCGGCGAGCTGTGCGAATCCCGGCGTGCCGAGCTCGAACCGGTCCGGCACGTCGTCCGTGCTGGGCAGCAGCTTGTCCGGGTGAAGCGTCTCCAGCAGCGCCGGGTCTGCAGCGGTGAGGCCGACGTGCGGGCCATACCACTTGTACGCCGCGCAGGCGTAGAAGTCGGCGCCCAGAGCCGGAACGTCGACCGGTCCGTGTGCGGTCGCGTGCACGCCGTCCACGTGGACCAGCGCGCCGACCGCGTGCGCCCGGTCCGCGATGGCGCGTACGTCCGGTCGCGTCCCGGTGGCATTGCTGGCCGCGGTCACCGCGACGAGCCGGGTCCGCTCGGTCAACAGCTCGTCGTACTGCTCCAGCGGCAGCTCGCAGGTGACCGGGTCGATGTCGGCCCACCTCAGCGTCGCCCCTGCCGCCTGAGCGGCGTGCACCCAAGGACGGACGTTCCCGTCGTGGTCCAGGCGGCTGACCAGCACCTCGTCGCCGGGCGACCACGTCTTGGCGAGCGCGCGGGCGAGGACGTAGGTGTTGGCCGTCATCGACTGGCCGAAGAACACCCCGCGCGGGTCGACGCCGAGCAGGTCGCCGGCGGCGGCACGGGCGTCATCGACGATGCCGTCGGCGCGGGCGCTGCTGGCGAAGTCGCCGTGCCGGTTCGAGACCGCGCTGCGCATCGCCGCGGCCACCGCGTCGGTCACCGCCGTCGGCACCTGCGTTCCGCCCGGCCCGTCGAAGTGCGCGATCCCCTCGGCCAGGGCGGGGAACTGCTGGCGGACCTGGTCGACGTCGTACGGCATCCCGTCACCCTGCCGCACGAGGTGCAGGACGGCGGCGGTGGGGCAGGATCGGGAGCATGACTGAGTCGCCGCAGGAGAGCCCGCACACCGTCACGATCGTCGGCCCGGACGGCCAGACGATGGGCCAGGTCGAGGTGCCGCCGGCGGACGGCACGGAAGAGCGCAACCCGGCCGAGATGGTCGAGCAGCCAGCCAAGGTCATGCGGATCGGGTCGATGGTGAAGCAGCTGCTCGAGGAGGTCCGAGCGGCTCCCTTGGACGACAGCGCGCGATCGCGGTTGCGCGAGATCTACGAGAGCTCGATCAAGGAGCTCGGGGAGGGCCTCGCTCCGGAGCTGCGCGAGGAGCTGGACCGGGTGACCTCGCCGTTCGGGGCGGAGTCCGTGCCGACGGACGCCGAGCTGCGGATCGCGCAGGCGCAGCTGGTCGGCTGGCTGGAGGGCCTGTTCCACGGCATCCAGACGGCGCTGTTCGCCCAGCAGATGGCTGCCCGCGTGCAGCTCGAGCAGATCCGCGGCGGTCAGCCCGCACTGCCCGCCGGGCTGCCGCAGGCGCCCTCCGCCGCGCCCGGCGGCACGGGCCAGTACCTCTAGAACCAGCGGTCGAGCACCTGCGCGACGCCGTCCTCGTCGTTGCGGGCCGTGACCTCGTCGGCGACGGCGAGCACCTCCGGGTGCGCGTTGGCGACGGCCACGCCGAGGCCTGCCCAGGACAGCATCGGCAGGTCGTTGGGCATGTCGCCGAACGCCACCACCTCCGCCGCGGAGATGCCGTGCTCGTCCGCCAGCTGCGCGAGCCCGGTCGCCTTGCTGACGCCCGTGGCGCTGATCTCCAGCAGCCCGTCGCTGGACGAGTGGGTGAGGGTGCCGAGGCCGCGGACCGACCGGTGCGCCGTGGCCAGCAGCGTGTCCGCGTCCATCTCCTCGTGCCGGGCCAGCAGCTTCACGACGCCGCCGGCCACGAGCGCCTCCACCGGCCGGACCGACTTGGGGTCGCTGCTGTCCCACCGCGGGACGTACGACGGCTCGTGCGCGAACCCGCTCTCGTGGTGCTCGACGGCGAAGGCGATCCCGGGTACGTCCCGGCGCAGCGCCTCGACCACCTCGGCCGCGGCCTCGGCGCTCATCGACGCGTGCCGGACGACCTGCATCGTGTGCAGGTCGTAGACGACCGCACCGTTCGCGCAGATGGCCAAGCCCTTGTGCCCCAGCCGCTCGACGATCGGCGGCATCCACCGCGGCGGCCGTCCGGTCACCAGCACGAGCACCGCACCGGCGGCCTCCACCCGCGCCAGCGCGTCGACCGTGCGGTCGCTGATCGTGCCGTCGCTGCGCACGACCGTCCCGTCGAGGTCAGTGGCCACGAGGCGCGGGGCGGTCACCGCGACATCACGCTCGCTGCGCTCACAGGGGTTTGAGCTCCGACTGCCCGCCCAGGTACGGCCGCAGGGCCAGCGGCACGTGCACCGAGCCATCGGCCCGCTGGTGCACCTCGAGCAGCACGGCGATCGTCCGGCCGACGGCGCACAGCGTGCCGTTGAGCGTCGCCGCCGGCTCCACGCCCTTGTCGCCGCGGATCCTGATGCCGAGCCGCCGCGCCTGGAAGTCCGTGCAGTTGCTCGTCGACGTCAGCTCGAGCCACCGCTCCTGCGACGGCAGCCACGCCTCGCAGTCGAACTTGCGCGCCGCGCTCGAGCCGAGGTCGCCGGCCGCCACGTCGATGACGCGGAACGGCAGCTCCAGCGCCGTGAGGAACTCCTTCTCCCAGCCGAGCAGCCGCTGGTGCTCCGCGGCAGCCTCCTCTCGGCTGACGTACGAGAACATCTCGACCTTGTCGAACTGGTGCACGCGGATGATGCCGCGGGTGTCCTTGCCGTGGCTGCCGGCTTCGCGGCGGAAGCAGGACGAGAAACCGGCGTAGCGCCGCGGCACGGTCTCGAGCACCTCGCCCGAGTGGTAGGCCGCGAGCGGCACCTCCGAGGTGCCGACCAGGTAGAGGTCGTCGTTCTCCAGCTTGTAGACCTCGTCGGCGTGCGCGCCGAGGAAGCCGGTGCCCTCCATCGACTCCGGCTTGACCAGCGTCGGGGTGATCATCGGCAGGAAGCCGGCCTCGACGGCGCGGGCGATCGCGAGGTTGACCAGCGCGAGCTCGAGCAGCGCACCCGGGCCGGTGAGGAAGGCGAACCGGCTGCCGCTGACCTTCGCGCCGCGCTCGGTGTCGATCGCGCCGAGCAG
>JAODNS010000140.1 GCA_025465145.1 Frankiales bacterium
CCGGCCACCAGCCGGCGCAGCGACCGCTCCTGCTCCGCCGCGAGGCCGGCCAGCTCCGGGTCCGCCGACCGACGGCTCACCAGCGCGAGCGCCTGCAGCACGCCGTCGTGCACCTGCCGCGACAGCCGCTCCCGCTCGGTGGCCGCGGCGCGCAGGTGCACCGCCTCCGCGTACGCCTGCTCCGCGCGCCGGGCGAGCTGCACGACATACCCGACGACGCTGCCGGCGAGCAGCAGCAGCACGATCCCGTTCAAGGTGGCCTGGGTCAGCCGGCCGCGCTCGACGACGTCCGCGATCCCCACGGCAGCAGCGGCTGCCACACCCGGCAGCGGCCCGCCCGCGACGGCCCACGCGAGCACCGGCGCCGCCGCCCAGCTGACCGTCAGGGTGGGGTCACCGGCCTCGATGTCCCCGACCCGCAGGACGAGCAGCGAGGACAGCAGGGCGGCCAGGGTCAACACGAGGTCCAGGCAGAGCAGCGGCCACCGGCGCCGGCGCGGATGCGCGTAGAGGTACGCAGCGGCAGCGGTCCAGAGGCCCATCCCGACGAGGACGGCCACGCCGAGGCCGGGTCGGGCCAGCGAGTCGCGGTGCGCGGCGAGAGAGGCCGCGGCGTACAGGAAGGAGGCGGCGCGGTAGACGGCCAGCGCGCGCCACAGCGCTGTCTCCAGCCTCAGCTAGCTCGCCCTGCGGGCAGGGCGCGGGGCGTCACTGACCATCGCCTCGGTCGCCGCCTTGCGGGCGTCCTCGATGTCGGCCTTGGCGACGGTGGCGTACTGGTCGACGTACTCCTGGCCGGACAGCAGCATCAACTCGTACATGATCTCGTCGGTGATGGAGCGCAGGACGAAGCGGTCGCCCTCCATGCCCTTGTAGCGGCTGAAGTCGAGCGGCTTGCCGACGCGGATGCCGACCCGGCCGAGGTTCGGGATCTTCTTGCCGGTGGGCTGGACGACGTCGGTGTTGATCATCGCGACGGGGATGACCGGGACGCCGGCCTCGAGGGCCATGCGCGCGACGCCGGTCTTGCCGCGGTACAGCCGGCCGTCCGGCGAGCGGGTGCCCTCGGGGTAGAGGCCGAGCAGGTTGCCGTCCGTGAGGATCCGCTTGCCGGTGCGCAGCGCCGCCTCGGACGCGGCGCCACCGCTGCGGTCGATCGGGACCTGGCCGACGCCGGAGAAGAAGCCCTTCGTCAGCTTGCCCTTGACGCCCTTGCCGGTGAAGTAGTCGGCCTTGGCGAGGAAGGTGATCCGGCGCGGGACGACCAGCGGCAGGAAGATCGAGTCCGAGAACGACAGGTGGTTGCTGGCGAGGATCGCGGCGCCCTCGGCGGGGATGTGCTCGCCGCCCTCGATCCAGGGCCGGAACAGGGTGCGCAGGATCGGCGTCAGGATCGCTTTGACGATCCAGTAGCCCATGCCCCGCACCTCCTCGCCTCGCGCTCCATCCCGTGCTGAGCCACCAACCTAGGCCCGCGGCACCACCGGGAGCAACGGCCCTCCCGTGCGACGATGGGGACCCCCGACCACGACGGAGAACCCTGTGCCCGTGCTCCCCGGCGCTGAGCCGATCGACCTGCCCGGCGGCCCCGTGGGCGTCCTGCTCAGCCACGGCTTCACCGGCACGACGCAGTCGATGCGGCCGTGGGCCGAGCACATGGCGGCGGCCGGGCTGACGGTCAGCGCGCCGCGCCTGCCGGGGCACGGGACCCGCTGGCAGGACATGAACAAGACCCGCTGGAGCGACTGGTACGGCGAGGTCCAGCGCGCCTTCGACGACCTGCGGGGGCGGTGCGACACCGTCTTCGCGATGGGCCTGTCGATGGGCGGCACCCTCGTCCTGCGGCTGGCCGAGGAGCGCGGCGCGCAGGTGGCCGGTCTGGTCGTCGTCAACGCCTCGCTCGGCACCGACCGCAAGGACGCCAAGCTGGCGCCGCTGCTCAGCAAGGTCGTCCCGTCGTTCCCGGGCATCGGCGGCGACATCAAGAAGGACGGGAGCACGGAGATCGCCTACGACAAGATCCCGCTCAAGGCCGTCGCATCCCTGCAGAGCGCCTGGCCCGTCGTCGCCGGCGACTTGGCGAAGATCACCTGTCCGGTGCTCGTGTTCCGGAGCCGGATCGACCACGTCGTCCCGCCGGTCAGCGGCGAGACGCTGATGACCGGCCTGGCCGGCGGCACCGTCGAGGAGCGCGTCCTCGAGAACAGCTACCACGTCGCGACGCTCGACAACGACGCGCCGACGATCTTCGCCGGCAGCGTCGACTTCGTCCGGGCGCACGCGCCGGCGGCCGCTGGCTGATCAGGTGACGACCACCCCTGAGCCGCCCAGCGGCCGGCGCAGCAACGGCCTGCAGTCGGTCGAGTGGGGCGCGCTCGTCGACCTCGACCCGCGGCTGTCCGAGGCACTGCTCGGCAGCCTCGCCGCCGTCGGGGTGCCGGCGTACGTGGAGCCCGCGGGCGGCTCCGTCGACGGCTACACCCGGGCCGTCGCGCTGCCCAACCGGCCGCTCGACCGCCTCTGGGTCGACCCCAGCCGCGAGGACCAGGCCCGCGCGGTCGTCGGCGCTGAGGTCGCCGAACTGACGGCGCTGCTGGCCGAGGAGGACCCGACCGAGACCGCCCACGGCTTCGTGCAGCCGGTCCCGCGCACGGCCGCGACGAAGGTGCTGCGGCCGCCGGTCCTGCCCGACCCGCCCGCTCGGGCGTCCACCCCGGACGAGGACCCGGACGAGGCCTGGCGGCAGATCGTCGAGGGCTGGACGCGCGACAGCGACGCGCCGGTGCCGCCGTGGCCGGTGTCGGAGGACGTGGACTCGCCCGCCCCGCCGCTCGCCCCGCCGCCGCGCCGGGCCCGCCGCCGCACGGACGAGCCGGACGAGGACGCGCTCCCGGCGTACCTCGAGCCGGACAAGCTCGAGGACGAGGGCCACTACGTGCCGCCCCCGCCGCCACCGGTGCCCAAGGTCCGCCGGCACACCGTCGGCGCGTTGACCTGCCTCGCCATCGGTCTCGTCCTCGTGTTCGCCCCGGAGCTCGTCGGCCAGGTGCAGACCGTGAGCCTCGGGGTCGTCGGCATCGCGCTGATGCTGGGAGGCGCCGGCGCCCTGGTCTGGCACATGCGGGATGCTCCGCCGACCGACAGCGGACCGGACGACGGGGCTGTCGTCTGACGACCAGGAGGAGAGCGCGTTGACCGCCAGCGAGACCGTCGAGGTCAGCGGCCACCTGATGGACTCCGGCGTGCTGGCACTCGTCCTCGACGACGTGCTCGGCTACGGCGGCGACTACTCGATCGACAAGCTCGAGGTCGGGCGCGCCCACGACGACCACTCGTACGCCCGCATCGTCGTCACCGCCGAGGACGACGAGGCGCTGCAGCGGCTGCTCATGCGGCTGCAGGCGCACGGCGTCAACCAGGTCGACCCCGGCACGGCGTTCCTGCGGCCGT
>JAODNS010000143.1 GCA_025465145.1 Frankiales bacterium
ACCGGCGCAGCGGAGGACTTCAGCCGCTGCGGCTGGACCCACGACTGCAGCAGGTCGCCCGCGCCTGGGCCGAGCGGATGGCCGCGACCGGGACGCTGTCGCACGACGACCCGCTGTTCTCCCGCGCCTCGCACGACCGGCTCGGGATGCGGCTGCTCGCCGAGAACGTCGGGTTCGACATCAGCGTGAAGGCCCAGCACCAGGCGTTCCTGGCCAGCCCGCACCACCGGGCCAACCTCGAGATCCCGTCCCTGCGGTTCGCGGGCGTCGCCGTCGTACGCGACCGCGCGGGGCACCTGTGGTCGGTCGAGGACTTCGGCAGCCCCCGGATCTGACTGCCGGATCGAGACCTGCTGGTCATGGACCGGGCGCGGTGCATCGAGGACGCTGAGCGCATGCCCACGCAGATCAACGGGCTTCCCGCCCACGTCCTGCTCGTCCACCTGGTCGTCGTCCTCGTTCCGGTCGCGTCGCTGCTGCTGGTCGCGCAGGCCTGGTCGCCGGTGGTTCGGCGCTGGGCTGGGCTCGGCGGGCCGCTGCTCGCCCTCGCCGCGCTGGTCGTGGTTCCGGTGACGACGTCCGCCGGCGAGTGGCTCGAGCAGCGGCTCCCCCGCCAGCCGCTGGTGCAGCGGCATGCGCAGCTCGGCGACCAGCTCCTGCCGTACGTCATCGCCGTGTTCGTGCTGTCCGTTGTCGTCCACCTGCTCGGCAGGCGGAGCGCCGAGGCGCGGCGGACACTGGTGCTGCCGCCGGCTGCGGGGCTGGCCCGCGTGCAGCTGCTGGTCGCGGTGCTGGCGACGGTGGCCGCCGTGGGCAGCGTCGTGCAGGTGTACCGGATCGGCGACTCGGGTGCGCGCGCCGTCTGGACGGGAGTGGGAGTGGACGGCGGGTGACCGAGCTCGACCGCAGGACTGTCCTGGCGGCAGCCTGCGCCGGCTGTGCGGGGCTGGCGCTGACGGCGTGCGGTGGCGGCAGCGACAGCCCGGCGCCCGCCCTCGCCGAGAGCCCGTCTGCCGGCGGCTCACCCGCGCCGATCCCGCCGCTGGTGTCGCTGGCCGACCTCCCGGTGGGCACGTCCGCCTCCGTCCGCGGCAGGGTCATCGTCACCCGGACCTCGCAGACCGATGTGGTCGCGTTCAGCGCGATCTGCACGCATCAGGGGTGCACCGTCGAGCCCGACAAGAGCTCCCTGGGCTGCCCGTGCCACGGCTCGTCGTACGACAGCAGGACCGGCGCCGTGCTCGGCGGCCCCGCGTCGCGTCCGCTCGAGGCGGTGGCCGTGCTGATCCGCGACGGCGGGGTCTACCGGGCCTGACGGCAGCAGGACTCAGGAGCTGAGCGCGGCGCTCTCCACGTCTCGGTGTCCCCACGTCTGGCGGACCCGGCCGAGCTCGCGCCACCCGCGGCGCAGGTAGAAGCCGTACGCCTGTGCGGCGACGTCCACCTCCAGGACGGCCGTCCGCTCCAGCGCCCGCGCCTCGTCGACGGCGGTGGCCAGCAGGGCACTGCCCGCGCCGCGGACGCTGCGGTCGGTGAACAGCCGCGAGACCACCGCGAGCTGCTCGGCCGCGCGGCCGGTGCCGGCGGTCCAGGTGGCCAGCGACGGCCCTTGGGCCGGCATCAGCGCGACGTGCCCGACGGCGTGCTCGTCGTGGACGGCCACCCACGCGCCGAGCGCCTCTGCCGGCGCGAGCCACCAGCCGCTGACGGCCTCCGTCCGGACCGGGTACCCCTCCTCGCGGTGCGTCCGGTCCAGCAGCGGCAGCAGCAGGTCGAGGTCAGCGGGCTGTCGGGTCCGAACCGCTACTCCCACTCGATGGTGCCGGGTGGCTTGCTGGTGACGTCCAGCACGACCCGGTTGACCTCGGGCACCTCGTTGGTGATCCGCGTCGAGATCGTGGCGAGCACGTCGTACGGCACGCGCGACCAGTCGGCCGTCATGGCGTCCTCCGACGACACCGGCCGGAGCACCACCGGATGGCCGTACGTGCGCCCATCCCCTTGTACGCCAACGCTTCTCACGTCGGCCAGCAGCACGACGGGGCACTGCCAGATGTCACGGTCCAGTCCGGCGGCGGACAGCTCCTCGCGGGCGATCGCGTCGGCCTCGCGGAGCAGGTCGAGCCGGTCCTGCGTCACCTCGCCGACGATGCGGATCCCGAGGCCGGGGCCGGGGAACGGCTGGCGCCACACGATCGCCTCGGGCAGGCCGAGCTCGAGGCCGACCTGTCGCACCTCGTCCTTGAACAGCGCGCGCAGCGGCTCGACGAGGGCGAACTGCAGGTCGTCCGGAAGGCCGCCGACGTTGTGGTGGCTCTTGATGTTGGACGTCCCGGCACCGCCCCCGGACTCGACCACGTCCGGGTACAGCGTGCCCTGGACGAGGAAGTCGACCGGCTCGTCGGCCGCGATCGCACGGGCCGCCTCCTCGAAGACGCGGATGAACTCGCGGCCGATCGCCTTGCGCTTCTCCTCCGGGTCGCTCACGCCGGCCAGCGCATCGAGGAACCGCTTGCTCGCATCGGCCACGTGCAACTGCACACCCGTCGACGCGACGAAGTCCTTCTCCACCTGCTCGGCCTCGCCCTTGCGCAGCAGGCCGTGGTCGACGAAGACGCAGGTGAGGTGGTCACCGACAGCGCGTTGCACGAGCGCCGCCGCGACGGCCGAATCGACACCTCCGGACAGCCCGCAGATAACCCGGCCGCTGCCGACTTGCGCGCGGATGGCGTCGACCTGCTCCTGCACGACGTTGGTCGTCGTCCAGGTGGGGCGGCAGCCGGCGCCGTCGATGAGGAATCGGCGCAGCACCTCCTGCCCGTGCTCGGAGTGCAGCACCTCCGGGTGGAACTGCACGCCGTACAGACCGCGCACCGGGTCCTCGAACGCTGCGACCGGCGTCGCGCCGGTGCTGGCCGTGACGGTGAACCCGGGCGGCGCCTCGCTCACCGCGTCGCCGTGCGACATCCAGACCGACTGCTGCACCGGCAGACCGGCGAACAGGGTGCCCGCCGACGTGACGGCGAGCGCCGTTCGCCCGTACTCCGCCGTACCTGTGCGCGCCACCGTGCCGCCGAGGGCACGCGCCATCGCCTGGTGCCCGTAGCAGATGCCGAACGTCGGGACGCCGGTGTCGAAGAAGCCGGCCGGCACCTGCGGCGCGTCGTCGGCGTAGACCGACGACGGCCCGCCGGACAGGATGACGGCCTTCGGCGCACGCGCGCGGATCTCGTCCGCGGTGATCGTGTGCGGGACGATCTCGGAGTAGACCTTGCACTCCCGGACCCGGCGCGCGATGAGCTGCGCGTACTGGGCGCCGAAGTCGACGACGAGGACGGTGTCCTGCTCGGGCATCACCCTCGACAGGCTATTACGGGGTGACGTCCACGCCCTTCCAGAACGCGATGCGGTCACGGATCTGTGCGGCCGCGTCCTTGGGCTCCGGGTAGTACCAGGCGGCGTCGGTGTTGGTCTGTCCGTCGACGACGACGGAGGAGTAGCTGGCCGTCCCCTTCCAGGGGCAGACGCTGGTGGTGGGCGAGTCGACCAACACGCCGTCCTTCACCGCAGCGCGCGGGAAGTAGCGGTTGCTTTCGACGACCACCGTGTCGTCGGACTCCGCGAGAACTGTGCCGTTCCAGGTGGCGATCGTCATGCCGGCTGCAACGCCCTGCGAGCCTGCGACCATGCCCGGGTGGACGACCTGGTTCGGCAGCGCGAGGCGGTCGCGTGCTTCTGGCGCGAGGACGTCAGCCGCCGTCCTGGGGTGAGTGGGCGGATCTTGGTGGCGTGCAGGTTCACTCGACCGGCCTGGCTCCGCGGCACTGGAACGGGGCGATCTGGACCGGTCCGTGCGACCTCGAGGAGCTCGTGCCGCAGGTGAGGTCGTGGTTCGCCGCGCGGGACAAGCCGTGGGGGTTGCTCATCCCCGCCGAGGCGGACGTGGAGCCGCCGGGGCTGCAGCACGTCGCCGACCAGGGCGTGATGCTGCGCGGCGTGGCGGACCTGCCTGACCTGCCGGTCGAGGTGCGTGCGGACGCCCCCGTGGACGACGTGGCGCAGGTGCAGGCCGAGGCGTTCGGCGACGAGCTCGACCTCGCGCTCGCCTTCGTCACGCCGACGCTGCGGCCGGACGCGGCGCCGCCGCAGGCGACGCTGACGACGTACGACGGCGACGACCCGGTCGGCTGCGCCACGGTGGCCGTCATGGACGGCACCGCCGGCGTGTTCGGCGTCGCCGTCCGGGAGCGCTGGCGGCGGCGCGGCCTCGGCGCCGCCCTGACCGTCGCCGCGCTGCGGGAGGCCCGCGACCGCGGCTGCGACTGGCGTTCCTCAACCCGAGCGACATGGCGCGCGGGGTGTACGCGGAGCTCGGCTTCCGCGACGTCGAGCCGTTCCGGATCTGGGCGGCGGACTAGGCCTTCGCGCTGGCCTTGCTGCCGGCGTACTGGCCGCTGACGCCGGCGTACGTGGCCGTGACGGCCGAGCCTGGCGCGAAGCCCGCCGCCTTGGCCACGCCCTTGCCGTCGGTCTTCGCGGTCACCTTCTTGCCGCCGGACGTGAACGTGACCACCTGGCCGGCAACCGGCTTGCGGTCGTCGTCGCTGAGGGTCGCCGTGACGGCGCCCTTGCTGCCGGTCGCCTTGAGCGCCGTCTTCTCCACCAGCACGGTGAAGGCCGACGTCGACGTCGTGTCGTCGGAGGTGAGGGTCAGCGTGCGGCTGCCCGCCTTCTCCTTCACCAGCAGCGCCGCCTTCGCGACGCCGTCGGCGCCGGTGGTACCGGTGGCCTTGGCGGCGCCGAGGGCGAAGGTGACCTGCTTGCCGGCGACGGGGGCACCTGCGGCGTCGACGAGCTTGGCCGCGACGGCCGCACTGTCGCCGAACTGCGCCTTGGTCACGCCGACGCTCGACAGCGGCGGCACGGGCGGGGCAAAGCAGAGGTTGTCGCCGACCGTCCAGGCGTCCTTGTCGGTGACGCCCGTGCTGTTGTCCTTAGCCGTGCTGTCGACGAACAACCCGCCTGCCGGCGTCGTCGCGCTGTCGCGGCCGTACACCTTCGTCAGCACGCTGCCGTCCTCGAAGCCGCCGACGGCCTTGGCCAGCTCGGCGCGCGGGATCGACAGCGTCACGATGCTCGTCTTGACATCGAAGGTGGCCTTGAGAGACGACGGCACGTACGTCGCGTCGACCGTCATGCGCGTCTTCGGCGAGCGCTGCGCGGGCGTGCCGGCCGTCGCCGCGGCCGGCCCGTCCTGCGCCTGCCCGAGCTGCTCCGGGTCGTAGGCGGTGCCGATGAGCTGCACGGCCTTCTTGTTGACGGTGAAGTTGGCGTAGAAGGCATGACCCGGGAAGCTCTGCGGGCGGCTCTTGAGCTCGACCACGCGCAGGTACGCACGCAAGGCGTCGGGCGTCGACTGCAGGACCAGGCCAGTGAGGTCGAGGTCGGTCTCGGCGACCCCAGGTCCGCCGACGGTCGGGCTGACGGTCGCGTCACCCTTCACGTCCGGGAACGTGTTGCAGCCGGGAGCAGGCAGACCGGCCTGGGCGATCCCCGCGGCCGGCGGCCCAGACGGCGAGGACGACGGGCTCGGGCTGGCACTGGGGCTGGCGCTCTCCGCAGGCGCAGGTGCGGCGCCGGTTCCACCCGCGCAGTCCGTGCCGAGTGTGAGGGCTGCCTTGGTCGCCGCGTTGTCGTAGAGGAAGAGGCCCATGTCGGCGAACGGCACGATGTTCGACGTGTAGGCGGACAGGGCGGTCGCGGGCTTGCCCGAGACGTCGGCGCCCGCCGCGGCCTTCAGCGACGCGAGCGGAGCCGTGATCGTGACCGTCTTGCTCTTCACGTCGAACACTGCCTTGGCGGGCTCGGAGACCGTGGGATCGCCGTAGTTGCCCACGTGCGCGCTGCTGCTGTCGTCCACCTCGCGGTCCGCGGCGATGAACAGGTCGGCCCCCGCCACGGTGAGGTCCAGGCCGAACTCGTCGCCCGCGTCGCTGGCGCCGGCGTTGAGTGCGTCGGTCGTGACCGTCACCACGACGTCGGTCGCGGTCGTGGCTGCCGTGGCCGCCACGATGTCGAGGTTGGCGTCGGACGCGAGGCCGGTGGGCTCGCCGCCGGTGGTCGCGTCGCCCTTCGGGTCGGTCCACGCCGGACAGCCGCTGCCGGTCCCGTCAGCGGCGAAGGCGGTGACGCCGGCGCCGACGAGGCTGGTTGCGAGGACCGCGCCGACGAGGGCGCGGCGGGGCAGGTGAAGAGCGGTCACGAGGACTCCTGACCGGCGACAGCCGGTGTCGGCAGGGCTGGGTTGGCTGGGGAAGTTCGCGCTCGGTGGCGCGTCTCCTGCTGGCTGACCGAAACTTGGCCAGAATGTCTGGTTCGGCTCAGCCGATCTTGTAGACGGCGTCGCTGCTCGCCTCGTCGTTGTCGAGCGGGTTCGCGCCGATCAGGACCGGACCGACCTCCCCCGTCACCGGGTCGACGGCGCCGGTGTAGGCGAACAGTCCGCTGACGCTGCCACCGGCCTTGGCGCCGGGAACCGAGCCGAGCGGGATCGTGAAGGAGATGGTCTTGCCGGACACGGCGTACGTGCTCGCCGCGAAGTCGACGGTGTCGTCGTCGGCGCACGAGCCGGAGAGGGCCTCGGTGGCCGCGCCCGGCGCGACGTACAGGTAGAAGCCGCCGCAGCCGGCCAGCTCGCCCTCGACGTCGTACTGCACGGTGCCGTCGGTCGTGATCGCGTCCGCCACCTCGAGGGTGATCATGAGGCTCTTCGGGGTGTAGGCGGCCTTCGTCTTCTTGGTGGCCTTCGTCGTCATGCCGGCGCTCGTGTAGGTGACGCTGACGATGTCGTCGCCGCCGGGTAGGCCGAGCGCGTCCCCGCTGGGATCGGTGACGACGACCTTGCTCGGGCCGACAGGCCCAGCGGCCGCGTGGGAGGCGCCGGCGACTCCGATGACGGAAAGGCCGGCGGCGGCGAGAGCGAGACGGGCGGCGGCACTGCGCATGAGGGGGGCTCCTGGGCTGGGTTGCCCGAAGAGTTCGACGCCGCGGACCCCTTCACCTGCCGGCGACTACAGCCCGCCCATGCCGATGCCCTGCTCGCGCTGGAGCCGCTTACCCTCGGTGAGCGCGGCCGGGGCGAGCATGACCTCCACCTTCTGGAACTCCTTGATCGAGGAGTACCCGGTCATCGCCATCGCCCGCCGCAAGCCGCCGAACAGGTTGGTCGTGCCGTCGTCGGTCGTCGCGGGTCCGACCAGCACCTCCTCGAGCGTGCCGACCTGGTCGCACTTGAGCCGGGTGCCGCGCGGCAGCACCGGGTGGTGCGAGGCATGGCCCCAGTGCCAGCCGTGACCGGGCGCCTCGGTCGCACGCGCCAGCGGGCTGCCGATCATCACCGCGTCGGCGCCGCACGCGATCGCCTTCGCGATGTCGCCGCCGGTGCGCATGCCGCCGTCGGCGATGACGTGGACGTAGCGGCCGCCGGACTCGTCGAGGTAGTCGCGCCGGGCGCCGGCGACGTCCGCGATGGACGTGGCCATGGGCACGCCGAGGCCGAGGACTGAGCGGGTCGTGTTGGCCTGGCCGGGACCGACGCCGACGAGGATGCCGGCCGCTCCGGTGCGCATGAGGTGCAGCGCGGACTGGTACGTCGCGCAGCCGCCGACGATGACCGGCACGTCCAGCTCGGCGATGAAGCGCTTGAGGTTCAACGGCTCGGACCGCGTCGAGACGTGCTCGGCCGACACGACCGTGCCCTGGATGACGAACAGGTCGACGCCGGAGTCGAGCACCGTCTGCGCGAACTGCACGGTCCGCTGCGGCGTCAGCGACGCGGCGACGGTGACGCCGGCCTCGCGGATCTGCTGGATGCGCTCCTTGATGAGCGCCTCCTCGATCGGCTTGCCGTAGATCTCCTTCATCCGGTCGCCGGCCCGCTCGGGCGTCAGCTCGGCGATCTCCTGCAGGAGCGGCGTCGGGTCGTCGTAACGCGCCCACAGGCCCTCGAGGTTGAGCACGCCGAGGCCACCGAGCCGGCCGATCTGCACGGCGGTCTCCGGCGAGACGACGCCGTCCATCGCGGAGGCGACGAGCGGGAGCTCGAACCGGTACGCATCGATCTCCCAGGCGAGCGACACGTCCTGGGGGTCGCGGGTGCGGCGGGACGGGACGATCGCGATGTCGTCGAGCGCGTAGGCGCGGCGACCCGCCTTGCCGATGCCGATCTCGACGTCGGGCATCAGCGGCCGCCGGTGTAGTTGGGCGCCTCGACCGTCATCTGCACGTCGTGCGGGTGGCTCTCCTTCAGCCCGGCGGACGTGATGCGGACGAACCGGCCGCGCTCCTGCAGCTCCGGGATCGTGCGCGCGCCGACGTAGAACATCGACTGGTGCAGCCCGCCGACGAGCTCATCGTCCCGGAGGGCATCGAGGGCCGGGTGCCCTACCGCGGCCCGCTGAACACCGTCGCCCAC
>JAODNS010000040.1 GCA_025465145.1 Frankiales bacterium
GCGGGATCCCCTTGCCGTGCGGCGCCGCGGCAGCCAGCTGGTCCGCGTAGCGCGCGGCGGCGGCGTCCACGTCGGCGCCGTCCGGTCCGTCCGCGGCCGGCATCGGGTGCACCCGGCGCGGGTCGAGGGGCAGCGCGTCCAGCAGCGCCTCGCGGGCCTGCTTGTCGTTCCGCTCGTCGTCGTCGCCGGGGACGTAGCGCTCGTCGCCCCACCAGACGCTGACCCGCGACCAGTCGACGGCCGCCCGGGCGGAAGACGCGCGCACCGCCTGCAGGGTCGCGATGCCGACACCGCCGCCGGTGAGCACCACTGACGCCTCGCCGCGCGCGGCCTGCGCGTCGACGATCCGGGTCAGCAGCCGGGCGGCCGTGGCGTGGGCGAGGACGTCCGCGTCCTTGCAGACGACGACGGTGGTGCTCACGAGACGGTCAGCGCCGGGTCCGGGGCCTCGGCCTCGGTCGGGTCGTGCCAGACGTGGGTACGCGTGTGCGAGCGGTCCGCCAGCCCGCTCGTGCCGGTCGCCGCCTCGAGCGCCTCCGAGTACGGCTCGTCCGGGTCGAGCCGGCGTAGCTCCTCGGCCAGCAGGTCGCCGAGCTCGCGGCGGGGGAGCGGCAAGGTGCGGTCCGGCTGGCCGGTCCGCGAGAGCACCGCGCCGCTGCTCTTGCCGCGGGTCACCGTCACGGTGACGTCGTCGGCCTCGATCTCGACAGCGACTAGGCCGGTGCCCTCGGCGTCCTCGACGTCGACGTCCAGCCCGAGCCGCCGGGCCAGCCAACCGGCCAGCAGCGCGCGGGTGACGTGCCCGGCGGCGCCGCTCACCTTGACGCGAGTGACCTCACCGCGGACCGAGTCCATCGCGGAGGCGCACAGCGCACGCCACAGCGTCGTGCGCGTCCAGCCGAGCTCGGTGTCGCCGGGGGCGTAGTCGTCGGCCCGCTGCACCAGCGCCGCCATCGGATCGGTGGCCAAGGAGCAGTCCGTGATCCGGCGGTCGGCGAAGACGCCCAGCGGGTCGTGCGCGATCCGGTGCGGCGGCTCGCCGTACCACCACGTGACGACGGGCGCGTCCGGTGCGAGCAGCGGCAGCACGACCGACTCGGCGTGCAGGGCGAGCCGTCCGTACATCCGCATGACGACGGCCTCGCCCGGTCCGAGCCGGCCGCCGATGAGCACCTCCGCGTCGAGCCGCGGCTCCTGCGCGTCTGGGCGGCGGCGCACGACGATGAGCAGCCGGCACGGGTGCTGCGCGGCGGCGCGGGTGGCGGCGGCCTCGGCCTCGGCGACGTGCGCCTCGTCCACGACGACGACGAGCGTCAGCGCGAGCCCCGACGAGACAGATCCGGCCTGCCGTCGCTCGGCGGCCAGCGCCTTGACCACGGCACTGCCGGTGGTGTCCCACAGTGTTGTCATGAGCGTGCCTCCGGCACGACGTGTGTCATGGCCGCCTCCAGGCGCGTCCGTCGCCGGCCAGCATCTCGTCGGCAGCGGCCGGTCCCCACTCGCCGGCGCGGTAGAGCTCGGGCTCCCCGCCCTCGGCCCAGAACTGCTCGATCGGGTCGATGACCCGCCAGGAGTCCTCGACCTCCTGGTTGTGCGGGAACAGCGACGCGTCGCCGAGCAGCACGTCGAGCAGCAGCCGCTCGTACGCCTCGGGCGAGGACTCGGTGAACGCCTCGCCGTAGAGGAAGTCCATCGCGACGTCGCGGACCTCCATCGCCGACCCGGGCACCTTCGAGCCGAAGCGCAGCGTCATGCCCTCGTCCGGCTGGACGCGCACGACGAGCTGGTTCGAGCCGAGCTCCTCGGTGTCGGTCTTGCTGAACGGCAGGTGCGGCGCCTTGCGGAACAGCACCGCGATCTCGGTGACGCGGCGGGGCAGCCGCTTGCCGGTCCGCAGGTAGAAGGGCACGCCCGCCCAGCGGCGGGTCTCGACCTCGAGGCGGACGGCGGCGTAGGTCTCGGTACGCGAGTCCGCGGCCACGTCCTTCTCGGAGCGGTATCCGCTGACCCGTTGGCCGGCGAGCCAACCCTGGTCGTACTGGCCGCGCACCGTGTAGCGAGCCAGGTCCTTCGGCGGCCGGATGGCGCCGAGCACCTTGCGCTTCTCGGTGCGCAGCGCCTCCGCGTCGAACGAGCTGGGCTCCTCCATCGCGGTGAGCGCCATGAGCTGCAGCAGGTGGTTCTGCAGGACGTCCCGCGCCGCGCCGGTCTCCTCGTAGAAGCCCGCCCGGCTCTCGATGCCGACGTCCTCGGCCATCGTGATCTGGACCGAGTCGATGTGGTGCGCGTTCCAGATCGGCTCGAACAGGGTGTTCGCGAAGCGCAGCGCCAGCAGGTTCTGGACGGTCTCCTTGCCGAGGTAGTGGTCGATCCGGAACACGTCCTGCGCGCCGAAGACCTTGTCCACCATCTGGTTGAGCTCCTGTGCGGAGCCGAGGTCGTGGCCGAACGGCTTCTCCACGACCACGCGCCGCCAGCCGCCGGAGCGGGCGTTGTCCGCCATCCCCGTCCGCTCCATCTGCTGGAGCACGACCGGGAAGGCCGCGGGCGGGATCGACAGGTAGAACGCTGCGTTGCCGAGCGTTCCGTGGGAGGCGTCCACCTCGCGGAGCGTCTCGGCGAGCTTGTCGAACGCCGCGTCGTCGTCGAAGGCGCCGGGCAGGAACCGGATCGCCTCGGCGAGCCGCTGCCAGACGTCGTCGCGGAACTCTGTACGGGCGCCCTTGCGGGCGGCCTCCTTCGCGACGGTCTCGAAGTCGCCGTCGCCCCAGTCGCGGCGGGCGAAGCCGAGCAGCACGAAGCCGGGCGGCAGCAGACCGCGGTTCGCGAGGTCGTAGACGGCGGGGATCAGCTTCTTGCGGGCCAGGTCGCCGGTGACGCCGAAGACGACGAGGACGCACGGATCGGGGACGCGGGGCAGCCGCCGATCCCGCGGGTCGCGGAGCGGGTTCATGCGGGGTCCCCGGCGCGGCAGGAGCGCAGCGAATGGCGTGCTGGGGTGCGGTTCATCCGCGGGCCGCGGCGAGCAGCGCGTCCAGCCCGGCGGCGCGGTCGGTCAGGTGCAGCCGCAGTGCCGGCCGGCCGCGCTGGTCGAGCGCCCGCAGGTCGCCCATGGCCTGAGCGGCCTGCAGCTCGCCGAACGTGTAGTCGCGCCCGGGTACCTCGAGGTCCTCGCTGACCGCGCCGGTGATCTGCAGGAAGGCGCCGACCTGTGGACCGCCCTTGTGGAACTGGCCGGTCGAGTGGAGGAAGCGCGGCGCCCAGCCGAACGTGACCGGGTGCGCCAGCCGGCTCGCGAGCCGCGCGCGCAGCTTGTGCGCCCGCGCGTCGGCCTGCCGGTCGAGGTA
>JAODNS010000171.1 GCA_025465145.1 Frankiales bacterium
CACGCAGTCGATCGTGCCGTCCGCCAGCCCCTGCCGGAGCGCGTCGACGTCGACCTGGGTGCGCAGCGGCGGGTTGACCTTGTAGACCGGGTCGTACGTCGCGGCCAGGTCGTCGGTGAGCAGCAGGTGGTGCGGCGTGACCTCCGCCGTGACGTCCCAGCCCTTGTCCTTGGCCCAGCGGATGAGCTCGACGCTGCCGGCGGTGCTGACGTGGCAGATGTGCAGTCGGCTGCCGACGTGCCCGGCGAGCATGCAGTCACGGGCGATGATCGCCTCCTCGGCGACCGCAGGCCAGCCGGCGAGGCCGAGCTTCGAGGAGTTGACGCCCTCGTTCATCTGGGCGCCCTCGGTGAGCCGCGGCTCCTGCGCGTGCTGCGCGATGACGCCGTCGAACGCCTTCACGTACTCCAGCGCGCGGCGCATCAGGCTGGCGTCGCTGACGCACCTGCCGTCGTCGGAGAAGACCCGGACGCGGGCCGCGCTGTCGGCCATGCTGCCGAGCTCGGCCATCTGGCTGCCGCCCAGGCCGACGGTCACCGCGCCGACGGGCGCGACGTCGCAGTGGCCGGCCTGCTGGCCGAGCCGCCAGACCTGCTCGACGACCCCGGCCGTGTCGGCGACCGGGTCGGTGTTGGCCATCGCGTGGACGGCGGTGAAGCCGCCGACGGCCGCGGCAAGGGTGCCGGTCTCGACCGTCTCCGCGTCCTCGCGGCCGGGCTCGCGCAGGTGGGTGTGCAGGTCCACCAGGCCCGGCAGGAGGACGCCGCCGCGGCCGTCGTAGGTCTCGTCGCCGGTCAGTCCGGGGCCGATCTCGGCGATGCGGCCGCCGGCGACCCGTACGTCGACCGGCTCGCCCTCGCCGTACAGCTGGACGTTCGAGATGATCACTGCAGTCCCTCCTCGCGTGTCTCCGACACGACGCCACCGATCGCGGACTCGGCGCCGCCCAGCAGGAGGTAGAGCACGGCCATCCGGACGCTGACGCCGTTGGCGACCTGCTCCTGGATGGTGCTGCGGACGCCGTCGGCGACCTCGGGGGCGATCTCCATGCCGCGCACCATCGGCCCGGGGTGCATGACGATCGCGTCGTCCTTGAGCGCGGTGACCCGGCGGACGTCGAGGCCGTAGCGCCGGGCGTACTCCCGGCTGCTCGGGAAGTACGCCGCACCCATCCGCTCGCGCTGGACGCGCAGCATCATGACGACGTCGCTCTTGGGCAGCACCGCGTCGAGGTCGTACGACGTCTCGCACGGCCACGCCTCGACGCCCACCGGCAGCAGCGTGGGCGGCGCGACGAGGGTGACGTCGGCGCCGAGCGTGCTGAGCAGCAGGACGTTGCTGCGGGCGACCCGGCTGTGCAGCACGTCGCCGACGATCGTGACCCGCAGGCCCTCGAGCCGGCCGTGCCGCTGGCGCATCGTGAAGGCGTCGAGCAGCGCCTGCGTGGGGTGCTCGTGGGTGCCGTCGCCGGCGTTGATGACCGAGCCCTTGACCCAGCGCGCGAGGTTGACCGGAGCGCCGGACCAGCTGTGCCGGATGACGACGGCGTCCGAACCCATGGCCTCCAAGGTCAGCGCGGTGTCCTTGAGCGTCTCGCCCTTGCTGACGCTGGACCCCTTGGCGGAGAAGTTGATGACGTCTGCCGACAGGCGCTTGGCGGCGAGCTCGAAGCTGGTGCGGGTACGGGTCGAGTCCTCGAAGAAGAGGTTGACCACCGTGCGCCCGCGCAGGGTGGGCAGCTTCTTGACGGTCGCCCGCTCGGTCAGCTGAGCGAGTTCCTCGGCGGTGTCGAGGACGAGGAGCGCATCGTCGCGGGTGAGGTCGGCGGCGCTGAGCAGGTGGCGGTTCACGCGGCCGCCGGTCCCAGGAGGACGGCGTCGACGCCGTCGTGCTCGGTCAGCTGCACGTGCACGGTCTCCCGCAGGCTGGTCGGGATGTTCTTGCCGACGTAGTCGGCCCGGATGGGCAGCTCGCGGTGGCCGCGGTCCACGAGGACGGCGAGCTGCACGGCGCGCGGCCGCCCGAGATCGGCGAGCGCGTCGAGGGCGGCCCGGATCGTCCGGCCGGAGAAGAGCACGTCGTCGACGAGCACCACGAGCTTGCCGTCGACGCCGTCGCTGGGGAGCTCGGTCTCCTCCAGCGCGCGGGGGCTCTTGAGGCGCAGGTCGTCGCGGTACAGCGTGATGTCGAGCGATCCGGTGGGGATCGTCAGGCCCTCGAAGGCCTCGATGCGGCCGGCCAGCCGGCGGGCCAGGTCGCGGCCGCGGGTCGGGATGCCCAGCAGCACGACGTCCGCGCCACCGCCGGTCTTCTCGAGCAGCTCGTGGGCCATCCGGTCGACGACCCGGGCGACTTCGGGAGCGGTGAGCACCGGCCGCGCCGCGGCCGGATCGCCCTGCACGGGGCGGGTTGGTTCCTGGGCAGCCGTCACCGGCTGGACCTCCTTCCCCGCCTCACGGGACGGGCTCGGTGGAGGGAAGCGAACGCCTCCGACCGTAGCGCAACAGGTGAGCGACGCGTCGACACGTCACGCAGAGTGTTGACCCGTAGCAGAGCGGGCACTACCGTCACTGTTCGTAATCAGTGTGGCGAGGCTTTGACACCGGGGACTCAGCGGTCACCCCGCTCCGCGAGGAGCGTGCCCCCGGTCGAGCCAGTGGTGAGACCGGCGCCCCCGATGTGCGTGAGCTGACCCTCACGCCGACCGACGGGAGCACCACCACGATGTCCGACTACGCGAAGGCCCTGGGCGCCCGGCTCCGCGCGATCCGCACCCAGCAGGGGCTGTCGCTGCACGGCGTCGAGGAGAAGAGCCAGGGCCGCTGGAAGGCGGTCGTCGTGGGCTCGTACGAGCGCGGCGACCGAGCTGTGACGGTGCAGCGGCTGGCCGAGCTGGCCGACTTCTACGGCGTGCCCGTCAGCGAGCTGCTGCCCGAGGGCGTGATCATTCCGGCTAACGAGCCGGCCGCCCGCATCGTCATCGACCTCGAGCAGCTATCGTCCGTGCCGGCCGACAAGGCCGCGCCTCTGGCGCGCTACGCCGCCACCATCCAGAGCCAGCGCGGCGACTACAACGGCCGCATTCTGTCCATCCGACAGGAAGATCTCCGGTCACTCGCCGTGATCTACGACGCGTCACCCTCCGCACTCACCGAGCAGCTGATCGGCTGGGGCGTGCTGTCAGCCGACGCCCGCCGCGCGATCGAGGTCTAGACCGCGAGGCTCGGCCCCCAAAGGGAGGACCGTGCTGGGCTGGCTGCGGGACCTGTTCCGCGGCGCCGCAGCGACTCCGCCCGTACGCGGGCGGGTTCGAGCCGCGGTGAACGCGCACGACTTCAGCAAGGTGCTCGCCTACCGACCCCGGCTCGACGGGAAAGCCGACCCCGGGGAGATCATCTGGACCCTCGTCGCGTTCGAGGACAACTCCGGCGCGAAGGACAGGCCGCTTCTGGTCGTGGCGCGCAAGGACCCGTGGACGGTTCTCGCTCTCATGCTGTCGAGCCAGCCGAAGCGCCCAGCTCAGCGCAACTGGCTCGCGCTGGGACCAGGTGCTTGGGACCCGCACGGCCGAGACAGCTGGGTGAGGCTCGACCGCGTCCTCGAGGTCGCTGACACCGCCATCCGACGTGAGGCGGCTGTCCTGGACCGCGAGCGGTTCGCGAAGGTCGCGCTGGCACTGCGCGACGGATTCGGTTGGGCCTATCCGACGCCAGGGACGTGAAGCCGTGGCACTCGATCACACGGCCAGCGATGGCTTCAGGCTGAGGATCCGGGCGAGCAGCCCGTTCACGAACGCGGGACTCTCGTCCGTCGACAGGCTTGCCGCCAGCTCGACCGCCTCACTCACCGCGACCGCGTCAGGGACGTCGTCGCGCCACAGCAGCTCGTACGTGCCGAGCCGAAGGATCGCCAGGTCCACCGGCGGCATCCGCTCGAGCGTCCACTCCTCCGAGTACGTGGCCAGCAGCTCGTCGATCCGCGCGCGGTTGCCGACGACACCCTCGACGAGCTCGACCGCGTACTCAGGCACCGGGGGGTCGCTCTGCGCCAGCCGCGCCTTCAGCGTCTCGACGACGTCCGCGTCGCGCTGCCCGGCCTCGTACAGGACGTCTACAGCACGCTTGCGCGCCTTGCTGCGAGCACCCACTACTTGTCGTTGATGCGACCCAGGTAGCGCCCGTCGCGGGTGTCCACCTTGATCTTCTCGCCGGTGGTGAGGAACAGCGGCACCTGGACCTCGGCGCCGGTCTCCAACGTGGCCGGCTTGGTGCCGCCGGTAGAGCGGTCGCCCTGAAGGCCAGGGTCGGTGTGCTGGACGAGCAGCTCGACACTGGCCGGCAGCTCGATGTAGAGCGCGGCACCCTCGTGGACGGCGACGATCGCGTCCGTGTTCTCGAGCATGTAGTCGGCGTTGCCGCCGACGGTCGGAGCCGGCACGTACATCTGGTCGTACGTGTCCTTGTCCATGAACACGAAGTCGGTGCCCTCCTTGTACAGGAAGGTCATGTCCCGCTTGTCGACCGTGGCGACGTCGACCTTGGTGCCCGCGTTGAACGTCTTGTCGACGACCTTGCCCGTGACGACGTTCTTCAGCGTCGTACGGACGAAGGCACCGCCCTTGCCGGGCTTGACGTGCTGGAACTCGTTGACGGCCCACAGGCCGTTGTCGAGCTGGAGCACCATGCCGTTCTTGAGGTCGTTCGTGGAGGCCATGAGCAGCGAGTCTACTGACGGCCGGCGAGCCAGCTCAGGGCGAGCCGGTACCCGTCGACGCCGAGCCCCGTGATGGTGCCGGTCGCCACGCCGCTGACGACGCTGGTGTGCCGGAACTCCTCGCGCGCGGCCGTCTGGCTGATGTGCACCTCGACCAGCGGGGCCGTCAACTGCGCGCAGGCGTCCCGGAGGGCGTAGCTGTAGTGGCTCCACGCCGCGCTGTTCAGGACCACAGGGGTCGCGCTGTCCGCGGCCTCGTGCAGCCAGCCGATCATCGTGGCCTCGTCGTCCGTCTGCCGCACGTCCGCGTCGGGGTTCTCCCGCTGGCAGAGCGCGACCAGGTCGTCGTACGTGGTGTCGCCGTAGACCAGCGGCTCTCGGCTGCCGAGCCGGCCGAGGTTCGGACCGTTCAGGACCAGCACCCTCACAGGAACACCTCTCCCCCGCGGTCCTTGCGGACCTCCTCGTACGCCGCGACCAGCAGGCTCGGGTCGGGGTCCTCCAGCATCCTGGGGCGTGCGAGCGCGTCAAGGACGACGAAACGCAGGCGGCTGCCGCGCGACTTCTTGTCGACGGCCATGGCGGCGTGCACCTGCTTCCAGTCGCCGCTGTACGTCGTCGGCAGTCCCACGCTCTCCAGGACCTCGCGGTGTCGCGCTGCGGTCGCGTCGTCGAGTCGTCCCGCCAGCCGGCCGAGCTCCGCGGCGAAGACGAGCCCGACGCTGACGGCGGCGCCGTGCCGCCAGCGGTAGCTCTCCACCTTCTCGATCGCGTGGCCGAGGGTGTGCCCGTAGTTGAGGAACTCGCGTTCGCCCTGCTCGGTCAGGTCGTTGCCGACCACGCGCGCCTTGACGGCGATCGCGCGCTCCACCAGCTCACGCTCGTTCGCACGCGGGTCGCCGAGCAGGTCCAGGATCCGCGGGTCGTGCGTGAAGCCGACCTTGACGACCTCAGCCAAGCCTGAGGTGTAGTCGTGCTTCGGCAGCGTCTCGAGCGCCGTCAGGTCGGCCAGGACGCCCGCCGGCGGGTGGAATGCACCGACGAGGTTCTTGCCCGCGCTGGTGTTGATGGCGGTCTTGCCGCCGACGGCCGCGTCGACCATCCCCAGCAGGGTGGTGGGCACGTGCACGACGCGGACACCGCGCAGCCACGTGGCGGCGACGAATCCGGCCAGGTCGGTGGTCGCTCCTCCGCCGATGGCCACGACGGCGTCGGTACGGGTGAAGCCGACTGTGCCGAGGACGTCCCAGAGGTAGGCCACGACCTTCATGTCCTTCTGCGCCTCGCCGTCAGGCACCTCGACCAGGTGCGTCTCGTTCGGGAGGTCCTCGTGCACGGCCTCCGCGGTGGCCCGCAGACTCGCCGGGTGGATGACAGCGACCCGCTGCGCGCCGGTGACCATCTCGCCGAGCTCGCCCAGCAGCCCGTGTCCCACCACGACGTCGTACGGCCTTGCGCCCTGCACGGTGATGCGGGTCGGGGCGGTCACGGCGCGAGCACCTCCCCGAGCACCTGCTCCGGCGTCTTGCCGTCGGTGACGACCTCACGGCTCGCGACCTCGCGGTAGAGCGGGAGCCGCTCCGCGAGCAGGTTCGCGAGCTGCGCGCGCGGGTTCAGCTGCAGGACAGGCCGTGCGGCCGACATCCCGACGCGTTTCACGCCGTCGCTCAGGCCAACGGCGAGGAAGACCACCCGGTGGCCCTTCAGCCGCTCGCGCGTGTCGTCCCTGAGGACGGCGCCTCCGCCGAGGCTGAGCACACCGTCGTGCTCCTCGAGAGCCCGCTGGACCGCCTCGGCCTCAAGTGCGCGGAAGGTCTCCTCGCCGTCGCCGAAGAACAGCTCCGGGATCGACTTGCCGGACCGCTGCTCCACGTCGGCGTCGGTGTCGCGGAAGCTGACCTGCAGCCGCTGGGCCGCAAGTCGGCCGACGGTCGTCTTGCCGGCGCCGGGCGGTCCCACCAGGACGAGCACGGGCGCGGTCACCGGATCTGCATGCCTTTGAGGTAGCCGTCGCAGTTCCGGCGCGTCTCGTCGACCGAGTCGCCGCCGAACTTCTCCAGGCAGGCGTCGGCGAGCACCAGCGCGACCATCGCCTCGGCGACGACGCCGGCTGCGGGTACGGCGCAGACGTCACTGCGCTGGTGGTGCGCCACCGCCGCCTCACCGGTCGCGGTGTCGACCGTCCGCAGGGCCCGCGGGACGGTGCTGATCGGCTTCATCGCCGCGCGTACCCGCAGCACCTCCCCCGACGTCATGCCGCCCTCAGTCCCGCCGAGGTTGCCGCTGGTCCGCTCGAGCCCCCTGTCGCCCTGCACGATCTCGTCCATGACCTGGCTGCCGCGCTTGCGCGCCGCCTCGAAGCCGTCGCCGACCTCGACCCCCTTGATGGCCTGGATGCCCATCAGCGCTGCGGCGAGCCGGGCGTCGATGCGGCGGTCCCAGTGGACGTGGCTGCCGAGTCCGGGCGGAAGCCCGTAGGCCAGCACCTCCACGACGCCGCCGAGGGTGTCGCCCTCCTTGTGCGCCGCGTCGACCTCCGCGACAAGCGCCTCGCCGCCGTGTAGCGCCCGCACCGGGCTGGCGTCGATGTCCGTCAGGTCCTGCGGCGTCGGCAGCTGCCTCGTGTCGGCGTCGGCGCTCCCGATGCTGACGACGTGGCTGAGCACCTCGACGCCGTAGGCCTGCAGCAGGAAGGCCTTCGCCACCGCGCCCAGGGCGACCCGGGCAGCTGTCTCGCGCGCGCTCGCCCGCTCGAGGACCGGCCGCGCGTCGTCGAACCCGTACTTCTGCATGCCGACCAGGTCGGCGTGGCCGGGACGCGGACGGGTGAGCGGCGCGTTGCGCGCCAGCCCGTCGAGCTCCTCCGGTGTCACCGGGTCCGGGCTCATGACCGTGGACCACTTGGGCCACTCCGTGTTGCCGACCGTCACGGCGACGGGACCCCCCTGCGTGATGCCGTGCCGCACGCCGCCGAGGAAGGCGACCTCGTCGCGCTCGAACGCCATCCGCGCGCCACGGCCGTAGCCGAGCCGCCGGCGCGCCAGCTCGTCCGCCACCTGCTCTGTGGACGTGGCCACGCCGGCAGGAAGCCCCTCCAGCACTGCGACGAGCGCAGGGCCGTGGGACTCACCAGCGGTCAGCCAACGCAGCACGCGGTCAGTCTTCCACGCAGAAGAGGGAGGCCCCGGCTCCCCGGGACCTCCCTCTTCTGCGTGGAGCTAGAGGACGCTGTTGCTTTCGCCGACCTTGACCTCGATCGGGCTGTCGTCGCCGACCTGCAGGACAGCCTTGTCGACGACGCCCTGCGCGTTCTTGCTGAACGCGAGGACGACCAGCTCGCCGTACTTGCCGAAGCGCTGTGCCGGCAGGACGGTCTTCTTCTCGCCGTCGACGGTCCAGGTGGTGAAGCGGACCTCCGGGCTCGGCTTGCTGATGCTGACCAGCTTCAGGGTGTAGCGCTTCGTCACCGGAGCCACGGGCGTGGTGCCGGTGCCCGTCGTGGTGCTGCCGGTGGTCGTCGTCGTGAGGGCGGCGGGAGCAGCCGGCGGAGCAGCCGCAGCCGGCGCGGCGACGGGCACGACGTAGAGCGCCTTGAACGGGTCGCGCCCGATCTGCTCCTTGTACGCGGTCGGCAGCTTCTTCGCCGGCGTCACGGCCTTGGGAGCCGCGGCGACCGGACGAGGAGCCCGCTTGATCGGCACGAACGCAGCCTCCTCGGTGTCACCGCCGCCACCGAGGAACAGGTAGGCACCGGCGCCGAGGACCAGCGCCGCGACGGCACCGCCCGCGACGACCAGCTTCGTGCGGTTGGCGTCAGCTCCGTCATCGTGCGCAATCGGGTCGTGGTCCGCCTCGAACGGGAACGTGTCCTGGCTCATGTCGCTCTCCTAGTTGGCCGGCGCGGTCGAGACCGCTTTGGGGGCGACGACAGGGGACGTAGAGCCGCCGCGCGGCGCCACAGCGGCGGTGGCGGCGGGCCGGTCCGCTGCCATGAAGACCTGACCGGTGACAGTCGCCGTGAGCGATTTGCCGTCGTCGACGCTGACCGGGCGAGCGGTCTTCTTGACCGGGTTTGCGCCCGGATTCATCGTCAGGTTGCTGATGCGCACGGATCGGGGCAGGTTCTCGAGGTTCGCAACGAACTGCTCCACCTGGAAGTAGCCGCCGACGACGTTGAGCGAGAGGGGGATGGCGGCGAGCGTCCCGGCTCCGGCCACGGCACCCGTTGCACCAGTGCCTGCCGTCGGCGCTCCTGGCGTCACGGAGACGAGTTCGACGCCGGCGGACGCGCTGGCACCCGTCAGCGCCCGGATCAGCGCCGGCAGTGCCGGGTTGTCCGGGATCTTCGCGGCGACGGCAGCGAGCCTGGCCTGCTGCTTCGGCAGGTCTTTGGCCTGGGCCTTGAGGACCGTCAGCTGTGTCTGCAGCTGAGCGTTCGCGCTGACCTGCGACGCCGCCTGCGTCCGCAGGTCCTCGGCCTCCGCCTTCTTCGGCGAGACGAGGAAGTTGTAGCCGAGCGCCAGGATCGCGAGCGACCCGATGACGGTGAAGATGACGTACTGCTTGAGCTTGTCCATGTCAGCCTCCGATCGGCTTCGTGTAGCGACCGGAGTAGGCGGCTGGCGTGAGGGTCGCGGTCGAGGTGAAGTCCACCGTCTTGCGCGAGCCCAGCAGAGCCTCGGTCGAGCTGGTGAAGTACGGGTTCGCGTACCCCTTCTGGGTGGCGAGCGATTCGAGCCAGACCGCGACGTCGTCGTGGCTGAAGCCGACACCGGTGAACGTGACGCTGCCGATGCCCGGCGTGGCGAGACCGCCGGCGGTCGGGGCCGCAGCCCCGGCTGCCTGCGCGAACGTGACGCTCTTGACCCAGACGTTCTCGGGAACGGTCAGGCTGAGGTCGTTGAGGAACTGCGAGTAGCGCACCTCCTCGCCCATCGCCTGCGTCAGCATCGCCTGGGCGGCGGCTGCGCGGGCGTAGACGGCGGTGACGTCCTTGTACTTGGCGGTCTCGGCCTGCAGGGTGGCGTGGCGCGCGTTGGCGGAGTCCAGCTCCGTCTGCGCCTCGGACACGCTGCTGACGGCACCGACGTACAGCAGGGCGACGATGCCTACGGCGCCGATGACGGCACCGCCAAGGCCCACCTGGATGCGCCGGAAGCGGCGCCTCTCGGCGATCTCCGGCGGTAGCAGGTTGACGCGAGGCAGGGACCCGAGGGTGACGTCCGCCTTCGTCTCGGTCATGAGGCTCACGAGGCCACCCCCATGGCGAGGCCGACGGGCACCGCGACCATGGGCTCGACGTACGCGAGCTGGTCGTCGGTGAGGCCGGTCTTGCCGATCTTCAGCGCGGACATGGGACGGGCGACCTCGACGGGCAGGCGCGTCGCGGCCGACAACCGCTCGACGAGCCCGCCCAGGCGGGAGCCGCCGCCGGACAGGACCACCCGGCCGATGCGCGCGGCACCGGGCTGGGCGAGGTAGTAGTCGAGCGAGCCGCGGACCTCCTCGACGAAGGCACCGCCGGTCTGCTCGATCGCACGGCTGGCGGGGTGGCTCTCGACCATGCCGCCGGTGCTGAGGCCGTTGGTCTGCTTGACGGTCTCGGCCTGGTCCGTCGGGACGCCCAGACGCTCAGCGACAGCGTCGGTGATGTCGGCACCGCCCATGAGCAGGATGCGGACGAAGCGCGGCACGCCGCCATGGTGGACGACGATGTTCGTGACGCTGGCGCCGATGTCGACGAGAGCCTCGGCCTCGACGGCGAATCCGGCGCTCGCGGTCACCTGCGAGCGCAGGACGGCGAAGCTGGTGAGGTCGACCATCGCCGGCTGCAGGCCGGCCTTCGTGACGGCGTCCATGGCGCTGCCGACCATGTCGCGAGCAGCGGCGACGAGCAGGACGCGCAGCATGCGGCCGCCGGCGTCGTTGGTGAACTCCTCGAGCGGGTGGAAGTCCAGGATTGCCTGCTCCACCGGCATCGGGATGAAGTCCTGGACCTGGAAGCTCAGCGACTTGCGCAGCTCGTTGACGGGCAGCCACGGGAGGTCGACCTGACGGACGACGACCTTCTGGTTGGCGACGCCGACGACGACCTTCTTCGTGCTGAACTTCGCCTGGGCCCACAGCTGCTTGATGGCGGCCGCAACCGCGTCGCTGTCGATGACCTCGCCATCCCGGACGGCCCCGACGGGCAGGGCCACCTGGCCGAATCGCTCGAGCGTCGCCGGCCCCTTCCCCATCGAGAGCTCAGCGGCGCGTACGCCACTGGTCCCGATGTCGAGACCCACTACTGGTCTGCCTGCCACGTCCTGGTCCCCTCGTGCAGCGGCTGATCGGCCGCGAGGTACCGGCGTTCTCGCCGGTGTTCACAGGACGCATCGGACGTACGCGGGGGCTGCTTGAGCCGTCCGGCGCAGTTGGCTATCCGCCGGTGGTGAGATCGAGGTAGCCGTCCACCAGCCCATGCCCGAAAAGGACCGCCAGCAGGGCGCCCAGCAGCATGAACGGCCCGAACGGCACGGCCGTCTTGCGGCCGCCCTTCTTGACGAGGATGAGGCCGATCCCGAAGAAGCCGCCGAGGAAGAAGCCGAGCAGCAGCCCGGCTCCCCAGACGTCCCAGCCGAGCCAGGCCGTGTAGAGGCCCAGCACACCGCTGAGCTTGACGTCGCCGAAGCCCATGCCGGCTGGGTACGCGAAGCAGAGGGCGAAGTAGACGGCGAACATGGCGGCAGCGCCGAACGCGGCACGCAGCAGCATGTGCGGCTCGTCGATGCTGGCGATGCCGAGCAGCACCGTTCCGACGACGTAGGACGGCAGGGTGAGGACGTCCGGCAGGCGCTTGACGTCGATGTCGATGAGCGTCAGCGCGACCCCGATCGCGGCGAGGTACAGGTACGCCGGCAGCTCGGCGCTGAGCCCGAACCTGAGTGCCATGACCGCGAAGATTGCGCCGGTGCCCAGCTCGACCAGCGGGTACCGGGCGCTGATCGGCGCCTCGCAGTCACGGCACCTGCCGCGCAGCAGCAGCCAGCTGACTACCGGCACGTTGTCCTGCGGGCGGATGTGCGTGCCGCAGGCGGGACAGGCACTGGGCGGGCTGATGATCGACTCGCCGCGTGGAACCCGCCAGATGACGACGTTCAGGAAGGACCCCATCAGGAACCCCAGTGCGGCAACCGACGCGAGCGCGAGCAAGATCCCCCTTCCCGACGAGGTCAGTAGGCGGCCTGCACCTCACCGACGGCTCTACTCGACCACACCGCGTTGATGAACTGCGGGAAGTACGGCGGCGACGAGTACTTCAGGCGCTTGTCGTAGCTGTAGTCCTTGAAGTACCCGGTGGTGCCATCACCGGTTCCGACGGCGCCGCGCCACTTCTGGGCGATGGATCCGACGACGGTCAACTTGCCAAGGCCCATCGCGTGCTGGTCGTAGCTCTGGACGAAGAACGAGTGCTGCAACGTCTGGATGGACGCGTAGACCTTAAAGCCCTTCCCTGCGACGTCGCGAGGATACGTGGTGGACGTCGGAGGCCCGTACGTGTACGTCGTACCGGCGCAGCTCGTCGACTTCTTGGCCGTCACGCAGTCGTACTTGTTCAAGACCGGGTGGTAGATCTCCACGCTGTTGCTGGCGACGAGGCCAAGGAGGTCACTGCCGGTCAGGCCCCCCGCGAGGAGCATGTCGTTCGTAATCACGATCGAGTTCTGCGCTGCGACGGTCACGCGTCCCTTGAGAGTTCCCTCGATAAACATGTTTCCGCGTCCACAGTGCTGGTCGGTGTAGGCGGTGTTGGCATCCTGCGTATAGCTCGCCTGCTTGTTGGTGCCGTCGTAGGTACCCAGCGGGAGCGTGCCGTCGATCTCACCTGCCTTGCACACCCGTTGCGTAGGCGCCGCCTTCGCGTAGATCACCATGTCGTTGGGCACAGGCACTGTCTTCCCGAACGGTGCGCTGCCTCCGCAGGTGCTCGTCCCGGGCGACGTCTCCTTGCTCCACACCGTCATCGTGCCGTCGCTGTTGAACTTGATCCGCGTCGCCCCGCTGTACTGGCATCCAGGATAGCCAGAGAAGGCCTCGCTGTTGTCGGCGAGATCTAGAGCCTCGGCGTAGACGGGGAAGTTGGTGCCGAACTGGGCACCGGTCCCGTTCCGGTCGCACGCCGTCCATGTGCTGGAGTTCGTGCGGACGGCGGCCTTGCATGCCGGATCGGACGTTTCCACACCCTGCAGGAACGTCGGCAGCGCGCCGTTGCCGCCCGGGCTGTACAGCGGCGTGTCGTTGGTATGTACCTTGCCGTCGAAGACATCACCCCCGATGAAGGTGATCTCGCGGCAACCGGCGTTGTTCCCCTTACGCTGGGCTGCCGTCACAGACTTCGGCGTGTCCTTCGACCTTCCCCACCAGTACAGGTAGCAGTTGGCCGGCATGGCGCTGGGATAGCTCACCTGGTTGTCCGGGTCGGCGTCCTCGTGGTCTGTGTAGTACAGGAAGTCCGTCGATCCCCCGCGACCCACGCTCGACTGCAGCGTCCGCCGCACACCGTTGACCCTCCCGGTCGAGGTGACCTGGACCGTGCCGCTCCTGTCCAGATCCGAGGGGTCCACGTCGTAGTGGAAGGCCGGCCCCCCAGGCTGGCCGGGATTCACCGGCTGCCAACCAACCGGCGTGCTGGACGTCCACGAACACGTGTTCGGCGAAGGCGCCTTGGGACCCTGGATGGCCACGTTCGCGCAGTCGGCGAACGTCACCTGTCGCGCGTAGTTGTCATTGCGGTTCAGGTGAGCGATGTAGTCCTCGACACCCGCCTGCGCGGCGGCCAGAGCTGCATTCCAGTCCTGGTCGTGCCGTGAGAAGCGCTGCGACTGCGCGGAGTACGCGAGCCCGGCAGTAACGAAGGCAGTTGCTAGCACCATCGTCATGACAACCAAGATCATGACCACCCCGGCGTCGGCCGAGCCGTGAGCCGTGACGCGGTTGAGGAGGCGCATGTGGGAGCGGCTAGGCATGTCATTTCCCATCGCGGATAACGGCATCGTGATTGGGCAGCGCAACGCGTGTGAAGTAGGTGCTGGGCCCGACCCGAACACCTGCCGGCGGGGACACAGCCACCCGGATCTCGACTGCGTCGACGTTCTCCAGCGACGTGGCGTCGAGACATGTGCCGACAGTGCAGGCAACGCTGGGACTGAGCACGGAGCCGTATCGGTCGTAGTAGGTGAAGATCCCGCCTGCGTCGACTCCGGAGGTGAGCAGAAGAGTGCTTCTGGCGCAGGTTGTCTGCGCCAAGTCGCAGTACTTGTAGTCATGATCGTTCGCGGCGTGCGCGAGTGGTGCCTGGATCGTCTGAACAAGATTGTTGCCGATCACCTGATAGGACACACGGCTTGGGCCGATGGCGTTTCCGGGGTTGTTGATGTTCGCGTAGAAGAAGACAGCGCGCGGCGCCGCCTGCAGGAAGGCGGCATCGAATGATCCCGAGGCGTCCAGCTGCGTGGGGAGGACGGCCGTGCGAAGCGAGCGACTCATGGCTTCCGTCGCAACCCGCGCCGCGTTGATGCCATCCACCCGTGACTGCGTGGCGCGGCTGCTCTGCAGAGTCACGTTGAAGATCACGGTTGCCGCACCCATCACCAGCGACCCGACGAACATCGCCACGAGCATCTCGACGAGGCCGAACCCGCCATCTGCCTTCGGCGTGGCAGCGAGGCGTCTCGTCATGCCGGCACCTGCGTCGCGCCGTCTTTGGTCGGCGTGACTGAGACCGGCACGCCGCCGCCCACGCTGATCATCCACGTTCCATAGGGCAAGGAAGAGGCGAGGAAGCCGTTCGCGTCTGTGACACCGAGCGTGAGGGTGCCGTCGCCAGTGCAGCCGCTCGCGTGCGTCGCCGTGACCGTCGCGCCAGGCAGCGAGCTCGTGATGGCGACCGGAGCGAGGAACGCACTGGCGTCGAGCGACTGGCCAGCACCGGGGGTGACCACGGTTGCCGTCTGGTTCGTCGGCGGTGCCGCTGGCTCGGCATCAGGGCAGACCCCAGCCCAGACCGTGTACCCCTGCGCGTAAGGCCCGAGATCGCCGACTACGGTCGTGGATCCCGTCGAAGGGGTTGCTCTCGTACCCGGTGACGGCAATCCGCCGCTGCGCACGACCAATGCTGGCAGTGGGCTTGGCAGCCCGTAGCCGGATTCAGTCAGCACGTTGACGGCGAGTGATGCGGCGCGGTCATACGTCACGGCGAAGGTCTGAAACGAGCCCTTGCTGACCGTCTTCTTCACCACGGGCTTCAGCGCACCGTAATAGTCCACGTATCCCGGCTCGCTCAGCGTGAAGTCGTAGTCCCCCGGCGTGGCGATGCCGAAGACTGCGCAGCCTGCAGAGTCAGTGACTTCGGTGACGGTCCCCCCGGGGCCGCTCGCCGTCACGGCACGGCCCGGGTTCGGCTTCGCTCCGTACGTGTTGATCTTCACGGCGACGAATGCGTAATCACTGTTGAGCACCCGCTTGCTCGGCGTCACGATGCTGTCTGTGGTGACCGGGCGGACGCCGCGCATCTTCGGCCAGGTCACCTGCACGCTGATGCGAACGCTGGGGTAGGTCACAGCTCCGCCACCGTCGCAGGCGCTGACACCCGTCCCCGTCACGGCCCAGGCCGCCGTGCGAGAGACGGTGTACAGCACGCCGTCGACCTTGCTCGCGCCTGTCCCCATCAGCGGGTTTGGATTGGTCACAGATCCAGCTCCCACGACTGCCAAAGCGCTTGCGTCGGACTGCGCAAATTGATCACGCACGATCTCCAGCTCACGGGCAGCGAGTTGGCTCGCGGCCACGCGCTGGCGAGCAACCTTGGACACGTTCATGTTTGTCAGAAGCAGGCCCGACACCGCTGCACCGAACAGCAGCAGAATGAATGAGCCAGTCACCGCTTCCACGAGGCCGAAGCCGTCTTCACCGCGAACGCGCCGCCACCGGCGTACCGGGCAGGATTGCGACCTGACGCGAGTCTGCATGGTCTCTCCGTCGGCTTGTTGGCGCTGGCTCTTGAGGACTGCAACAGGGGCGGGGTGCATTGAGCACCCCGCCCCCGCGTCGCGACGTTCGTAGGATCAGGCGCAGCTGCCCTGGCTGAGGCTCTGTGCGGCGTCGGCGGACGTCTTCTCGACCTTCCAGTTCTTGGCCTTGCCCTTGGTGTTCTTCAGCTCGAGGCAGTACGTGCCCGCGGCGACGTCGAGGAC
>JAODNS010000052.1 GCA_025465145.1 Frankiales bacterium
CGTGAAGAGCGCCGGCTTCGACGGCGACGTCTTCTCGGGACCGGCGCGGGTGTTCGACGGCGAGCAGGGCGTCATGGATGCGCTCGAGGCCGGCACCCTCGACAAGGGCTGCGTCGTCGTCATCCGGTACGAAGGCCCCAAGGGCGGCCCCGGCATGCGCGAGATGCTCATGGTCACCAGCGCCATCAAGGGCGCCGGGCTCGGCAAGGACGTGCTCCTGCTCACGGACGGCCGCTTCTCCGGGGGTACGACCGGGCTGTGCGTCGGGCACATCGCGCCGGAGGCCACGGACGGCGGGCCGATCGCGCTGGTCGCCGAAGGCGACACCGTGCGGCTCGACCTCGCGGCCCGGACGCTCGACCTGCTGGTCGACGCGGACGTCCTGGAGGCGCGCCGGGCCGGCTGGAAGCCGCTCGAGCCGCGCTACACGACCGGCGTGCTCGGCAAGTACGCCAAGCTCGTCGGGTCGGCGGCGTACGGCGCGATCACCGGCTGACCGTCTCACGCAGTGGGATCATCATCCCACTGGCTTGACATCACGCAGCGGCTCACGCACGCTGGCGTCGTGCCGCTCGTCCTCGTAGTTCGCTAGCGCGTCCGCCGCACCCGGCAGACGCGCTCACCCCTCCGTGCCCCGCACGAGGGGTTTTTTGTTGCCCGCGCAGTTCCCGAAGGAAGCCACATGACCGAGAGCCTCACCGGAGCCCAGTCGCTCGTCCGATCCCTGGAGAGCGTCGGGGCGGAGGTCGTCTTCGGCATCCCCGGCGGCGCGATCCTGCCGGCGTACGACCCGCTGTTCGACAGCAAGAAGCTGCGCCACATCCTCGTCCGGCACGAGCAGGGCGGCGGCCACGCGGCCGAGGGCTACGCGCAGGCGACCGGCAAGGTCGGCGTCTGCATGGCGACCAGCGGCCCCGGCGCGACCAATCTGGTCACGCCGATCGCCGACGCCTACATGGACTCTGTGCCGATCGTCGCCATCACCGGCCAGGTGCCGAGCGCGTCCATCGGCACGGACGCTTTCCAGGAGGCGGACATCGTCGGCATCACGATGCCCATCACAAAGCACAACTTCCTGGTGCAGCGCGTCGAGGACATCCCGCGAACCATCGCGGAGGCGTTCCACCTGGCCAGCACGGGCCGCCCCGGTCCGGTGCTGGTCGACCTGCCGAAGGACATCCTGCAGACGACCGGCGACTTCGCGTGGCCTCCGACGCTGGACCTGCCCGGCTACCACCCGACGACCAAGCCGCACGCGAAGCAGATCCGCGAGGCCGCCGGCCTCATCGCCGCGGCCGCCCGCCCGGTGCTGTACGTCGGCGGCGGCGTGCTGAAGGCCCGCGCCGCCAAGGAGCTGCGCATCCTCGCCGAGCTGACCGGAATCCCCGTCGTCACCACGCTGATGGCCCGCGGCGCCTTCCCCGACAGCCACGCCCAGCACCTGGGCATGCCCGGCATGCACGGCAGCGTCGCCGCCGTCACCGGGCTGCAGAAGTCCGACCTGCTCATCACCCTCGGCGCGCGCTTCGACGACCGCGTGACCGGCAAGCTCTCCAGCTTCGCTCCGACCGCGAAGGTGATCCACGCCGACATCGACCCGGCGGAGATCGGCAAGAACCGCGAGGTCGACGTGCCGATCGTCGGCGACGTTCGCGAGACCGTCGCCGACCTCGTCGTGGCGCTGCAGGAGCTCTACAAGAGCGGCAGCCGGGCCGACCTGACCGGCTGGTGGAAGAGCCTCGAGAGCTGGCGCACGACCTACCCGCTCGGGTACGAGGAGCCGACCGACGGCTCGCTCGCGCCGCAGCACGTCATCACCCGCATCGGCCAGATCGCCGGCCCCGAGGCGCTGTACGTCGCCGGCGTCGGGCAGCACCAGATGTGGGCGAGCCAGTTCATCTCGTACGAGAACCCCTACACGTGGCTGAACAGCGGCGGCGCCGGGACCATGGGCTACTCGGTGCCCGCGGCCATGGGCGCGAAGGTCGGCCGGCCGGAGGCGGTGGTGTGGGCCATCGACGGCGACGGCTGCTTCCAGATGACGAACCAGGAGCTGGTCACCTGCGCCATCGAGGGCATCCCCATCAAGGTGGCGATCATCAACAACGGCAACCTCGGCATGGTCCGCCAGTGGCAGACGCTGTTCTACGAGGGCCGCTACTCCAACACGAACCTGCAGTCCAAGCGGATCCCGGACTTCGTGAAGCTCGCCGATGCGATGGGCTGCGTCGGGTTGCGCTGCGACAGCAAGGAGGACGTGGACGCCACCATCGAGAAGGCGATGGCCGTCGACGACGCGCCCTGCGTCATCGACTTCGTCGTGGGCCAGGACGCGATGGTGTGGCCCATGGTGCCGGCCGGCACGAGCAACGACGAGATCCTGGCGGCCCGCGACACGCGGCCCGACTGGGACAGCGACGGGATGGTCTGACCATGACGCAACGCACGACCCACACGCTGTCGGTCCTCGTCGAGGACAAGCCCGGCGTCCTGGCTCGCGTGGCGAGCCTGTTCTCCCGCCGCGGCTTCAACATCACCTCGCTCGCCGTCGGCCCGACCGAGCACCCGTCGGTCAGCCGCATGACGATCGTCGTGGCCGTGGAGGGCCTGCCGCTCGAGCAGGTCACCAAGCAGCTCAACAAGCTCATCAACGTGCTGAAGATCGTCGAGCTCGACCCCGCCGCCAGCGTGCAGCGCGAGCTGCTGCTGGTGAAGGTCAAGGCCGACCTGACGACCCGCTCGCACGTGCTCGAGACCGTCCAGCTGTTCCGCGCGAAGGTCGTCGACGTCGCCAGCGACGCCGTCACCATCGAGGCGACCGGCACCGCCGACAAGCTCAGCGCGCTCATCAAGGTGCTCGAGCCGTTCGGGATCCGCGAGCTGGTCCAGTCGGGCATGGTCGCCGTCGGCCGGGGCTCGCGCTCCATCACCGGGTCCGAGACCCGACTCCGTTCCGTTTCTGCATGACCGAGAGGACAACCCCCACCCATGGCCGCTGAGATCTTCTACGACGACGACGCCGACCTGTCGGTCATCCAGGGCCGCACGGTGGCCGTCCTCGGCTACGGCAGCCAGGGCCACGCGCACGCCCTGTCGCTGCGCGACTCCGGCGTCGACGTGCGCGTCGGCCTGCCCGAGGCCAGCAAGAGCCGCGCGAAGGCGGAGGCGGACGGGCTGCGCGTCACCACGCCCGCCGAGGCGTCCGCCGAGGCCGACGTCATCATGATCCTGGCGCCGGACACCGTGCAGCGGAAGCTGTACGAGAACGACGTGGCCCCGAACCTGAAGGAGGGCGACGCCCTGTTCTTCGGGCACGGCCTCAACATCCGCTTCGGCCTCATCAAGCCGCCCGCCGGCGTCGACGTCGCGATGGTCGCCCCCAAGGGCCCGGGTCATCTCGTCCGTCGTCAGTTCGTCGACGGGCGCGGCGTGCCGTGCCTCATCGCGGTGGAGCAGGACGCGACCGGCAACGCGCAGGCCCTTGCCCTGTCGTGGGCGAAGGGCATCGGCGGCACCCGCGCCGGCGTCATCAAGACGACGTTCACCGAGGAGACCGAGACCGACCTGTTCGGCGAGCAGGCCGTGCTGTGCGGCGGCGCGTCCGCGCTGGTGCAGACCGGGTTCGAGGTGCTCATCGAGGCCGGCTACCAGCCCGAGATCGCGTACTTCGAGTGCCTGCACGAGCTCAAGCTCATCGTCGACCTGATGTACGAGGGCGGCATCGGCAAGATGCGCTGGTCCATCTCGGACACGGCGGAGTTCGGCGACTACGTCACCGGTCCCCGGATCATCACGCCGGAGACGAAGGCCGAGATGAAGCGGGTCCTGGCCGACATCCAGGACGGCACGTTCACCAAGCGGCTCATCGACGACGACGAGAACGGCGGCGCGGAGCTGAAGAAGTTCCGGGACGAGGGCGCGCAGCACCCGATCGAGGTGGTCGGCGCGAAGCTGCGCCCGATGATGGCCTGGATCGACGACTCGGGCGAGTAGTCCGTACGACCTCGACGGCCCGCCCCTGCTGGGGCGGGCCGTCCGTCGTCAGGGGCCGAACCAGCCGGTGAGGTCGAGGGCTGTCTGCGCCACGCCGCGGACGTTGCTGATGCGCACCAGCCCCCGTCCGGAGCCGTCGGTCCGGCCGACGCGCACGGTGCTGCTGGTCGCTGCCGTCTCGCCGGGCCGGAGGTCGAGCGTCGGCAGGCTGCTCCGCGCGCCGTCGGTGCGGGCCGGGTAGAGGCTCAGCTCGGTCGCCGTGGTCGAGGCGGCGGACAGCACGGTGAGGACCGCGGCTGCGCCGGTGACCGGCACCCCGGACACGCCGGTGACTGCCACGTCGCGCGAGCTGGGCCGGCTGCTCGCCCTCTTGCTGCCGATGCGGCCCTCGAGCGCGCGGTCGGTACCGAGCACGTGGAACAGCCCGTCGGCGCCGTCGTCGTACCAGCCGGTGACGTGCAGGACGACGTCGGCAGCGCCCTCGTCGACGCTGACGCGGACGGAGCCGTCGCTGCCGACCCGGGTCACGACCGCGCTCGTCGTGACGGCGCCGGGGGCGACGCTGCCGCTGGTCGTGAGCGGCGACGGGGCGGTCGGCGTCGCCGGCCGCGGCACGAGGCGGACGCCGGTCTGCGCAGTCGCGTTCAGCGCGGTCAGCGTGAGCACGACCGCGTCGGCGGTCGCTGGCACGGCGCCGGTCACCTTCACGTCGAGGGTGCGACCGGCCTCGAGCCGCCCGGCCTGGATGCCGCCGGTGCCGTCGCGGGTGTCCGCGATCCGGATCGGGTCCGCGCCGCGGAAGGCGGAGGTGGCCGACGGTCCGTACCAGCCGAGGACGTCCACGACCAGCTGGGGGCTGCCGATGCGCGCGTGCACGCGCACCGAGCCATCCGCTCCTACCGGGACGGTCAGCATCGTGGTGCGGGTCCCGCCCGCGGACGCGCGGACGTTGGGCGCCACCGGGCGAGCGGTGCCGGCACGCGGCGTCGGGAACAGCGTCGCCTCGGCCGCGTCGGTGCCGGTCGCGGTGACGCTCAGCGCGACCGCAGTGGCGTCGACGGGCACGGTGCCGCCGGTGACGCGCAGGTCGAAGAACGTGTCATCGGTCAGTGGGCCGATCGGCCCGCCGACACCGCTGCGGGTGTCCAGCAGCCGGGCCGGGTCGACCGCCTCGAACCGCTGCCCGGCCGGCTGTGGCGTCCGGTAGCCCATGTCGGCGAACATGCCGAGCACCACGGGTCCAGGTTCGCGGATAACCTCGTTGTTCTCGACGAACGGCGTCATCAGCGAGTTCGGGTCGCCCGCCGGGAAGTCGACGTCCGAGACGTGGCTGTAGCTGCTGGCCGGCAGGAACTGCGACGGCGCGTACAGCCGCGGCGGCCGGCCGTTGTACGCCGCCTTGCCGAGCGGCCCGTCCCAGTAGACGGCGCCACTGGTCAGCGCCTCCCCGAGGGCGGTGGAGCCGTTCACGTAGGACAGCAGCGGCTTGCGCTGGACGCTGCCGCTGGACCGCACTGTGAAGCGGTCGTAGATGTCCGGGACGCCCGTGGTGGCGCCCCACCGGCCGCGCTTCTCGATGTCGACGTCCATGGACCCGAGGAACCCGAGCCCGTGACCCAGCTCGTGCAGCACGACCGTCTGGAAGTCGACGTACGACGCGTCCGGCAGCTGCCCGTCGGTGCCGTAGTAGACCTTCCCGGCTCGGTTGTTGAACTCCGCCGTGATGTCGGAGCCGTCGCTGCTGGTGGCGCCGCCGGTGCACGAGATGGCCGAGCTCGGCGTGGAGTCCCTGCCGCGCAGGGCGTTGGCCAGCGCCACCGGGTACGACGTGCGGACGCCGTTGCTCTGCGGGTCGAGGACGACGAAGTCGGTGGGTCCTGCCTGGCCGAGGACGTCCGGGTCGCCGAGGTCCTTGAACGTCGCCTTCACCCGGATCGGGACGCTGTCGTTGGGCGTGTCGATGAGGCCGGCCCATGTGTCGACGGACGCCTGGAACGCCTGCTTCGCCTGCGGGTTGCTCTCGAAGCCGCAGTAGGTCACCTGCCACGTCGACACCGGCGGACGCGTCGCGGCCGGCGTCCGGGTGGCGCGCAGGAGGCGGGGAGCCGTCACCGTGGAGCGCGCCGGTGCGCGCAGCACCTGCGCCACCGGACCACCGCGGCGCACTCCGGGATCGGCCGACGCGGTCGGGACGACGGCGGAGCCGGCGACGAGGCCGGTGAGGACCGCCCCTGCCAGACCGAGGTGCCGGAGGCGGGGGAGGGGCACACGGACTCCAGGGTGTGCGGGGGCCGGCGCAGGACGAACCGGAGAGGGGAACGGCCTCCACTCTCTCAGGACGAACCGGACGCCGCTCAGTCGCCCGTAGACTCGGCTCCGCAGACGTGGCACGACGAGGTGCCCGAGCCCCCGTCGGACAGACCTGCCTCGAGGACCCCCGTGAACCAGCCCGTCGTGCTCATCACCGAGGAGCTCGCCCCGTCCGTGGTCGCCGTGCTGGGCGACGGGTTCGACATCCGCAGCTGCGACGGAGCCGACCGTGCGGCTCTTCTCCCGGCGCTCGCGGAGGCCGACGCGGTGCTCATCCGCAGCGCGACGCAGATCGACGAGGAGGCGCTCGCCGCCGCGCCACGTCTCAAGGTCGTCGCTCGCGCTGGCATCGGGCTGGACAACGTCGACGTGCCGGCTGCCACGGCCCGCGGCGTCATGGTGGTGAACGCCCCGCAGTCCAACATCGTCAGCGCGGCCGAGCAGGCGGTGGCCCTGCTGCTGGCTTGCGCCCGCAACATCGCCCCCGCCAGTGCCGCGCTCAAGGCCGGCAAGTGGGAGCGGTCGAAGTGGACCGGCGTCGAGGTGGCCGACAAGACGGTCGGCGTCGTGGGCCTCGGCCGGATCGGCGTGCTGTTCGCCCAGCGGATGTCGGCGTTCGGCGTACGGCTGCTGGCCTACGACCCGTACGTCCAGCCGGCCCGCGCCGCGCAGATCGGCGTACGCCTGGTGACGCTCGAGGAGCTGCTGCGCGAGAGCGACTTCATCTCGATCCACCTGCCGAAGACGCCCGAGACGGTCGGCCTCATCGGCGAGAAGGAGCTGGCCACCTGCAAGCCGGGCGTCCGGTTCGTCAACGCCGCCCGCGGCGGCCTCGTCGACGAGCACGCGCTGGCGCAGGCGCTCAAGAGCGGCCACGTCGCCGGCGCCGGCATCGACGTGTTCGCGACCGAGCCGTGCACCGCGTCGCCGCTGTTCGAGTTCGACACCGTCGTGGCCACGCCGCACCTCGGCGCCTCCACCGTCGAGGCGCAGGACAAGGCCGGCATCGCCGTCGCCCGGTCGGTGAAGCTGGCGCTCGAGGGGGACTTCGTCCCGGACGCCGTCAACGTGCAGGCGGGCGGCGCGGTCGTGCCGGAGCTGCGTCCGGCCCTGCCGCTCGTCGAGAAGCTCGGCCGCGTCTTCACGGCGCTGGCCGGCCACGTCGCGTCGACGTTGGAGGTCGAGGTACGCGGCGAGATCGCGGCCCACGACGTCTCTGTGCTGCAGCTGGCCGCCCTGAAGGGCGTGTTCGCGGACGTCGTCGAGGAGTCGGTGACGTTCGTCAACGCGCCCGCGCTGGCCGCCGAGCGCGGCCTGGAGGTGTCGCTGACGGCCGACGCCGACAGCCCCGACTACCGCAACCTGCTCACCCTGCGCGGCGTGCTCCCGACCGGCGAGACCGTCGAGGTGTCCGGCACGCTCGCCGGCACCCGCCAGGTCGAGAAGCTCACCTCGGTCGACGGCTTCGACGTCGACCTGCCCGCGTCGGAGCACCTGGTCTTCTTCCGCTACGTCGACCAGCCCGGCGTCGTCGGTCGCGTCGGCGCCGCGCTGGGCGAGGCGGGCGTCAACATCGCCGGCGCGCAGGTCAGCCGCGCTGCCCAGGGCGGCGACGCGCTGATGGGGCTCACCGTCGACAGCGCGGTCCCCGCGGACGTGCTGGCCGAGATCGCGTCCGCGATCGGCGCGACCAGCGCCCGCGCCGTCGACCTGTCGTGACCACCTTCTCCTCGTACGACGGGACGCGGCTGTCCTACGTCGAGGTCGGGACCGGGCCGAGGCTCGTCTGCCTGCCCGGCGGCCCCGGCCGCGCGGCCGCGTACCTCGGGGACCTCGGTGGCCTCGCCGACGACCGCACGCTGGTCCTGCTCGACAGCCGCGCCACCGGCCGCAGCGAGGTGCCGGCCGATCCGGCGTCGCTGCGGTTCGACCGGCTGGCCGAGGACGTGGAGGCGCTGCGCGGGCACCTCGGCGAGGAGCGGCTGGCCCTGCTCGGCCACTCCGCGGGCACCGAGGTGGCGCAGGCCTGGGCGTCCCGGCACCCGGAGGCGGTGGAGCGGCTGGTCCTGGTGACGCCGGGCGGGAAGCTGCAGGGCGTCCAGCGCCAGGACGTCGCGCAGATCCAGGCCTCGCGGGCCGGCGAGCCGTGGTACGCCGACGCACGCGAGGCCCTCGACGCGCTCGCGACCGCGCCGCCGTCCGTGCAGCAGCAGCTGTGGCGCGCGGCCCGGCCGTTCATGTACGGCCGGTGGGACGAGCGGACGCAGGCGCACGCGGCAACGGCGGAGACGCAGACGAGCAAGCGCGCCGAGCTGGGGTTCCGCCCGGCGCGGGAGGAGGACGTCGACGTAGCGGGCCTGGTCGCCGGGCTGGCGCAGGTGACCGCCCCCGTGCTGCTCGTCGGTGGTGAGCGGGACGCCCTCACCGGTGTTGCCGCCGTGGCCGCCGTCGCCGGGTGCTTCCCGGCTGCGCAGCAGGTGGTGCTCCCGCGGGCCGGGCACTTCCCGTGGGTCGACGAGCCCGCCGCGTTCGCCGAAGCCGTCCGCGGCTTTCTCGCCGGCGTGTAGCGTCGCGCATGATGACGCACGCGAGCCTGCTGCTTAGCGGCCGCGACGGGGTCTGAGCCAGGCCGGCTCCCCGTCGCGGGACCTCGTGCTGGCCGCTCGTCCCTCTCCCACCGGAGCCCCGTCATGAGCATGCCGTTCAGCCGCTACAGCCCGTTCCCGCCGGTCGGCCTAGTTGACCGCACCTGGCCCGAGCGCACGATCGACCGCGCCCCGCAGTGGTGCAGCGTCGACCTGCGCGACGGCAACCAGGCGCTCATCGACCCGATGGACAGCGCCCGCAAGCTGCAGATGTTCCAGCTGCTGGTCCGCCTGGGCTACAAGGAGATCGAGGTCGGCTTCCCCGCTGCGAGCGCGACGGACTTCGACTTCATCCGCACGCTCGTCGAGGACGGCCACGTCCCGGAGGACGTCACGATCCAGGTGCTGACGCAGGCCCGCGAGGAGCTCATCGAGCGCACGGTCGAGTCGCTCGTCGGCTTCCGCGGCACCGCTCTCGTCCACCTCTACAACTCGACCTCCACGCTGCAGCGGCGCGTCGTCTTCGGCCTCGACCGCGACGGCATCAAGGACATCGCGGTCCAGGGCGCGCGGTGGTGCAAGAAGTTCGTGGAGCAGCTGCTCGGTCCGGAGACCACGTCGCGCTGGCAGTACAGCCCGGAGTCGTTCACCGGCACCGAGCTCGACTACGCGCTGGAGGTCTGCGAGGCGGTCATGGACGTGTGGGAGCCGACGCCGGAGCGCCCCGTGGTGCTCAACCTGCCCGCCACCGTCGAGATGTCGACCCCCAACATCTACGCCGACCAGGTGGAGTGGTTCAGCCGCAACCTCGGCGACCGGCGCAGCAGCGTCGTGCTCAGCCTGCACCCGCACAACGACCGCGGTACCGCCGTCGCCGCCGCCGAGCTCGGCGTGCAGGCAGGTGCCGACCGCGTCGAGGGCTGCCTGATCGGCAACGGCGAGCGGACCGGCAACGTCTGCCTCGTGACCCTCGCCCTCAACCTGTTCAGCCAGGGCGTCGACCCGCTGGTCGACTTCAGCGACATCGACGAGACCCGCCGGACCGTCGAGCACTGCAACCAGCTGCCGGTGCACCCGCGGCACCCGTACGCCGGCGACCTCGTCTACACCGCCTTCTCGGGCTCGCACCAGGACGCCATCAAGAAGGGCTTCGAGGCGATCGAGCGCGACGCCGCCGCGGCGGGCGTGCCGGTGCGCGAGTTCCCGTGGGGCGTTCCCTACCTACCCATCGACCCGCTGGACGTGGGGCGGTCGTACGAGGCCGTCATCCGCGTGAACAGCCAGTCGGGCAAGGGCGGCGTCGCGTACGTGCTCAAGAACGAGCACCACCTCGACCTGCCTCGGCGCATGCAGATCGAGTTCTCGCGGGTCGTGCAGGCCGTCGCCGAGGTGGGCGGCGGCGAGATCGCGCCGACGCGGATCTGGGAGCTGTTCCGCGCGACCTACCTCGACGCGGTCACGCCGCTGGAGCTGGTCTCGTACAGCAGCGCGAGCGGCACGGTCGACACGATCGACGCCGTGGTGCGGTGGCAGGGCGAGACGCGCTCGGTGCGCGGCGAGGGCAACGGACCGATTGCCGCGTTCGTGCACGCGCTGGCGCAGCTCGGTGTCGACGCCCGCGTGCTCGACTACGCGGAGCATGCCACCGGCGCCGGTGAGGAGGCGCAGGCTGCGTCCTACCTCGAGGTGGCCGTGGACGGCCGCGTCCTCTGGGGCTGCGGCGTCCATCCGAGCATCGTCACGGCGTCGCTGCGGGCGATCGTCAGCGCCGTCAACCGCGGCCCCTGATGTTTTTCGCCGAGATCCTGTAACGGCGGCGTCCCGCTGCCGATGAACACGGTGCAGCCCCCCGACCCCTGGAGCGCCCCGTGTCCCGACCCGCCCGCCTGACCACCGTCACCGCCGCGCTCGCGCTGGCCCTCCTGCCGGCGGGCTACGCCGCCAGCGCCGCCTTCGCTGACAGCGCCGCTGTCCCGGCTACGGCCCCGGCCTTCACGCTGACCCAGACGGCGGGCGGCTTCGACCTGGCGATCCCGGGCACCGGCGCCGTCATGTCGTTCACCGTCAGTCCGGACGGCAGTGTCGAGGCGGCCGACAGCGAGGCCGACGAGCCCGAGACCGACCTGCCCGCCGCGGCCGGCACGAAGGAGGCTCGCAGCGACAGCAACGACAGCGCTGCCGACGAGGGCCAGCAGGGCCCGGACGAGCAGCAGAGCGACGACAACGACAACGACGGCGACAACAGCGACGAGCAGGCCGACGACAAGAACGAGCAGGCCGACGACAACGACGAGCAGGCCGACGACAACGACGAGCAGGCCGACCACAACGACGAGCAGGCCGACCACAACGACGACCACGCCGACGACAACAAGGGCGAAAACGACGACGACAGCGGCTCGGACGACTAGCTCCTCCGCTCCATGACAGCGCTCCGCGTGCGGCACCGGTGGCTCCTCGCCTCCGGTGCCGTGGCGTGTGCGGCCCTCTCCGCGTGCTCGGGCTCCTCGGTCGGGGCGGCGGGTCCTGCGGCGTCGACGTCGTCCGCCCCCACCTCTGCGCCGAGCGTGCAGGCAATTGCCCCGGTCGACACGGCCGCCGCCGCGGCGGCGCTGCGACGTGCGGTGGTCGCTACGAAGGCGGTGCGCTCGTACCGGTTCGCCGCCGAGCAGACCGTGACGGGCGGCCCGACCCCCCAGGTCACGCGCCTCACCGGGCGGGCGATCCGGCCGTCAGCACTCACCTACACGCTGGTCGCGGGCACGAGCACGCAGCAGGTCGTCCGGCTCGGCTCGGTCACCTATCGGCGGGTCCCGCCCGCCCCGTACAAGCGACTCGTCAAGCCGACGCCCGTGGTGGACCCGCTGGCCTCGGTGATCGCGGTCCTCACGCGCGTTGGCGACGTGGCCATGACGCCCTCGTCGCTCGGCACGGACTTCACGGCGTCGCTGCCGGGCGAGGCCGCGGCGCAGGCCGGGCTCGTCGGCAACGCGCAGCCGGCTCCCGGGCTGACCATCCCCGTCCGGGTGCGCGCCGATCGTCGCGGCCGCGTCACGAGGCTCGAGCTCGTCGAGCCGCTGCAGGCCGGCTCGCGCCGCCTCGTGCTCCGCCAGATCACGACGTACGGCGGCTTCGACGGCCAGCCGGCCATCGCGCGCCCCCGCTGAGCGCGGCGAGTTGCCTAGTCTGCAGCGCATGAGGCTTGCGGTGGTCGCCGGGGACGGCATCGGTCCGGAGGTCGTGGCCGAGGGTCTCAAGGTCCTCGACGCGGTGCTGCCCGGCGTGCAGACGACGGAGTACGACCTGGGCGCGGCTGCCTACGCCCGGACCGGCGAGGCGCTGCCCGACAGCGTGCTCGAGGAGCTGCGCGGGCACGACGCGATCCTGCTCGGCGCAGTCGGCGACCCGTCCGTCCCGCCGGGGGTCCTCGAGCGCGGCCTGCTGCTGCGGCTGCGCTTCGCGCTCGACCACCACGTCAACCTGCGCCCGGTGCGGCTTTTCCCCGGCGTCTGCTCGCCGATAGGCGATGCGCCGTTCGACCTGGTGGTGGTGCGCGAGGGCACCGAAGGCCCGTACGTCGGCAACGGCGGGCGGTTCCGGGACGGCACGCCGCAGGAGGTGGCGACCGAGGTCAGCATCAACACGGCGTACGGCGTGGAGCGGGTGGTGCGCGACGCGTTCCGGCGCGCGCAGGCGCGGCGGCGTCACCTGACGCTGGTGCACAAGACGAACGTGCTGGTCCACGCCGGCGGGCTGTGGAAGCGCGTGACCGACGAGGTGGCCACCGAGTTCCCCGACGTTGCGCTCGACTACGCGCACGTCGACGCCGCCTCGATGTACCTCGTAACCGACCCGCAGCGCTTCGACGTCGTCGTGACCGACAACCTGTTCGGCGACATCCTCACCGACATCGGCGCGGCCATCGGTGGCGGGATCGGCCTCGCGGCGAGCGGCAACCTCGACGTCAGCCGGACCAACCCGTCCATGTTCGAGCCGGTGCACGGCAGTGCACCGGACATCGCCGGGCAGGGGATCGCGGACCCGACGGCCACGGTGCTCAGCGTCGCGATGCTGCTCGAGCACCTCGGCCACCCGGAGCAGGCCGCACGCGTCGAGGCCGCGGTCGCACAGGACCTGAGCAGCCGCGGCAGCGCGCGCCGGTCCACCCGTGACGTCGGCGACGCGCTGCTGGCCGCCCTCGCCTGAAGCTGGCCTGACAGCCGGCCGCTGGGCTTTTCGCGTACCGCCCCGACTTCGAACATCCAGCCGCGGCGCGCCGCAGCTCTCGCGGCCGCGCCGCCCCGCACGCGGATGTTCAAGGTTCCGCGGGCTGGGGCACCGCGGGCTGGGGCACCGTGGGCTGGGTCACCGTGGGCTGGGGCACCGTGGGATGGGGCACCGCGGGAGGGCAGCGGAGGCTGGGGCAGCGGAGGCTGAACGCCCGATACCGTGGAGCCTCGACGAAAGGGGCCATGCCGTGGAGTTCGAGCTGCAGCCGACCGGGACGCCGGTGGACGCGGAGACGCGCGCCGAGGTGCTCGCCGCGCCCGCGTTCGGCCGGGTCTTCAGCGACCACATGGTCAGCGCACGGTGGACGCGGAACGGCGGTTGGCAGGACGGCCGGCTCGTCCCGTACGCGCCGCTCACGGTCGACCCGGCCAGCGTGGTCCTGCACTACGGGCAGGAGGTCTTCGAGGGCCTCAAGGCGTACCGGCAGCCCGACGGCGGGGTGGCGATGTTCCGGCCGGAGAAGAACGCGGCGCGGATGGTGCGCTCGTGCCGTCGGCTGGCGCTGCCCGAGCTGCCCGAGGCGGACTTCGTCGCGGCGTGCGAGCTGCTGGTCCGGACCGACCAGGACTGGGTGCCGGACGGCGAGGGCGCGTCGCTCTACCTGCGGCCGTTCATGTTCGCCGACGAGGTCGGGCTTGGCGTACGGCCCAGCGACAGCGCGCAGTTCCTCGTCATCGCGTCGCCGGCCGGCAACTACTTCACAGGTCCGCTCCGGCCGGTGTCGCTCTGGCTGTCGCAGGAGTACACCCGCGCGGCTCCCGGCGGCATGGGCGCCGCCAAGACCGGCGGCAACTACGCCGCCTCGCTCGTGGCGCAGCAGGAGGCAGCCGACAACGGGTGCGACCAGGTCGTCTTCCTGGACGCGGTCGAGCAGCGGTGGATCGAGGAGCTCGGCGGCATGAACCTGTTCCTCGTCATGGACGACGGGCGGCTCGTCACGCCGGCCCTCAGCGGCACGATCCTCGAGGGCGTCACCCGCGACTGCGTGATCACGCTCGCGCGCGAGCTCGGCCACGAGGTGGAGGAGCGCAAGGTCGACGTCGACGAGTGGCGCAAGGGCGCCGTCGACGGGTCGGTCGTCGAGGTGTTCGCGTGCGGCACGGCCGCGGTCATCACCCCCGTCGGCGTCCTGCGGTGGCCAGGTGGCGAGGCGGTGGCCGGCGACGGGCAGCCCGGCGCGGTCACGACGCGGCTGCGCAAGGCACTGCTCGACATCCAGTACGGCCGCACCGAGGACACCCACGGCTGGGTGCACCGGGTGGTCTAGGTTCGGCAGCCCCACCGAGGAGGCGCTGTGCTCGTCCGGGACGTCATGACCGCGACCGTCGTGTCGGTCGGCCCCACCCACACCGTCCGGCAGGTCGCGCAGGCGATGGCCGCCCGCAAGGTCGGCGCGGCGGTGGTCCACGACCCGGACGCCGATGGCCCCGGGATCCTCACCGAGCGGGACGTCCTCGAGGCGGTCGCGCAGGGCGAGGACCCGGACACCGAGCCGGCATCCGCCCACCTCACCCGCGAGGCCGTGGTCGCGTCGCCCGACTGGGACCTGCTGCGTGCCGCGGAGACGATGCTCAGCGGCGGCTTCCGGCACCTCGTCGTGTGCGACGGTTCGGACGTGGTCGGCGTCCTGTCGGTGCGCGACGTGCTGCGAGCCTGGACCGAACGGGGCGGACCCGCCGCCACATAGGGTTCCTCGCGCGATGACCGAGACCCTCACCTTCCGCATGCCCGACCCTGACAGCCGCTACAGCGGGGTCCGCCTTCAGCAGGACGTGCGGCTGCCCGGGGAGGTCCTGGGCTTCATCCGCGACGGCGACGAGTGGGTCCTCACGGTGCCGCGGCCCGACGTCGACCGCATGGAGTACTCCTTCGAGCTCCAGCACGACGGCGGCTCGAGCGAGTGGGTCTGCGACCCGAACAATGCCGTACGCGTCGGCGGCGCGTTCGGCGACAAGTCGGTGCTGGAGCTGCCGGAGTACCGGGCGCCCGCGTGGTTGTCCGCCGAACCGCCGCGTGGTCCGCGCAGGGACGTCTCGCTGCCGACGCGCGCGCTGGACCAGGAGGTCCCCTGCGTCCTGTGGTCCTCCGCCGGCAGCGACGACGCCGCGGAGCTTCCGCTGCTCGTCGTGCACGACGGGCCGGAGTACGACGCGCTGGCCTCGCTCACGCTCTTCCTCGACGCGATGGTCGCCGCCGGGCGGCTGCCGGCTCTGCGGGCGGCTCTGCTGGCTCCGGTCGACCGCAACGACACGTACTCGGCGTCGATCCCGTACGCGCGTGCCCTCGCCCTCGGGATCGTGCCGCGGCTGCACGAGCTGGCGCCGGCGACCGTCACCCTCGGCATGGGGGCGAGCCTCGGTGGGCTCGCCATGCTGCACGCGCAGCGCAACCATCCCGGCACGTTCGCCGGGCTGTACCTGCAGAGCAGCAGCTTCTTCCACCGCGGCCTCGACGAGCAGGAGAGCGGCTTCGAGCGGTTCCAGCGCATCACCGGCTTCGTCGACAGCGTGCTGCGCGGTGGCCCTGCGGTCGACCCGGTGCCGATCGTGCTGACCTGCGGGCTGATCGAGGAGAACGTCGAGAACAACCGGCTCATGACCCGCTCGCTCGGGGCGCAGGGCTACGACACCCGGCTGGTGGAGAACCGCGACGTGCACACCTACACCGGCTGGCGCGACACTTTCGACCCGAACCTGGTCGACCTCGTGCAGCGGGTGCTCCAGCCGTGAGGCGACACGTCGTCGAGCTCTGGTCGCCCGAGCTGGGCTGGTCGCCGCGGGTCATCGCGTACGGCTCGTACGGCCGCCCGGTCCTCGTCTTCCCGAGCAGCGAGGGACGCGCGGAGGACTACGAGAACAACGGCATGGTCGACGCGCTCCGGCCGCTGATCGACGGCGGCCGGCTCAAGCTCTACTGCCTGGACTCGTGGGACAGCGGTTCCTGGTACCGGCACGACCTGCCGCTGGAGGAGCGCGCCCAGCGGCACGAGGCGTACGAGCGCTGGGTCGCCGACGGAGCCGTGCCGTTCGTCGATGCCGACTGCGGCGGCCGGCAGGAGATGGTGCTCACCGGCTGCAGCTTCGGCGCCTACCACGCGGTCAACACCGCGCTGCGCCGGGCGGACCTGTTCCCGGTGGCCGTCGGGCTGTCCGGCGTCTACGACCTCGGCGTGCTCGGCTGGGGACACCAGGGGTCCTCGTACTACTTCAACAACCCGATGTCCTCGGTCGGCGGGCTCGACGGGGACCACCTCGGCTGGCTGCAGTCCCGCCTGTCGCTGCTGCTCGTCGCCGGCCAGGGCATGTGGGAGGACACGACCGGCGCACTGGAGAGCACGCTGCGTTTCAGCGACCTCGCCGCGAGCAAGGGACTGCGCGTCGAGACCGACATCTGGGGTCATGACGTGCCGCACGACTGGCCGTCGTGGCGCGCCCAGATCGCGCACCACCTGCCCCGGTTCCTGTAGAGGAGACGCATGACGGAGACCAAGCACCTGCTGGGCCTGCTCCTGGGCACCGAGGAGGACTGGCCGGGCGCCTTCGAGCAGCTCGTCCGGCGCTACGACCCGGCGCTGCAGGTGGGCGGGCAGACGCACCGGTACGACGTCGAGCGGATCACCATCGAGCCGTTCGACCTGCGGCAGCCCAGCCGCTACGACCTCGTCGTTGACCGGCTCGCGTACTGGTACTACGTCCCGCGCGAGTGGCTGAAGAAGGTCGCCCTCATGGACGACACGTACCTGCTGAACAACCCGTTCACGTTCCAGTCCATGGAGAAGCACGCCGCCTACTGCGCGATGATCCGGCTCGGCCTCAAGGTGCCGGAGACCTGGCTGGTGCCGCACAAGCAGCCGCCGGACAACCCGCGCTTCCCCTACACCGCCGCGAAGTACAACCGCTTCTTCGACATCGGCGAGGTCGCGGAGAAGGTCGGCTACCCGCTCTACATGAAGCCGTACGACGGCGGCGCCTGGGTCGGCGTGACCCGCATCAAGGACCAGGAGCAGCTGCGCACGGCGTACGACGAGTCGGGCGAGCGACTGATGCACCTGCAGGCCAGCGTCGAGGGCTTCGAGGTGTTCGCGCGGTCGCTGTCCATCGGCGCCGAGACGATGGTCATGAAGTTCGCGCCGGACCGGCCGATGCACGACCGCTACAGCGTCGACCACGCCTTCCTGGCGCCCGAGGTCGGCGACGAGGTCGTCACCATCGGCAAGATCGTCAACGCCTTCTTCACGTGGGAGTTCAACTCCTGCGAGACGCTGGTCCGCGACGGGCAGGTGCACCCGATCGACTACGCCAACGCGTGCCCCGACGTCGCGATCACCTCGCTGCACTACTACTTCCCGTGGGCGATGAAGGCCCTCGTCAAGTGGTCGCTGTTCTGCACGGCGACCGGCCGCCAGCCGCGCGTCGACCTCGAGACCCGCAGCTGGTACGACGTGGCCGACGGCGGCGGGTCGTACGAGGAGAAGCTGGCCGTCTACCGCCGCATGGCCGACGACTACTTCCAGCAGGAGCAGTACGCGGAGTTCTGCGCCACGCACCTGTCGGACTTCGACCGGATCGCGGTGGAGTACTTCGCTTCGTCCGAGTTCGACCGGCTGCTGGTGGAGACGGTGCGGTCGACCTTCCCGGCGCACGAGCACGAGCAGTTCGTCGCCCACTACCGCGGGCTGCTGGCCGCCTGGGTCCGCGACCAGGGCTGAGGTTCACCTCGCGGCGATTGCTGCCGATGCAGGTGAGGTGACCGGTATCGCGGGCGACGCTGCGCTGAGCGCTGCGCGTGCCGCGTCACTCCGCCGGCTGCACACGCTGGTCCGCGGCATCAACGGCGACCTCGACCTCGAGCGGACGCTGGACGCCGTCGCGCGCGGCATCGTCGAAGGCCTTGGCTTCGAGGTGGCGGTCGTCAACCTGGTCATGCCCGAGGGTCACCTCGAGGTCGTTGCCGTGGCCGGCTCCGACGAGGCGCGCGACGCCCTCATGGGCGGGCGGGGCAGCCGCGAGGAGTGGGACGCCTGGCTCACGGAGTGCACGCCGGTCGGGCAGGTGCTCGTCGACTACCGGCGCCAGGAGGACGACGGCACCGCCGTACCCACCTGGATCCCGGACCGCCCCGTCCTCGAGGACGAGGACGCCTGGCACCCGCTGGACGCGCTCATCGCGCCGCTGACGACCCGCTCGGGGCTGGTTGGCACGATCAGCGTCGACCTCCCGCGCGACGGCCGTCGACCCGGTCCGGAGCAGCTCGAGCTGCTGGAGATGTACGCGGCGCAGGCCAGTGTCGCGATCGAGAACGCGCAGCTGCACACCGCGCTCGTGGCCCGCGACGCCGAGCGCGAGCGGACGCTCGGCCGGCTGACCGCCCTGGTGCACGAGGCGCCCGTCGCGATCCTGGAGCTCGACCTGCAGGGCCGGGTACGGCTGTGGAACCCGGCCGCCGAGGAGATGTTCGGCTGGACGGCGGACGAGGTCATCGGGCAGCCGAACCCGTCCGTCGCGCCGGATGAGTACGAGGAGCGGCTGGGCGCGCTCGTCCGCGGTCAGGTCGTCCACCGGGCGCCCGCACGACGGCGGCGCAAGGACGGGTCGATCGTCGAGGTGGAGATGTCCAGCGCGGTGCTCCGGCAGCCGGACGGCACGCCGTTCGGCTACATCGGCTCGATGATCGACGTCACCGAGCGGACGCTGCTGGAGCAGGAGCTGCGGACCGCCGCGTACACGGACCCGCTGACGGGGCTGGCCAACCGCGGCGCGCTGCGCCAGCGGCTCGAGTCCGCTGACGAGGTGCCCGCGGCGCTGCTGCTGCTCGACATGGACGGCTTCAAGGGCGTCAACGACACGCTCGGCCACGCGGCAGGGGACCAGGTGCTCCAGCAGGTGGCCGCGCGGCTGCGCCGCAGCTGCCGGCCTGGGGACCTGGTCGTCCGCCTGGGCGGTGACGAGTTCGTCGTCCTGGTCGACGGCGGCGAGGACCGGGTGGAGCCGCTGGCCCGCCGGCTGCTGAGCGTGCTGAGCGAGCCGTTCTCGCTCTCCGAGCGCGAGGTCACCCTCGGCTGCAGCATCGGCATCTCGGAGCCGCGCCGGACCGGGTCGGCCACCGCGCTGCGGGACGCCGACATCGCCATGTACGCGGCGAAGCTGCGCGGCAAGGGCTGCTTCCAGCTGTTCGAGCCGCCGATGCGGGTGGCAGTCCTGCAGCGCGCGGAGCTGGCCGAGGACCTGCGCACCGCCGTGGCGCAGGGGCAGCTCGCGCTGCGCTACCACCCGGTGATCGACGTGCCGAGCCGTCGGGTCGTCGGCGTCGAGGCACTGCTGCGCTGGAACCACCCGACGCGCGGCGAGCTCAGCCCCATGCTGTTCGTGCCGCTGGCCGAGGAGAGCGGGCTCATCAACGAGATCGGCGACTGGGTGCTGCGCGAGGCATGCACCCAGCTGCGCCGCTGGCACGCGGACCTGCCGGAGCACCGCCGGCTCACGGTCAGTGTCAACCTGTCGGCGGTCCAGCTGAAGGTGCCCGACCTGGTCGAGAAGGTGGCGGAGGTGCTGGCCGACACGGGGCTGCCGCCCCGCCGGCTCGTCCTGGAGCTGACCGAGTCCGTCCTCGTCGACGACGACGGCGACGCGGTCGGCGTGCTCGAGCGGCTGCGCAACCTCGGCGTACGGCTGGCCATGGACGACTTCGGCGCCGGCTTCTCGTCGCTGCGCTACCTCAAGCGGCTCCCCTTCGACTTCGTCAAGCTCGACCGCGGCCTGCTCGAGGGCGTCCACCGCGACCCCGCAGCGCTCGCGCTGGCCGACGCCGTCCTCGGCCTGCTCAGCCGGCTGGGCCTGCGCACCGTCGCCGAGGGCATCGAGACGCGCGGTCAGCTGGCCGTGGTCGAGGGGCTGGGCTGCCGCTACGGCCAGGGCTTCCTGTTCGGCACCCCGATGCTCCCGCAGGACGTCCCCGCTCTGCTCACCGGCGACGGCGGGGGCGTCGTCGTACCCGCACCGCGTGAGCAGCTCGAGAACGGCGTCGAGCGGGTCTGACGTACGCTGCTCGCGATGACCCGCCTCGTGATCATTCGCAGGCGCGCTGACTGACATCCGGTCGGCGCGCAACCCTCCATGCCCTTCGGGCTGGGGGGTTTCGTGCTTCTCGGACCTGCTCCCGGTGAGGACCTCATGACCGCTCTGCCGACCGACGCGTTCCACGTCTACGACACGACGCTGCGCGACGGCGCGCAGCGCGAGGGCATGTCCCTGTCGGTCAACGACAAGCTCGCGATCGCCCGGCACCTCGACGACCTCGGCGTCGGCTTCATCGAGGGCGGCTGGCCCGGCGCCAA
>JAODNS010000191.1 GCA_025465145.1 Frankiales bacterium
ACGAGCTGGCCGCGCACCTCAAGAAGGGCTTCGAGTACGCCAAGCAGCGGTGCACGGCCTACCCGCGGTACGTCGTGCAGCGCGAGCTGTTCCCGGAGTTCCTCGAGATGTACCTGCCGGTCGCGCAGGCACTCCGCTTCGGTCACCCGCTCGCGGTGGAGGGCGCCGACGACCAGCTGCCCGAGCTCGACTTCGGGCCGGTCATCCATGCCACCAAGGCCGGTGAGCTGCGTGAGCGCTACGCCGAGGCGGTCAGCGGCGGCGCGATCCCGCTGTACCGGGGCGACCTCGAGGACGGCCGCTTCCTCGACGGGCAGGACGCGTCCGCGTACGTCGCACCTGCCTGCGTCCTCGGCCCCGCACCGAGCTGGTCGCTGCAGCACGCAGAGCCGTTCGGCCCGCTGGACTCGGTCGTCATCGTCGACACCGAGGCCGAGCTGCTCGCGCAGATGAACGCCTCCAACGGCTCCCTCGTCGCGTCGGTCGCCACGGACGACGCCGACTTCGGCGCACGCATCGCCGAGGAGCTGCAGGCGTTCAAGGTCGGCATCAACAAGCCGCGCAGCCGCGGTGACCGCGAGGAGGTGTTCGGCGGCAAGGGCGCGTCCTGGAAGGGCGCGTTCGTCGGCGGCGACCTGCTCGTGCAGGCCGTGACCGAGGGGGAGGGCCAGCTGTACGGGAACTTCCCGTCGTACTCGCTCTACCCCGAGACGGTCTGACCGTTTCGCCTGCGCCGGCCCCGACCGGTGCGTACGGTGAGCCCGTGCTCAAGACCGCAGCCGCCACGTCCGTACTGCTCGCCGGGATGCTCGTCACGGCGACAGCTGCCGCGGCAGCGGCCCCCGCGCCCTACACGAACTGCACCAGCTACAACAAGAAGTTCCCGCACGGGGTCGGCCGGTCCGACGCCAGGGACAAGACCAGCGGAACGCCCGTCACGACGTTCCGGCGCCACACCGCGGAGTACAAGCGGGCCATGGCGAAGAACAGCGGCCTGGACCGCGACAAGGACGGCATCGCCTGCGAGAAGCGCTAGCCGTGCCGCGCGGTCGCCAGCCCGTGCAGCACCAGGTCGACCCGGCGGCCCGCCACCTCCACGACGTCCGCCACGGCTGACCCCGCCTCGGCGACGTCGGCGACCGTCCGCGCGCCCTGCTCGCACAGCGTCCGGGCGAGCAGCCCCTTCGTGTACTTGTTGTCGTGGCTGACCACGCCGCGCTGGCCGTCCGTCTCCCGCAGCACCCGCACCTGCACCGCGTCCGGCACCCGCGCGAGGTTCGCGTACGGCCCCGAGCGCAGGTCGACGACCAGCCCGCGGTGCGCCGCGAGCTCCGGCTCCAGCACCGGCCGCCACAGCGCCCCCAGCGAGCCGACCCCGGGGACGGACGTGCCGCCGGACAGCCGGTAGGCCGGGATCCGGTCGGTCGGCGACAGCAGGCCGAACAGCGCGCTGGCGATGCGCAGCGAGGCGTTCGCGCGACGCCGACCGTTCGGGGACAGCGTCTTGTAGGACAGCGCCTCGTAGACGACCCCGGTGTACCGCCGGATCGCCGGCAGCGTGCCGGAGCTCGTCAGCACCGCGTCCTTCGCGACCTCCTCGGCGGAGCACGCGAGGACCCGCTGCAGTTCGGCGGGGTCGGCCGCCTGCAGCGCGGCGACGAGCCGCGCGCGGACCGGGTTCAGCGCCGGCGACGACAGCCGGTCGAGGTCGAGCGGTCGGCCCCGCCCGGCCGGCGCCTTGCCCTCGGACGGCGGCAGCAGGACGAGCACGCGGCGAACGCTAGGCCGTCAGCCAGCGCTGCAGCCGCCGGGTGAGCTGCGGCAGCACGACGTAGACCATGACGGGCGTCAGGCAGATGCTCGACACCAGCACGCGCAGCGGCATCGGCCACGTCCTCACCAGCGGTGCGAGCAGGAACGTGAGCAGCAGGCTCAGCGGGAAGAACGCGCACCAGATCATCACGGCCTGCTTCCACCGCGGCGGCGGCTCGGGAGCGGGCACGGCAGGGGCGGGCATGTCGAACCAACCCTCGATGCCGGACCGCCGCTCGACCTGCGTCTGCTCGACGAGCCCGTCCGCGGACGCGAGCCACCAGGCCCGCTCGGCTGACGACTCCCAGGCGGCGAGGCTGTGGGCGTCGGCGAACCGGTACAGCACGTGCCACACGTCCGAGCCGGGCGCCGGCTGCAGCCACCCCGCGCCGAGGAAGCCGGCGAACTGCTCGGCCAGGTGTGTGCCCGCGTCCAACCACGCGCGCACCTCGCGGCCGCGGTCGGGCCGGGCGCGGCGGGTCACGGAGACGGTCACCGGGCCGGCTGCGATGTCAGGGTCGAGGACAGCAGTCACCCTTCCAGGATCAGGGACGCCAGGCGGTCCGGCGGCGTGATCCGCGTCATGAAACGGGTTCGCCTGCGCGGATAGGCTCGGCACTTCCGCTGCTGATGGAGGTCCTCCCGTGCTCCGCATGTCCACCCTGTTCCTGCGCACCCTGCGTGAGGACCCGGCGGACGCGGAGGTGCCGAGCCACCGGCTGCTCGTGCGCGGCGGCTACGTCCGGCGCGTCGCGCCCGGCATCTACTCGTGGCTGCCCCTCGGGGTGCGGATGCTCGACCGGGTCAGCCGGATCGTCCGCCAGGAGATGGACGCCATCGGCGGTCAGGAGGTGCTGTTCCCCGCGCTGCTGCCGCGCGAGCCGTACGAGACGACGAACCGCTGGACCGAGTACGGCGACGGCATCTTCCGGCTCAAGGACCGCAAGGGGAACGACTACCTGCTCGGGCCCACGCACGAAGAGCTGTTCACCCTGATGGTCAAGGGTGAGGCGTCCTCGTACAAGGACCTGCCTCTGACGCTGTACCAGGTGCAGACGAAGTACCGCGACGAGGCGCGCCCCCGGGCGGGCATCCTGCGCGGCCGCGAGTTCGTCATGAAGGACAGCTACTCGTTCGACCTCGACGACGAGGGGCTGGCGCAGTCGTACGCCCAGCACCGCCTGGCGTACCTGCGCATCTTCGAGCGGCTGGGCCTCGGCTACAAGATCGTGTCCGCGGTCAGCGGCGCCATGGGCGGGAGCGCCAGCGAGGAGTTCCTGGCGACCACGCCCACCGGTGAGGACACCTACGTCGCGTGCGCCTCGTGCG
>JAODNS010000267.1 GCA_025465145.1 Frankiales bacterium
ATCGGCACCGTGCGCAGCCGCATCCACCGCGGCCGCTCGCAGCTGCGTGCCGCGCTGGCCCACCGCGCTCCGGAGGGCCGGTCATGAGCTGCCCCGGCGACCTGCTGTCCGGCCTCGTCGACGGCGAGCTCGACCACGGCACCCGCGAGCGCGTGCTGTCCCACCTGCTCGCCTGCCCACCCTGCTCCACCGAGGTGCAGGCGTTGCGGGCGCTGAAGACCCGGCTGTCCTGGGCCGGCGCCGAGACGCCGCTGCCGAGCGAGGCGCTGAACGCCCGGCTGCTCGGGCTCGTCGTGCCCGGTGTCGAGCCGGCGCAGCGGCGCGCGCCCGGGACGGTGCGTCCGGTCACGATCCGCCCGGTGGGTCGCGCCGGTGCCGCCGGTCCGCGCAGCCGTCGTGCCCGCCGCCGTACCGTCGGCAGCTGCCTCGTCGCGCTCGGCCTCACGACCGCCTTCGTGCTCGGCGGGCAGCCGCCGTCGCGACAGGACGAGGTCAAGGTCGACCCGACGACCGACGTGTTCGTGGCCGACTTCGTGGACGCGACGACCGAGGTGCCGCTCAGCGAGCCCGTCGACGCCGCGGTGGTGGGGATCTCCCGGTGATCCGGCTGCGCCTCCTGCTCCTGCTGGCCGGGACGGGGACGCTGCTGGTGGGGCTGCCCGCCGGCGCCGCACCGAGCCCGTCGCCGGGTGTCGTCGCCGGGGAGGCGCAGGCCCTGACGCTGCTGACCGCCGCCGCGACGGCCGCGCGGACGAGGACCTACAGCGGGACGCAGTACATCGCCACGTGGGCGCCGGACAGCTCGCACGTCGCGGAGGTGCGGCACACCCCCGACGGCGGGTCGGCCGTGTCCGTACGCCCGACCGCCGGCGGCGACGCGGCTGATGTCACGGTGGGCACAGACCTCGACGTACGCCTGCTCCGCCTGCTGGCCCAGCACTACGAGCTCGTCGTCACCCCGGACGAGCGGTGCACCGGCCGGACGGCACACGTCGTGGAGGCGCGCAGCGCGGGCGACGTCCGCGCGCGGTTCTGGTTGGACGGCGACAGCGGGCTCGTGCTCCGCCGGGAGGTGTTCGACCGCCGCGGCTCGCTCGTGCGCAGCAGCGCGTTCGCGTCGCTCGACGTGCAGCCGGGGACCGCTGCCGTACCGCCCAGCGAGCCGGCACAGGTCGACGCCGCACAGCTGCGCTCCGCCGGGTGGCGCGTGCCGGACGCCCTCCCCGGCGGGCTCGATCTGTACGACGCGCGCACCCGGACGCACGACGGCCAGGACGTGCTGCACCTGTCGTACTCCGACGGGCTGTCCACGCTGTCGCTGTTCGCCCAGCGCGGGCGGCTCGGCAGCGAGCCGATGCACGGCTTCGCCAAGCAGGAGGTGGGGCGGGCGTCGGTGTGGGTCCGCTCCTCCAGCAGCCCCCGCCGGGTGGTGTGGGGCGGCGACGGCCGCGTGTTCACCCTGCTGACCGACGCACCGGCGGAGGCCGTCTCCGACGTCGTCAAGGCGCTGCCGCACGACCGGGCCGCCAGGACCGGCTTCCTCGCCCGGATCGGCCGAGGGCTGTCCCGGCTCGCGTCGTGGCTCAACCCGTTCGACTGACGTCCGGGCTCACGGTCACCTCACAGGGCGCGGGTAAGACTGGACCGCAGCCCCTGACACCGGAGGAAGACCCGTGACCGACGACCGCACCCCACCGCCTGCCCCGTGGTGGAGCAAGCCGGAGGGCGACGCCTGGGGCGCGCCCACGTCCACCGCTCCGTACGGTGAGACCACGGCCTTCGGCACGGCACCGTACGGAAGCGCGCCGTACGGCAGCACCGGGCAGCAGACCGAGCCGCTGCCGCCGGCGTGGGGGTACCCGACCGACACCATCGGCGACCAGCAGCCCGCGAAGCCCAAGCGCAGCCGCGCGGCCCTGGCCACCGTCGGCAGCGCGCTGGCCGTCGCGCTCGTCGCCGGCGGGGGGGCCGGCTACGTCGCCGGCCGCAGCAGCGACGACGGCAACGGCTCGCTGCTGGACCCGTCCGCCAGCCTCGGCACGGGCGCCTCCACCTCGCAGACGCTCAACCGCGCCCCCGACTCCGTCGCCGGCATCGCGGCGAAGGTGCTGCAGAACGTCGTGAACATCTCGGTCAGCTCGCCGACCGGGTCCGGGACCGGCTCGGGCGTGGTCATCCGCTCCGACGGCTACGTGCTGACCAACAACCACGTCGTCGAGTCCGCGGCGTCAGGCGGCCGCGTGACCGTGTCCTTCAACGGCGCCGAGAGCGTCGAGGTACCCGCCACGATCGTCGGCCGCGACCCGGACACGGACCTCGCCGTCATCAAGGTGAGCACCAGCAAGCAGCTGGCCGCCGCCGCGCTCGGGCAGTCGCGCAACCTCGTCGTCGGCGATCCGGTCATCGCGATCGGCTCGCCGCTCGGCCTGGCCGGCACCGTGACCACCGGCATCATCAGCGCCCTCAACCGCACGCCGCAGGTGCCGTCCGAGGGCGGTGGCAAGCAGTTCCTGTTCAACGCGATCCAGACCGACGCCGCCATCAACCCGGGCAACTCCGGCGGCCCCCTGGTGGACGCCAAGGGGCAGGTGATCGGCATCAACTCCGCGATCGCCACGCTGGGCGGGCCGGACGGCAGCGGCAGCATCGGCATCGGTTTCGCCATCCCGATCGACGAGGCCCGCTCGGTCGCCGAGGAGCTCATCCGCACTGGCAAGGCGACCCACCCGGCCATCGGCGTGCAGGCGCTGACGTCGTCGGTGGAGCAGGGCGGCCGGGCCGGCGCGCTGGTCCGCTCGGTCGTACCCGGTGCGCCCGCTGCGGCGGCCGGCATCCAGGGCGGCGACATCATCACCGAGGTGGACGGCACCGAGATCCGCAGCGTCGACGAGCTCATCATTGCGATCCGCGAGCACAAGGTCGGCGACACCGTGACGCTGACCTTCTACCGGAACGACGCCCGAATGACCGCGAAGGCCACGCTCCAGGACAACACCGGCGACTAGCCTGACGCGGTGTTCGACCACCTGGGCTGGGGCGAGATCTCGGTCCTGCTCGTGCTCGGGCTGTTCGTCTTCGGGCCCGAGCGGCTGCCCGGAATGGCCGCCGAGGCGGGCCGCGCGATGCGCCGCTTCCGCACGTACGCCAAGGGGCTGACGGACGACCTCAAGACCGAGCTCGGCCCCGAGATCGGGGACCTCGACCTGCGCTCGCTGCACCCGAAGACGTTCGTGCAGAAGCACCTGTTCGAGGACGACCCGGACCAGCCCGTACGCGGGACGTACCGGCCGCTGGCGCCGACCGAGCCCGCGCCTTGGGACCCGGACGCGACCTAGCGCTTCGCGGCGGGGGAGAGGCCGAGCGACATGCCGGCCAGCCCGCGCGGCCGGCCGGTGAGGGCGTCGACCACCTTCTGCAGCTCCTTGGCAGCCGGCGCGTCCGGGTCCGTGAGGACCAGCGGCTTGCCGGCGTCGCCGCCCTCGCGCAGCCGTACGTCGATCGGGATCTGACCCAGCAGCGGCACGGATGCACCCAGGCGCTGCGACAGCGACTCGGCGACGGACTGCCCGCCGCCTGAGCCGAAGACGTCGATGTTGTCGCCGCAGTGCGGGCACGGCAGGTAGCTCATGTTCTCGACGACGCCCGCGATCCGCTGGTGCGTCTGGAGGGCGATCGAGCCGGCCCGCTCCGCGACTTCCTTGGCGGCCAGCTGCGGCGTCGTGACGACGAGGATCTCCGCGCTGGGGACGAGCTGCGCGACGGAGATGGCGACGTCACCGGTGCCGGGCGGGAGGTCCATAAGCAGCACGTCGAGGTCGCCCCAGTAGACGTCGGCGAGGAACTGCTGCAGCGCGCGGTGCAGCATCGGCCCGCGCCACACGACCGGCGTGTTGTCCTTGGTGAACATGCCGATCGAGATGACCTTCACGCCGTAGGCGGACGGCGGCATGATCATCGACTCGACCTGCGTCGGGCGGTGCTCGACGCCCAGCATCCGGGGGACGCTGAAGCCGTAGATGTCGGCGTCGACGACGCCTACCGCGAGGCCCTTCGCGGCCATGGCGGCAGCCAGGTTGACGGTGACGCTGGACTTCCCGACGCCGCCCTTGCCGGAAGCGACGGCGAAGACGCGGGTGAGGGACCCCGCCTGCGCGAACGGGATGTCGCGCTGCGGGTTGTCACCGCGCAGCAGCGTCTGCAGCTGCTTGCGCTGCTCCTCGCTCATGACGTCGAGCTCGACCTCGACGGCGGTGACGCCCGGCAGCTGGCCGACCGCCTCCTTCACGTCGTGCGTGAGGGTGTCCTTCATCGGGCAGCCGCTGACGGTGAGGTAGATGCCGACGCGCGCGACGCCAGCCTCGTCGACGGCCGCCGACTTCAGCATGCCGATCTCGGTGATCGGGCGGCGGATCTCGGGGTCGATGACGGTCGACAGCGCAGCCGTCAGCTGGTCCTGCGTGGGGAGGCTCATGGTGGTGACAAGGCTACGTCTGCAGCGCGCCCTGAACATCTTCGGGCGTCTGTGCTGGTCCTGACGCGTACAGATCCCCGAAGATCCTGGGCAGATCGGCGTGCGGGCTCAGGAGCTCAGTGCGGCGATGGCCTCCGCGACGGCCAGTGTGCGCTGGGCGTTTGCGACGTGCAGGTTCTCGATCATCCGGCCGTCGACGGTGACGACGCCCTTGCCCTCGCGCTCGGCCTCCTCGAAGGCGGCGATGACCGTGCGGGCGTGCTCGACGTCGCCGTCCGACGGCGCCCACACCCGGTTGGCCGGCTCCACCTGCGTCGGATGCACGAGCGTCTTGCCGTCGAAGCCCATCTGCATGCCCTGCAGCGCCTCGGCCTCGAACCCCTCCGCGTCCTTCACGTCGTTGTAGACGCCGTCGAGGATCGGGATCCCCACCTCGCGAGCCGCGAGGAGCGCCGTGGCGAGGTGGGGGAGGAGCGGGGCCCGGCCGGGTACCAGCGCGGCGCGCAGCTCCTTGGCCAGGTCGTTGGTGCCCATGACGAGGACCTGGACGTTCGGGAAGGCCGCGATGTCGCGTACGGAGAACATCGCCGCGGGCGTCTCGACCATCGCCCAGATCGGCGTTTCGCCGACGATCGCGGCGACCTCGCGCAGGTGGTCGGTGCCGCTCACCTTCGGCACGACGACAGCGGCCGGACCGGCGGCAGCGGCTGCCTTCAGGTCCTCGGCGCCCCAGGGCGTGTCGAGCCCGTTGCAGCGGATGGTGAGCACGCGCCGGCCGTACTCGCCGGACTGCACCGCCGCGACCGCGTTGCCGCGTGCCGCCTCCTTGGCATCGGGCGCGACCGCGTCCTCGAGGTCGAAGATGATCGCGTCCGCCGGGATCGTCTTGGCCTTCTCCAGTGCCCGCTCGTTGCTTGACGGCATGTAGAGGACGGACCTCAGGACGGCGCTCACAACTGGTACGCCGCGGCCAGCTCGGGGTCGCGGGTGGCCAGCTCCTGCGCCAGCGCCAGCACGACCTTGCACTGCTTGAACGTCGCGTCGTCCTGCATCTTGCCGTCGATCATCACGGCGCCGCGGCCGTCCTCGCCCATCTCGTCGACGACCCGCTTCGCCCACGCGACCTCGGCCGGCTCGGGCGAGAACACCTTCTTCGCGATGTCGATCTGCACCGGGTGCAGCGACCAGGCGCCGACGCAGCCGAGGAGGTACGCGTTGCGGAACTGGTCCTCGCACGCGACGACGTCCTTGATGTCGCCGAACGGGCCGTAGTACGCGTAGATGCCGTTCATCGCGCAGGCGTCGACCATCCGCGCGACCGTGTAGTGCCACAGGTCCTGCTGGTAGGTCTTGCGGTCGTTCTCGCCATTCGGGTCCTCGCGGACGAGGTAGCCGGGGTGGCCGCCGCCGACCCGGGTGGTCTTCATCCGGCGGTTGGCGGCGAGGTCGGCGGGGCCGAGGGAGATGCCCTGCATGCGCGGCGAGGCAGCGCAGATCTCCTCGACCCGCGCCACGCCCTGCGCGGTCTCGAGGATCGCGTGCACCTGCAGCGGCCGGGAGATCCCGGCCTTGGCCTCGAGCTGCGCGAGCAGCCGGTCCACGTAGTGGATGTCCTCGGGCCCCTCGACCTTCGGCACCATGATGACGTCGATCTTCTCGCCGGCCTGCGTCACGAGCGTCGTCAGGTCGTCGAGCACCCACGGGCTGCCCAGGTCGTTGACGCGCGTCCACAGCTGCGCCGGCCCTTCGAAGGTGCTCGCGACCTGCACGAGTCCCTCGCGCGCAGCGACCTTGTTGTCGGCCTGGATCGCGTCCTCGAGGTTGCCGAGCAGCACGTCGACCTTGTCCGCGATGTCCGGCACCTTCGCGACCATCTTGGGGTTGGACGGGTCGAAGAAGTGGATCATCCGCGAAGGGCGGAACGGTATCTCGCGGAGCGGCTGCGGAGCGCCGACGGCGAGCGGGCGGAAGAAGTCCTTGGGGCTGCGCACGTGCCGAGGTTATCTAGCCTGCGGAGATGGCCGGGCAGCGGGACGTCGTGCGCGATGCCGTCGGCATCGGCATCGCCGTGGGCGCGTACGGGATCTCCTTCGGTGCCGTCGCGACGACGGCAGGGCTGTCGGTGCTGCAGGCCTGCGCCACGTCGCTGCTGCTGTTCACCGGCGCGTCCCAGTTCGCGCTGGTCGGCGTCCTCGGCGCCGGCGGCAGCGCGCTGGCCGGGGTCCTCAGCGCGCTGCTGCTGGGCAGCCGCAACACGCTGTACGCGGTGCGGCTGGCCGACCTGCTGCGGTTCCGCGGCCCGCGTCGGGTGCTGGCCGCGCAGCTGACGATCGACGAGACCACCGCGATGGCCACGGCGACGACCGAGCACCCCGCGCTGGCGTTCTGGGCCACGGGTGCGGCCGTCTACGGACTGTGGAACCTCGGCACCCTGCTCGGCGCGGTCGGGGCCACGCAGCTCGGGGATCCCGCGACGTTCGGGCTCGATGCCGCCGTACCCGCTGCCTTCCTCGCCCTGCTGGCCCCGCGGCTGCGCGAGCGGACCGGGTTGCTGATCGCGGTCGCCGGGGGCCTGCTGGCGCTGGCGGCCGTTCCGCTGACGCGGCCGGGCGTGCCGGTGCTCGTCGCAGCCCTCGCGGTCGTGCCGCTGCTGGTCCGCCGGTGACGACCTGGCAGGCCGTGCTGCTGGCCTCCGCGGGCTGCTTCGCGCTGAAGCTGCTGGGCTGGTCGGTGCCGTCGCGGGTGCTGGAGAACGAGCGGGTACGCCGGACCGCGGTCCTGCTGCCGGTCGCGCTGCTCGGCGCGCTGGTGGTGGTGCAGGCGTTCGCAACCGGCCGGCACCTGGTGCTGGACGCGCGCGCGGCCGGGCTCGCGGTCGCGGCGGTGGCGGTGCTGCTGCGCGCGCCGTTCCTGCTGGTGGTGGCGCTGGCCGCGGCGACGGCCGCGCTGCTGCGCGCGGTGACCTGAACCACGAGCCAGGGTCGCCACGGTCGGTCCGCCTCCGGACGCTCCCGCCCGGTCCGCCTCCCACCCACCCCGACCGCGCTCCGCCGGGCCGCGCCCGGCCGGACCCGCGCTCCGGCACGCC
>JAODNS010000315.1 GCA_025465145.1 Frankiales bacterium
TGACGGCTGCTTCGGCTGCTGCGCGGGCGGTCTCCGGCAGCACTGAGGTGCAGGTGTCCGCCATGATCGTGATGGAGGAGTGCCGCAGCATCGCGCTGACGTCTTCAGGTCGGCGCCGCCGGCGAGGGCCAGGGTGGCTGCGCCGTGGCGGATCGTGGAGCCGGATCGGCGGCAGGTCGGCATCCCGGACCATCCGGTCGAAGGTGCGGCTGACGAGGTCTGGGTGCAGTGGGCTGCCGTCCTCGCGCGTGAAGACCAGGCCGGTGTCCTGCCACACGGTCGGGTGCGCTGCGGCCTCGGCCCGCTGCCGCTCCCGGTGGCTGGAAGCACCTCGATGGTGCCGGCGTCGAGGGCGACGACTCCCTCGCTGTCGGACTTCGGCCTGCTCGGTGGCTCAGCCGAGCTGCACGATCTGACTGGCGATGACGACCTGCCCGTGCTCGAGGTCGATGTTGATCCACGGCAGCCCGACGGCCTCGCCTCGGCGCAGGCCGCTGAAGGCGATGAGGTGGAACAGGGCGTACAGCCGGTCGTCGGCGATCGAGTCGAGGAAGTCTCCGCCCTGCGCCGGCGTCCAGACCGACACCACCGGCGGCGAGTAGCTCCGGCTGTGAGTGGCCAGAGCCGTGCGGGCTGCGTCGACGCGGTCCTGCGGCCTCGTGCGGTTCGCTCGTCGAGGCGCGCGGCGGAGCTTGCGCTCCGCGACGACCAGCTCCTCGCGGAGCTCGCGTTCCGTGTCGCGCCAGGCACGCCACTGGGCCGTCCGGGCGTCGATCCAGACCACGGCCCGCGGTCTCGTGCCGGTGGGGAGCTCGATGTGCACGGCGGGGTTGTAGGCGATGAGCCGTCGCTTGACCGCGGTGTTGAGCGCTGACCGGAAGGTGGCGTGGATCCGGCGCAGCCGGGCGGCGCTGAGCGGGCGTGGCGGATCGCTGCTCCTGCGCGCGCGAGTATGGCCGCCAGTTCCGGGTTGGAGGTGACGGGAGCTCCGGGCACCCCGACGAGCCGCATCGCGGCGTACATCGCGTCGACGTCGGTCTCGTTCAGGTCGGTCAGGCGCAGGTGGCCAAGGGCCGGGAGGGGGTAGAGGTCCAGGTGCGAGCGGTAGCTGCGGGCGGTCGTGGTGCGCAGTGCCGCCTTGCCGGCCAGCCCCTGCTCGAGGTAGGCGCCCACCGGCCGACGTTAACGTGGATGCGCTTGTTGATGCGATCGGGCAGGTCGGTCAGCGCGGCCTCGGCCTCACGGCGCGTGGCGTAGCCCCCTCGGCGGGCTCGCTTGCGTCGCCCGTCGGGGCCGCCCGGCAGCTCGGCCTTGTAGTACCAGTGCCGTGCCCGCTGGACGAGAGCCGAGGACAGGCAGCGCCCCAGGTGGACAGGATCGCTGCCATCGACGGGAGTGGCCGGGGCGACTGTCCGCTGTGCCTCACACCTGACTCGCTGACCGCGGCGCGGATCGCCGCCATCCGGGTCAAGGTCGGCGACCAGCAGAACCTGTCGTCTGCAGGCTTGCGCGCGCGTGAGCAATTGCGTGACCTCTCGGCCGGGGCGGGGACACTCGCCCGTACGGCGGCGGCGGCCGTGCCTGCGGCCTCCCGGGTGGGACCGGCAGCAACGGGACCAGCGCACCGCCACCGCCGTCCAGCTCGGCGCGCAGGAGGGGCAGCTCGAAGCGGTGCTGGCCGTCGCCGACCAGCTCTCTGCCGTCGCGGAGAATGTGCGTGCGGCGGCGGTGCGCAGCCAGCAAGCGCTCTCGGGCCTGGTCACGCACACCGAGCGCCTGCACGAGCTATCCGAGGTCGACGTCGACGCTGCCGCGGATGCCCTGCGTGGCCTGTCTTCGTCGCTCGCACCGGTGTCGTCCATGCACAGCCAGTTGGCGGCGGCCACCGAGCTGGTGCTCGACGTCGTCCGTCCGCCGTTGGAGGCCGGCAGTGACACGGCCGGATGGGCAGCGGTCGCTGAGCTCGCCGAACAACCGGCACAGGTCCTCACCGCCCTGATGCAGCACGACCGGCGCAGCGCCGCGACCACCCGGCTCCGCCAGGCGGCAAGACAGATCGATCTGGGCGTGCAGAGCGTGCTCGACCGCCGGTTGCTGAGGATGGGCGGAAAGATCCGCCGATGGTGGGCACTGCTGCGCCCGGACGAGCTGACGACATTCGACGTCGTGCTGCGCCGAGGCACCGGCCGCAAGTACCTCGACGTCACCGCCACGCTGGCGCCTCAGCCGGCAACCGCTGGTGTCGTGCGGAACGCGCTCGCCGTGTTCAGCAACAGCCAGCTCAACGTCCTCGGATTGTCGGCCTTCCTCGCGCCGTGCCAACTGCGGTCTCACCGCTCATCGTCCTGGACGACCCGGTTCCGGGCAGTGACCGCGAGCACCGCAACACCTTCTCCAGCGATGTGGTCGCCGCTCTGCTCGACGGCGGACAGCAGATCCTGGTCACCACCCACGACAGCGAGCTGGTCAGGCAGCTGCAGGTCAGCCATCAGCACCTGGGCGTCGACGAGTTCCGCGCCTCGCTCGTGGACGCCAGTACCGGCACACAGATCGTCCGGACTGGCGACGATTCGAGCGGCTCATGCTCGATGCCAGCAGCCAGGTGCACTCCCCCTGTTGGACAACCGTCGAGCGGCCGGCAACGCGCTGAGAATCGCTGCGGAGCGGCTGGCCAAGCATGTGATCGTCGCCGGCCGCCGCCCTCAGGGCGACACCACCGCGAGCCTGGCCGAGTACGACAACAAGAACCTCAAGGATCTTCGGGTTCTGGCCACCCAGCACGCGATCCGGCCAAACGAGCCAGGGCGGTGGCAGCAGCTGGCTCGCACGCTAACGACGCCGACCACGACACGCTCGACCCGCCGACACCCATCGACCTCGAGCAGTGCCATGCCGCCTCGGGACCTCAAGCGCTTGCACCTGCAGAACGACCCGCTGCTGACCGGCTCGTAGTCGTTGCGCTTCGGAATCCGCTCGACTGGCCGGCAGGCAGGCTCCCTTCCGTCGCTTGCGGTGAGCCGCACCCTCGAGCGAAGCGGCAGCCAGATCGAGCCGAAGACCGGCTCTGCCCGCCGTGCGCAGATGATCGCCCCCCCCCCCGATGCCAGCACGTCGGCTGCGCGGAGGCGGCGGCGGGCTCGGGCGGACACAGGCGACATCACGCGGACGAGCAACCGCCGACTGCCAAGGCGCCGCTGTGTACGCCGGCGCGCTGAGTAAAATGAGCGGCTGCTGTTGAGCAACCCCTCGACTCAGACAGGGATCGTCGCCACGGCGCTGCCATGTCTCAGCCACGCATCCCTAGCGCGTGCGCGCGGCGTCGGCGCGAATCCGCAATCCGGTCAGCAGCAGCTGCGCGGACAGCACGGCCCCGACACCCTCGCCGGACCGGAGCCGCAGGTCGAGCAGCGGCTCGAGGCCCAGCCGCTGGAGCACCGCCGGATGTGCCCGCTCCCGGCTGCGCTGACCGGCCACGAGGTGCGCCGCGACCGCCGGCTCGGCCTGCACGGCCAGGAGCGCAGCGACACCGGTCGCCAGTCCGTCGAGCACCACCAGCGCCCCCTGCCGCGCCGCCCCGAGCACGACGCCGGTGAGCAGCGCGAGCTCGGGACCGCCCAGCGCCGCGAGCCGGCCGACGGGGGTGCCGTCCGCGCCGCTGCGCTCCCACCGCGCGAGCGCCGCAGCGACCACCTCCGTCTTGCGCAGGACCATGTCGCTGTCGGCACCCGCACCCAGCCCGACCACATCTGCGGCGGAGACCCCGAGCGCTCCGGCGGCGAGAGCAGCGGCAACCGTCGTGTTGCCGATGCCCACCTCGCCGAGCGCCACCAGACCTTCGCCGGCTGCCTGCCCACCGACGTCGACGCCTCGCGCGATCAGCTTCTCCACCTGGTCGCGCGACATCGGGTCCTCGTCACGCAGGTTCCCGGTGCTGCTGCCGGCGTCGACGACGGTCATGGCCAGCCCGGCAGCGCATGCGGCCACCGCGCCCAGTGCGGTGCCGGCGCGTGCGGCGGCGAGCACGTCGTCGGTGACGGACCCGTGGAAGGCGCTCACGCCAAGCTCCACCACCGGGTGCCGGCCGACCGCCAGCACCAGGCTGCCTGTACGCAGTCCGGCATGTCCGAGCGCCACCGCCCGGTCGACCGCTCGGTCAAGCACGCCAAGCGAGCCCGGCGTGGTGAGTACCGTGTCGGCCTCGTCGCGGGCGCCCACCACCGCTGCCTGGTCCGGCGCGCGCAGCCGCGACGGCGGCGCCGCCGGTGAGCGGTCGCCGGCCGGCCAGCGGTCGCGCAGCACCACGTCCTCCA
>JAODNS010000320.1 GCA_025465145.1 Frankiales bacterium
GAGCGCGTGCCGCTCCCGCCGGACGACCTCGTCGCCCTCGCGCCGCCGCGCGGCCTGGTGCTCGCCGCGGCGGCGAAGGTGGTCGAGGTGGACCCTGGAACAGCCACAGCGACGCGGCGCTACACGCGGGCGGTGTACGCCTCGGCCGCGGACGTGCTGGTGGTCGACCAGGTGCGCGGCGCGCAGGAGGTGCGCGGTGCCCCCATGGCGCTCGGCGCGCTGGGGGAGGGACAGGTGCAGGCGACCGCCGGAGGGCTGGTCCTGGCCGTGCGGGTGGGCCCGGAGCAGGTGCTGACGGTGCGCACGTCCCTGCCGTTCGCCGAGGTCACCGCCTGGCTGGCAGGACTGCAGCGGCCAGCGCGGTAACGCTCGCCAGGCCCTCAGCTGTGCGCGGGTCCGACCCATTCCGGGAACGGCAGCAGCTGCGGCGGCGCCACTTCGGTGAAGTAGCGGACGGTCCAGTACGGCGTCAGGAAGTCGATGCCGGGCTCGCGGGCGTTGGCCGGCTGCTGGCCGTCGAGCTTCGTCGGCGGCTCCTGCCAGAGGAAATCTCCCGGCGGTCGCTGCGCCACCGGGAGCGGATGCTCCGCGCGGCGGTCGCCGAGGCGGCTGGGGTCGCCGGGGTACCAGGTCACCGGTGGCGCGGGGTTCAGGGTGATGTCGGCGCGGTCCTTCTGGACGCAGCTCAGATCGCGGCCGCACCGGTCGCTGTTGCGCACAGGCGCGCCCCCGGCGGTCGCAGCCCGGTACTGGAGCCACTCGAACAGGTGGCCAACGGCTGCGTCCCGTCGCCCCGGCTCGCCTGTGAGGCCGAAGGTCAGCGCCTCGAAGTGCGCGTTGCCCTCGTCGCGGGTGGTCTTGTCCATCACGGCGAAGCCGCGCGCGAGCAGGTCCCGCTCCGCCCCGGAGGTGGTGCGGAGGAGGTTGAAGCCCGTCAGGTGGTCCAGGTTGAACTTGAAGTAGCCCTCGTTGGGCTGCGCCGAGTTGATCTCCTTCTCGATCCCGAGGAGCGGTCCTTGCGAGGCGAGCTCCTCCGCCCAGAGCAGGTCCCACTTCGCCTTGTCGACGGGTGCCTCGGCGACGTGGCGCGCGGCGTTGACGATGTTGAGCCGTGCGCTCGGGACATGCGGCATGAGCGGGCTCACGAAACCGTTCTCGTCGTTCCCGGTTGCCACGTAGCCGTTGGGCCGAGGGAAGGTCCAGCCGTACTTGACCAGGAAGTCCGCCATGGCCAGCAGGTCCTGCCGGATCACAGCGCGCAGCGCCGCATCGTCGACGAGGTCGTACGTCGTGAGGAGGCCGAACGTCACGCCGGCGTAGGTGTCCCTGCTCGGGGAGGTCTCGCAGTGGTAGCGGTTCCCGTCCCCGTGGGTCCACGTGATCTCGTAGACGTGGTTGGCGTGGTCGTTGATCGGGTTGGCGGGATCCGTGCTTGGCGGGTTGATGCCCAGCGGGCCCAGGCCGACTGGGGTGCAGCCGCGCGTGATCATCCCGCGCTGGCCGTGCACGATCCCGCCGCCGAAGTCCGCCGTGTGCGGCCCCGTCGGATCCTGCGTGTTCACCGCCGGGACTCTCAGCTCCTCGTCCCAGTCCTCAGCGATGTTGATGTCGCGGTGGAAGGCCTCCAGCACGGTCCGGACACGTGCCTGCGCAGCGTCCCGCTGACCTGTCCAGAAGGCGGTGTCGTGCTGCTCCTGCGCGCGCTCCGAGGCGTGCGCGTTCGGGCCTTTGCGGAGGTGCTCCTGCGCGACGCGGTAGCGCATTGCCTGCCCTGCGAGGTACACGCCCGTCCATAGCTCGGTGTCGCCCCAGTACGGCGTGCTCACCACGTGGCCCGGCAGCTGCTCAGCGGAGTCGAACACGATCGGCACGACGTGCCCCACGTGGATCGCGTCCTCGAGCTTCAGCTCGAGATCCGTCATCGCCGCGGTCGCCGTCTCTCCTGCAAGAGCGGTCGCAGCAGGCCGTGACGCTGAAGCCCCCGCCGCGGACGTCGCGGCCGCGCTGCCCACGAGCAGCGCCAGCGCCAGGCTGGTCCGGATGGGTGCCCTCATGCGAAGGAAAGTATTGGGTGGCTACAAAACGTGCAAGGTCCAAGCGCTGCCGGCTGCGCCTACGCGCGGGTGACCGCGCGCACGGCCGGTCGAGCGACAGCAACAACGCACATGCGTGTGTGTGGTCGCCGATCGCGCCACAGGGTCTGACGTCGAAGGACCAGCAGCCGGTGCGTTCGGCAGCGGCCGGCCTGGTCGTGCGGGTGCACCGGGCCTAGCAGGCTCGTCGCGACGGGTCAGCCAGCTGGCGTCTTCCGGCTGTTCCGACTGCAGACGCGCGGCAACCGTCGCTCTGGTGCCGATACAGCCTGCATGACACCTCACCTGCCGTTGCCGCGAGCACTCCGGTGACCCGAACGACAGCGGTCGCCGACATCGAGGCGGTGAAGACCCGCGCGCTCCAGGACGCCATCTTCACGAGCGCCTAGGTGTTCTCGACGATCGCCACTGACGAGAAGGGCGTCATCCAGATCTTCAACGTGGGGGCCGAACGCATGTACGCGGCCGAGGACGTCGTCAACAAGATCACGTCGGCGGACATCTCCGACCCGGACGAGCTGGTGGCCCGGGCGGCGACGCTGAGCCTCGAGCTGGACAGCAGCATCTCGCCGGGCTTCGAAGCGCTGGTCTTCAAGGCGTCCCGCGGCATCGAGGACATCTACGAGCTGACGTACGTGCGTAAGGAGCGGGCGCACGCGCTGCACCGGCGCGGCGCGTCGCTGCACACGATCGCCGCTGCGCTGAACGCCGAGGGCAGCACGCACGGCGGGGGTGCGCTGGAGCAGCACGGCCGTGGCGCAGGTGCTCGCCGCCGACTCCGTCCCCGCGCGCACGGGTACTGCCTGGCCTCGCTCGCGGCGGCGCCCCTGCCGCCGGCGTCGTCCGGCTGCTGGGCCGACGCAGCGCGCCCTAGATGTAGCGACCATTGACGTTGTTGACAGTCGGCGTGGCGGCTTGAAGTAGGGCGGGACCTCCGGCAGGAGTGGCGCTGTCTAGGTCACTACTCGCACCGGAGGTCCCGTGTCGCAGGTAATGCTCGCCTGACTCCGTACGGCCGTCGCAAGCTCGTCGAGATGGTCCTGGCCGGTCACAAGCCGGGTGAGGTCGCCAAGCAGTTCCACGTCAGTCGCACCAGCGTCTACAAGTGGGTGCGGCGCTGGCGGGGCCACGACTCACTCGGCGGCAAACCACCCATCAGCCGCCTCGCCGCGTGAACAACGTCCTTGGTCGCTACACCTAGAGGTCGCACGCGGCGAGCGCGAGGTCGCGCAGGGCGTACCGGTGGTGCTCCCACTCCTCCTCGAGGATCACGTGCCGGGCGAGCTCGGCCCAGGCCAGGCGACGGCCGTTGCGGCTGAGGGCCACCTGCGCCGGCTGGGCGTCGCCCGTGGCGACGCGCTCGCCGGCGGTGCCGCCGGGGGCGTAGCTGAAAGCGTGCTGCGGCTAAGGCAGGAGCCGTAGCCTCCTGCTGTGCCCGACGATGTCGACCTTGCGATCCTCGGCGCGCTGGTCGAGGACCCGCGGCTGACGGTGAGCGAGCTGGCCGAGCGGGCCGGCGTCGTCCGCAACACCGCGCAGGCCCGGCTCGACCGGCTGCACCGCGACGGCGTGCTCGGCCGCAACGACCGCGGCGTCGACATCCGGGCGCTCGGCTTCAGCGTCAGTGCGGTGGTGGCGATCAGCCTCCGGCACGCCGAGATCGAGGAGGCATGCGAGGCGCTGGCCGACAACTCCGCGGTCCTGCTGGTCGAGGAGGTGGCCGGCTCCAACGGTGACCTGCTCGTGCGGGTGGCCTGCCGCTCCACCGACGACCTGCAGCAGGTGGTGCACTCACTGCTGTCCACGCCGGGCGTGGTGTCGACGACCACGCAGGTCGTGCTGAAGACGCGCGTGCCGTTCCGGGTCCAGCCGCTGCTGCGCGCGATGAGCAACCGGGACACCCGTGACCGCGCCTAAGTTGAGCGATCTGCGCAGCGTGCGGTTGCTGTGTTGACCGCAACGGCAGCCGACACGGACGCTGACCGGATGACCGCCCTCGACGACCGCCCGACCGGCAGCCGCCAGCCGTACACGCCCGCCGACCGCTACGTCCCAGGCGCGCGACCTGTCCTGCTGACGGGCGTCCAGGCCATCGCCCGCCTGCTCGTCGAGCAGAACGTCCGCGACGCCGGCCGCACGGCCAGCCTCGTCAGCGGGTACCCCGGCTCGCCGCTCGGCGGGCTCGACAAGCTCCTGCACGGGCTGCCGCAGCTCGCGCGCGACCACGGCGTGCACCTGGTGCCTGGCCTCAACGAGGAGCTCGGCGCCACCGCGGTCTGGGGCAGCCAGCAGATCCCCGGCAACAAGAAGCCCGACGGCGTCATCGGCGTCTGGTACGGCAAGGGGCCCGGCGTCGACCGCTCCGGCGACGTCCTGCGGCACGGCAACACCTACGGCGCGCACCCGGACGGCGGCGTGCTCGTCATGGCCGGCGACGACCCGGGCGCGAAGTCCAGCACCGTTCCCTGCACCAGCGAGCGGACGCTCGCCTCCTTCGGGATGCCGGTGCTGACGCCGCGCAACGGCGAGGAGCTCATCACCTTCGGCATGTACGGCGTCGCGCTGTCGCGGCTGTCCGGCTGCTGGGTCGGCGTCAAGGTCCTCGCCGACGTCGCCGACGGGCTCTGGACCGTGGACCGCGACTTCCAGGCCTTGTCCATCACGGTGCCCGAGCTGGAGTGGGACGGTCGCCCGTGGACGTACAGCCAGCTGCTGATGAAGGACCCGCGCGACAGCGTCGTCGCCGAGGCGGCCCTCGTCGGCCCGCGCTGGGCCGCGGTCGAGGCGTTCGGCGCGGCCAACCCGCTGGACGAGATCACGTTCGACGTCCCGGACGCGTGGCTCGGCATCGCCTCCACCGGGACGGCCTACGACGCGACGCTGCAGGCGCTCCGCGACCTCGGCATCAGTGACCCGGCCGCCATCGGCATCCGCGTCCTGCGCGTCGGCATGCCGTACCCGCTCGGCGCCGGCCTCGTCCGCCGCTTCGCCACCGGCATCGAGCAGCTGCTCGTCGTCGAGGAGAAGACCTCCTTCCTCGAGTCGCAGATCAAGGACGTGCTGTACGGCACGACAGACGCGCCGGCCGTCCACGGCAAGCGCGGCGGCGACGGCCGGCTGCTCGTGCCCGCCGACGGCCAGATCTCCGCCGACCGGCTCGACGGCGTCCTGCGCTCGGTCCTCGGCGGCCGGGTCCAGCTCGCGCCGCGCCGGCCCGGCCCGCGCACTCAGCTCAGCCTGTCGCCGGTGAAGCGGACGCCGTACTTCTGCTCCGGTTGCCCGCACAACCGCTCTACCCCCGTACCCGAGGGCTCGCTGTCCGGCGGCGGGATCGGCTGCCACACCATGGTCACGCTGTCCGACCGGCCGGACCAGGCCGTCCTCGCCCTGACCCAGATGGGCGGCGAGGGCAGCCAGTGGATCGGCCAGGCGCCGTTCACCGACGTCGACCACATCTTCCAGAACGTCGGCGACGGCACCTTCGCCCACTCCGCCCAACTGGCCGTGCAGTTCTGCGTCGCCGCGGGCGTCAACATCACCTACAAGCTGCTCTACAACTCGGTCGTCGCGATGACCGGCGCGCAGAACGCGGAGGGCGGGCTGCCCGTCGACCGGCTGACGCACAAGCTGCAGGCCGAGGGCGTCGCGCAGATCGTGGTCGTGTCCGACGAGCCCAAGAAGCACAAGCGCTCGGCGTTCGCGCCCGGCGTCACCGTCCGGCACCGCGACGACATGGACGCGGTCCAGAAGGAGCTGCGCGAGGTCCCGGGCGTCACGGTCCTCATCTACGACCAACAGTGCGCGAACGAGGCGCGTCGGCTGCGCAAGCGCGGCAAGCAGGAGGTGCGCACCACGCGCGTCGTCATCGACGAGGAGACCTGCGAGGGCTGCGGCGACTGCGGCGTCAAGAGCAACTGCCTGTCGGTGCAGCCGGTGGACACCGAGTTCGGCCGCAAGACGCGGATCGACCAGACGTCCTGCAACACCGACTACTCCTGCCTGCTGGGCGACTGCCCGTCCTTCCTCACCGTCGAGGTCGGCACGGGCAAGCCGAAGAAGCGCGCGGCCGCAGCCGCGGCCGACGCGCCGGTGGTGCCGGACCCGGTGCTGCCCGCGGACGCCGACGTCTTCCTGGCCGGCATCGGCGGCACCGGCATCGTCACGGTCAACCAGCTGCTGGCCACCGCCGGCCTGCGCAGCGATCTGGACACCACAGGGCTGTCCGGTCTGGACCAGGTCGGCCTGTCGCAGAAGGCCGGGCCCGTCACGTCGCACCTGCGGGTCGGCAGCCGCGGCCCGGCCAATCGCGTCGGCCACGGCACCGCCGACGTCGTGCTCGCCTTCGACGCGCTGGTCATGGCGGACCCGAAGAACCTCGCGGTCTGCTCGCCCGAGTTCACGATCGCCGTCGTCTCCACGTCGGAGACGCCGACGGGAACGCAGGTCGCGGACCCGATGGCCCCACGCACGGACGTGCCCGCGCAGGTGCGGAAGATCGCGCAGTCGGTCGTGAAGGTCGTGGAGATCGACGCGCTCGGCGCCTCCGAGGCGCTGTTCGGCTCGACCGCCCCCGCGAACCTGCTGCTCGTCGGCGCGGCCTACCAGCTCGGCGTGCTGCCCTTCCCGGCCACGGCTGTCGAGGAGGCCATCGAGCTGAACGGCGTCGCCGTTGCCGCCAACATCGCAGCGTTCCGCTGGGGCCGTGCCGCCGTGGCCGCGCCCGAGGCGTTCGCCGCCGCCGTCCGGCCGGCTGCGACCAAGGCCGCGCAGCCGTTCGACCTCGGCCCGTCGCCGCTGGCCGGCGAGACCCGCCGGCTCGTCGAGGTGCGCGCCCAGCTGCTGGTCGCGCACTCCGGTCCGAGGGCCGCACGCGACTACGTCGCCGTCGTCGAGCGCGCCTGGGCGGCCGAGCAGACGCTGACGCAGGACACGTCGTACTCGCAGGCCGTGACCCGCGGCACGTTCCACCTGTGGGCGTACAAGGACGAGTACGAGGTCGCCCGGCTGCTGACCCGCCCCGAGCTGCTCGAGAAGGTCCAGGAGCAGGTGCCCGGCGCCACGAAGGTGACCTACAACCTGCACCCGCCGGCGCTGCGCTCGATGGGCATGAGCAGCAAGCTCAAGCTCGGCGCGTGGTCGCGGCCGGCGCTGCGGCTGACCGCGAAAGCGAAGGTGCTGCGGGGCACGCCGCTCGACCCGTTCGGCCGCGCGCACGTGCGCAAGGTCGAGCGCGCGCTGCTCGCCGAGCACCTCGCCCTCGTCGAGCAGCTCAGCAGCTCGCTGACGACCGACTCGTACGCGCGGGCCACGACCCTCGCCGGCGCATCCGAGATGGTCCGCGGCTACGAGGACGTCAAGCTGCGCAACGTCGAGAAGTACCGCGCCGCGATCGCCGAGCTGCAGGGCTGACGCCCGCTTGCCGCAGCACCGGGACGGGCAGGGAGCAGGCATGAGGGACTACGAGGACCTGAAGGCGGAGCTGCAGCGGGCCGAGGAGGCGCTCAAGGCCGCGGAGGGCTCGGGCGCCGCGGACGTCGAGCAGCTCCGGGAGCGGACCGCCGCGCTGCGCGTGGAGCTGTACGAGCACCCGCAGCACCCGGCGGACACCGAGGGCGAGGTCACCGACGACGGCGGGACCTACCAGGAGCGGCAGCCCTAGCGGAGGAACGCGAGGACGTCCGCGACCACGTCCGCCAGCGGTCGGGAGGTGTCGACGACCAGCCCCGGCCCGCGCCGCAGCAGGGAATCGATCTGGTCGGTGTCGGCCAGCACCTTCGCCAGCTCGGCGGGCTGCTTGCCGAAGTCGTTGCCGGTACGCGTGCCCAGCCGCTCCACCTGCACCTGCCGCGGCGCGGTCAGCAGCACCACCCGGTCGAACGCGACTGCGCCTGCTCCGGGGAGCAGCCGGCCAGCACCAGCAGGCCGTCGCCCGCGGTGTCGAGGAGCGCGCGCACGTCGTCGACGCGCCAGCCCCAGCTGCCGTCCGGTCGCGGCTCGGTCAGCCCGGCGTCGTCGGCGTCGTAGGCCCGCACCCCGCGCCGCACCAGCTCGCGCACCACCGTCGACGTCCCGACGCCGGACATCCCGGTGCCGCCGAGCGAGCAGCCCGCGCAGACGGTACGGCCAGTCGCGCGGCACGATCCGCAGCCGCCAGACGTGAGCTCCACCGGCCGACCTCTTTCGGCCGCAGGGGGACGGCCGTCGACACGGTGTGCGCGCTGCACTCCCACCGAACCAGCCCCGGCGGGCCCGGCGAAGTGCAACACTCGCGCCATGGACGCCCCAGCGCACGGTCTCGGTTCCGTGTCGCGCACTGCCACCGGCTACGTCGCCACCTGCCTGTGCGGGTGGCGGTCCGGCGTGCGGATGACGACCGCGGATGCGCTCAACGCGCAGCGGGAGCACGACGTCGTCGTCCCGTACCCCGTCCTCGCGGGCTGACGGCAGCGACGCGCGCATGATCCGCGGTCCGGAGCTGTCGGGGCTGTTCAGCGACACGCAGCCGTTCCGTGACCTCGACGAAGGAGCACCGTGACGTACTTCGACAACACCGGCCGCGAGGACGTCCTCGGCGGCGGGTCCCAGATGATCCCGGTGACGACACCGGCGGGTGAGTTCCGGGTCTGGACCAAGCGGACCGGCAGCAACCCCGAGGTCAAGCTGCTGCTGCAGCACGGCGGACCGTGCGAGACGCACGAGTACCTGGACGAGTTCGACAGCTTCCTGCCGGCCGCGGGCGTCGAGTACTACTACTACGACCAGCTCGGCTCCGGCCGCAGCGACCGGCCGGATGAGCCGTCGCTGTGGGAGATCCCGCGGTTCGTCGACGAGGTGGAGCAGGTCCGACAGGCCCTCGGCCTCGGGCCGGACGACTTCTTCCTGTACGGGCAGTCGTGGGGCGGCGTGCTCGCCGTCGAGTACGCGCTCGCGCACCAGCAGCACCTCAAGGGGCTGGTGATCAGCAACATGATGATGAGCATCCCCGCGTACAACGCCTACGCGCAGAGCGCGCTGATGCCGGAGATGGACCCGGCGGCGCTGGCGGAGGTCCAGCGGCGCGAAGCAGCGGGCGACACCGACGACCCGGCGTATGACGAGCTGCTGATGCCGCACTACGAGCGGCACGTCCTGCGGATGCCCGCCGAGCAGTGGCCGGAGCCGGTCGTGCGCGGTTTCGCCGCGATCAACAAGAAGATCTACGTGCCGATGCAGGGCCCGAGCGAGCTGGGCGCCTCCGGCAAGCTGCTCGACTGGGACCGCACCGCCGACCTGCACCGGATCGAGGTGCCGACGCTGGTGATCGGCGGCCAGCACGACACCATGGACCCCGAGCACATGCGCGAGGTCGCCGGCGCGTTCCCGAAGGGGCAGTACCTGCACTGCCCGCACGGCAGCCACCTGGCGATGTACGACGACCAGGAGACGTACATGTCCGGCCTCACCGACTGGCTGGCGGCGCAGGCCTGACCGCCGTCGCCGCCGCCCCAGCCGTTGATCATCGCCGCACGCGCGACCGTGGAGCGGCTGGTGCCCGCATTCGCCCAAGCGGCGATGATCATGCCGCCGGGGTCGGTCACGATCGGTCGGCCGCCTCGGCGTCGTTGAGCACGGCGCGTACGAGGTCCTCGACCGCGACCAGCCGGAGGAAGCGGCCGGCGCGGTCGACGCAGGCCAGCGGCGCGAGGCGGGTGTCGCCGTCGCGCATCATGGCCATGCGCAGCGCCGCGGTGCTGAGGTCGCCAACCTGGACGGTCGTGATGCGGGCGAGACGGCCGGAGCCGTCGCCGGCGCGGTACAGGTGAGTCGGCTGCTCCTGCTCGTCGACCAGCACCGTGTGGCGGCGGGCGGCTCCGGTGCGCGGGTAGCGGACTGGCTCGCCGACCCGCACCACCGGCGTCGTCACGTCGAGGTGCGCTACGACCCGGCGGGCGGCCGCTGCGTGCCGGCGCGGAACTTCACCCGGGTCAGCAGGTCCTCGTCGGGCTCGTACGGCCGCAGCGTCGGGCGACCGAGCACGTAGCCCTGCGCCAGCGGCACGCCGAGCCGCGCGGAGAGGTCGACCTCCTCGTACCGCTCGACGCCCTCGACGAGCAGCAGCCCGCCGAGCCGGCCGGTGAACGCGACGAGCAGCTCGAGCAGCGCGCCCTTGAGCGGGTCGCCGTCGACGTCGGTCACCAGCGACCGGTCGACCTTGGCGATGTCCGGCCCGAGCTCGGCGATCTGGCGCAGCCCGGACCAGCCGGCGCCGACGTCGCCGAGGGCGAGCCGCAGCCCGAGCACAGCGTGACATCTCGGGTGGCGGGTTGTGCATCACACGAGTGGATCAGGAGGGACTAGTGCCGACCGGCACGAAGTCCACGGGCGCGTCGAAGGACGCCTTGCGGGACGCCCGGCGCAGGGCGGCCAAGACCGCCGGCCCGGCGAGGAGGACCAGCGCCACAGTGGTGATGGCGCGGCCGACGTCCCAGCCGAGCGACGTGGCCGCGGTGAACAGCAGGAAGGCGTGCAGGTTCTCCCAGGTGCTGCGCGCGGCGTCGAAGGACAGCTGCGTGCGGTCGCCGATCGCGAACGGCCAGAAGGACAGGTTGAGCAGGGCACCGAAGACGAGGGACGCGACGGCGGAGTACGCCGCGAGCAGCGCGAGCTCACCCCGGCCGCGGGCGCGTGGGAGCAGCCCGGCGCCGAGCCCGACCCATGCGGCGCCGAGCATCTGGAAGGGCAGCCACGGCCCGACGCCGCCGGTCAGCAGCGCGGAGGAGAACAGCGTGGTCGCGCCGAGCACGAAGCCGAAGCCCGGCCCGAAGACCCGCCCGGCAAGCACGATCAGGAAGAAGACGGTCTCGACACCGGCTGTGCCCGCGCCGAGCGGACGCAGGGCGGCGCCCAGCGCGCTGAGGACCCCGAGCAGCGCGAGCGCCTTGGCGTCCATGCCGCCGTCGGCCATCTCCGCCAGCACCACGGCGAGCAGCACCGGCAGCAGCAGCGCGAACACGAGGGGCGCGCTGGTGCTCTCCAGCACCGCGCCGGGGTCGACCAGCAGGGGCCAGAAGAAGGCGAGCAGCCCGCCGACGGAGGCGAGGCTCAAGGCGAGGGCGGTCCGCGGCCGGAGCCGCAGGACCCGGCTGTCGCTCATGCCGGGGTCCGCAGGGCGGCGGCCACGTCGGAGACGGTGAGCCACGGGCGGGGTGAGAGCACCTTCGCGACCTGGGGCGCGAACGTCGGAGAGGCCAGGACCACGTCGGCGGTAGGCCCGTCGGCGACGACCTCGCCCTCGGCCATGACGACGACGCGGTCGCAGGTGCCGGCGACGAACTCGACGTCGTGGGTAGAGACGGCGACGGCGGTGCCCGCGGCGGCGAGCCGGCGCAGGACCGCCGTGAGGCGCGCCTTGGCCGCGTAGTCCAGGCCGCGGGTCGGCTCGTCCAGCAGCAGCACGTCGGGCGCGGCGGCGAGCTGCACGGCGAGCACCAGGGCGAGCCGCTGCCCCTCGGACAGGTCGCGCGGGTGCGCGTCGCGGTCGACGTCCGGCAGCAGCGAGGTCAGCAGCGCGTCGGCGGTGCCGGCAGGCCGCGCGGACTCCCGGTCCGCCTGGGCGAGCTCGGCGGCGACGGTGTCGAGGT
>JAODNS010000324.1 GCA_025465145.1 Frankiales bacterium
CGGAGCCGGCTCGGCCCTGCGCGCCGCCGGAGCGGGCGCCGGCCGCGGCTTGCCGCCGGGCACGCTGGCCGGCTTCGGCGCCGTGGCCTTGTCCGCCTTCTCGCGCTCCTCCTCGACGAGCACCCGGCGCAGCACCTTGCCGACGACGGTCCGCGGCAGCTCGTCGCGGAATTCGACCAGCTTCGGCACCTTGTACGCCGTGAGCGACGCGGCGCAGTGCGACGTGACGTCGTCCTCGCTGAGCGTCGCGCCGGGCGCCTTCACCACGAACGCCTTCACCGTCTCGCCGCGGTACTTGTCCGGCACGCCGATGACGACCGCGTCGGCGACGCCCTCCAGGCCGAACAGCACCTCCTCGATCTCGGACGGGTAGATGTTGAACCCGCCCGCGATGATGAGCTCCTTCTTGCGGTCGACGATGGAGAAGTACCCGTCCTCGTCCATGACCGCGACGTCACCGGTCAGCAGGTACCCGTCGGCGGTGAAGATCCCGTCCTCGTCGCGGTTCCAGTAGCCGGAGAACACCTGGGGCCCGCGGATGCACAGCTCGCCCGGCTCGCCCGGCGGCACCTCGCGGGTGCTGTCGTCCCGGTCGACCACCTTGCACAGCGTCCCGGGCAGCGGCAGCCCGATGGAGCCGGCCTTGCGGTCGCCGGCCACCGGGTTGCAGTGCGTCGACGGCGAGGTCTCGGTCAGGCCGTACCCCTCGACCAGCCGCCCGCCCGTCAGCCGCTCGAACTGCTCCTGCACCTCGACCGGCAGCTTCATCGCGCCGGACACGCAGATGCGGATCGACCGCAGGTCGTGCTGCTTGGCCTTCGGGCTGTCGCTGATCGCCTTGTAGATCGGCGGGACACCCGGGAACGTCGTCGGCTTCCACTCGTCGATGGCCGCGAACACCTGGTCGAGGTCGAAGCGCGGCAGCAGCACCAGCGTCCCGCCGAGCAGGATCGTCGAGGTCATCGCGACGGTCAGCCCGTACGCGTGGAACAGCGGGAGCACGCCGAGCGTGACCTCCTTGCCGGCCTTCGCACCCGCGTCCCACAGCCGGTTCATGTACGCGTTGCTCACCAGGTTGGTGTGCGTGAGCATCGCGCCCTTGCTCAGCCCCGTCGTGCCGCCGGTGTACTGCAGCAGCGCCAGGTCCTTGTCCGGGTCGACCGCCACCTGACGCGCCGGCAGCGGGGAGCCCTTGAGCAGCACGGAGAACTGCTTCACGGGTGCGCCCTTCGGCAGCTCCGCCTCGACCTGCGCGCGCGCCTTCTTCGCCTTGGCGATCGGCAGTCTGAGCTGCAGCCGCTTGGCCGCCGGCAGGTAGTCCGCGATCGACGTGACGATGACGTGCTCGACGGCCGTGTCGCCCTTGACCTTCGCCAGCGTTTCGTACACGCGGTCCAGGCACACGACCACCTTGGCGCCGCAGTCGGCCAGCTGGTGGCGCAGCTCGGTCTCGGTGTAGAGCGGATTGTGCTCCACGACGACGGCGCCGAGGCGGAGCGCCGCGAAGAACGTGATGACGTTCTGCGGGCAGTTCGGCAGCACGATCGCGACGCGGTCGCCCTTGCCGACGCCGAGGCCGGCCAGCACCGACGCGAACCGGTCGACCTCGTCCTTGAGGTGCTTGTACGTGATCTTCGTGCCGAGGAACGCGAGCGCCACGTGCGTCGGGAACGAGGCGGCCGCGTCGTCGAGCAGACGCGTGAGCGGCAGCTTCGGGAACAGGAAGTCCGTCGGGATCCCGGCCGGGTAGCTCTTGGTCCACGGCCGGTCCGCGTATGAGAGCGCCGGTGCAGCTGCGGCCTTGCGCGGCGCCCGCTTCGCGGGCTTGGGCTTGTCGACGACAGCGGTGGTCTTGGCGGGGCCGGGCACGGGGGATCGCCTCTCAGGACAGGACGGGGGCGGCGGATCGTCTCACGCGCGCGCCCTCGTCCGCGCGGGTCATCCCCCCGCGGGCGCCCCGGTGCCCGAGTCGACGGTGACGTCCTGGAACGGCAGCAGCTGCTCGACCTGCGGGAACACGTACAGGAAGAGCAGGACGACCACGAGCGCGGCCAGCAGCAGGCTGCACAGCAGCTTGCCGACGACCCCGCCCGGGAACAGCCGCCAGAGGAAGCCGTACACGTCAGGCGCTCCCGGTCAGCGCAGGCGGCTCGCCGGCCGACTTCGCCAGCGCCGTCTGCAGCTCGGCCGTGATGATGAGCCGGGTCTTCGCGGAGTACTTCGGATTGCAGGTCGTCAGCGTCAGCAGCTTCTTGACCGGCTTCGCCGTCTTGTCCCCCGGTACCGGGTACGTGACCTCGACGGCGGTCGGGGCCACGATCTGCTGGCGGACGACGCGGTACGTGAACCAGGTGTCCCGCGTCTCGACGACGACCGCATCGCCGACGCGCAGCTCGTCGAGCCGGTTGAACGGCGCGCCGTAGGTCGTGCGGTGACCGCTGACGACGACGTTGCCGACCTGCCCCGGCAGCGCGCTGCCCGGGTAGTGGCCCGGCCCGCGCTTGAGGTCCTCGTGGCCGACCCCCTCGACGACGACCTTGGCCTGGTCGCCGACCATGTCCACGCGGGGGATCCAGAGCTCGGCGAGCCCGGTACCGAGCGCGGTGCCGACGAGCACCGGACCGGGCTTGTCCGCCGCCGGCTCCGCCCACTGCTCGCGCAGGTCGTCGCCGAGGCGTGACTGCTCCTTGCTCGTGTAGACGTTGGTGAAGTAGACCTCGTACCCGCAGAACAGCAGCACCACGAGGCCGAGCGTGATGAGCGTCTGGCCGAGCCCGCGCAGGAACGCGCGGACCGCGTCGCCGGCGCCGCTCACGACGAGGCTCCGGCGACGTGCGGCAGCTCGAGCGGGCCGTCGTAGGCGGGCAGGACCATCGAGCGGGACCGGCGCACCGAGTACCCGAGGCCGTACTGCTCCACGAACGTCTTGAAGAAGGCGACGCCCGGCTCGGCGTCCAGGGCATCGCGCAGCGCGTCCGGGTCGCCGATGGCCTTCACGACGAACGGCGGGCTGTAGACCCGGCCGTGCAGCACGACCGTGTTGCCGACGCACCGGACCGCGCTCGTGGAGATGACCCGCTGGCCCATGAGCGTCATCGCCTCGGCACCGCCGGCCCACAGCGCGTTGACGACCGCCTGCACGTCCTGCTGGTGGACCACGAGGTCGTCCGGGTCCTCGGAAGCCGGGTCGACGCCGTCCACGCGCGGGGCGTCGTTCAGGCTCACCGTCAGCCCCGGGCCGGTGACGGCCTCGAGCCCGGCGGCACCGGCCAGCGCCTCGCCGCGGGACCGCTCAGCGGCCACCCGGCTGTTGCCGGCCGCCGCGCTCTGCTGCAACGCGGCGACCTGACGGCGCAGAGCGGCTGCCTGCCGCTCCTGCCGGGCCAGGTCGTCGGCCTGCCCCGAGATCAGCTCGGTCACCTGGCTGCGGCGACCGGACCGCAGGTCGGTGCCCTGGGCGGTTGCGGCGCTGGTCGCGAACAGCAGCCCGGCCAGCGCCGCCGTCAGCGGGACGAGCGCGCGCCAGAGGCGGCTCCGCCTGCCGTCCACGTCCGCCTCCTGCAAGGTCATCGGTCCTCTACGCTAGCCGGGTGCCCGAGTCGAAGAAGCGCAAGAAGGCCGTCTACACCCCGCCGCCCGCGCCGGGGTCGGTGAAGAAGAAGAAGCCGAGCCCGATCTGGCTCGCGCCGCTCATGCTCGCGCTGTTCGGGATCGGCATCCTGTGGCTGGTCGTCTTCTACATCACCCAGGGCGACATGCCGGTCGTCGGCGCCCTCAACAACTGGAACCTCGTCGTCGGGTTCGGCTTCATCGTCGCCGGCTTCGCGCTGTCCACGCAGTGGCGCTGACGCGGATCACACCGTTGTAGTTCTCCCCAGCAGTTGTCCCCAGTGTGGACAAGCAGAAGGCGCCGCCCCGGTTCGGGAGCGGCGCCTTCTGGCGTTCCTAGAGCAGCTCGAGGATGGTGGCGTTGGCCTGGCCGCCGCCCTCGCACATCGTCTGCAGGCCGTACCGGATCCCGTTGTCGCGCTTGTGGTGCACCAGAGTCGTCATGAGCCGGGCGCCGGAGCCGCCGAGCGGGTGACCGAGCGCGATCGCGCCGCCGTTCGGGTTGAGCGCCTTCTCGTCGGCGCCCAGGTCCTTCAGCCACGCGAGCGGCACGGAGGCGAACGCCTCGTTGACCTCGAACGCGCCGATGTCGGAGATCGACAGGCCGGACTTCTTCAGCGCCTTCTGCGTCGCCGGGATCGGCCCGTGCAGCATCGGCATCGGCTCGACGCCGGCCAGCACCGCCGTGTGCACCCGGGCGAGCGGCGTGAGGCCGTGCGCGGCGGCGAACTCGCTGGTGGTGATGAGCAGCGCAGCCGAGCCGTCGGAGATCTGCGAGGAGTTGGCGGCGGTGATCTTGCCGTCCTCCTTGAAGGCCGTCTTCAGCGAGGCGAGCTTCTCGAGCGAGCCGCCACGGCGGACGCCCTCGTCGGTGTCGATGACGGTGCCCTCAGGGTTGATCACCGGGACGATCTGGTTCTTGAAGCGGCCCTCGTCGATCGCGGCCGCGGCCTTCTCGTGGGAGGCCAGCGCGAACTCGTCGAGCTGCGTGCGGGAGAACCCCCAGCGGTCGGCGATGTCCTCGGCGCCGATGCCCTGGTTCGGGAACGTCTCGCCGTAGCGGGCGGTGTACATCGGGCCGAGCGGGCTGGCCGTGAACGACGAGCCCATCGGCGTACGGGACATCATCTCGACGCCGCCGGCGACGGCGAGGTCGTACTGGCCGGAGATGACGCCCGCGGCGGCGAAGTGCACGGCCTGCTGCGAGGAGCCGCACTGGCGGTCGACGGTCGTGCCGGGCACCGACTCGGGCCAGCCGGCGGAGAGCACGGCGGTGCGCGCGATGTCGAAGGTCTGCTCGCCGATCTGCATGACGCAGCCCCACACGACGTCGTCGACGAGGACGGGGTCGATGCCGGTCCGCTCGACGATCGCCTGCAGCACCAGAGCGGACGCGTCCGCGGAGTGCATGCCCGACAGCCCGCCGTTGCGCTTGCCGACCGGGGTGCGTACTGCTTCGACGATGACGGCGTCGCGCATGGGGTCCTCCGAGTTAGTCGTGGTTCACAAATGTACGACGCGCCCTGCGTGGCAGGCTTGTGACGGTGGACACCCTGGTCGTTCCGGCGCGACGTCAGGTCGGGTACGGGCTGCTCGCTCTCGCGGCCGCGCTCGCCGCCGTGACCGTGCTGTCCGACCAGGCCGGCCGGCTGCTGACCGGACCTGCCGTGCTCGGCGCGCTGGTGCTCGCCCTGCGCGACCTGCGCGGCGGCGAGCTGCTGTCGGCCGACGCCGACGGGCTGGTCGTCCGGAACGGCTGGCGCGAGGCGGCCGCGCTGTGGCCGGAGGTGGAGCGGATGCGGGTGCTGCGCGACCGCCGGACCGAGCTGCTCGAGCTCGACCTCGGCCGGACCGTGGTGCTGCTGACCCGCAAACGGCTGGGCCGGCTGCCCGAGGACGTGCTGACCGACCTGCTGGCCGTTCGCGACGCGGCGGTCACCGGGGCGGGCGGACCACCTGCGCCAGGCTGACCGCCCCGACCCAGACGCCACGCCCGACCCAGCTCGGGCACCGGCTCCGCGAGCCCTCGCGCGGCCTTGGTCTGCAGGAAGCGGCCGGCCTCGTCCCACTCGTTCGGATCCCGATGAGCCGGGGCACGGCGGGCGGCCTCGTCGTGCGCGGCCTCTTCATGAAGCAGCAGGGCGGCCTGGCGGAGCGCAGCCGCATCGGCGACCAGCACTTCCTCGGGCGGGAGCACCCAGACCCGCCGCGGGCCCTGCAAGGTCACCGGCACGAGCGAGGCCGGGGTGTCAGCGGTGGACGCGACGACGTCCACCGCCGCGCCGACCGGCAACTCACCCCGCGGGTGATGGACGGTGACGCTGACCTGGCGGGCCGGCCGTGCCGGGATCCAGACCGCCGTGGCCACGGGTGGATGGACGACGACCGTGCCGTGTCGGGCCAGGACCAGCAGCTCCTGCCACGCTGGACCGGTCGCACGTGCGTTCGGCGAAGCCGGCTCGCCCAGGGCGAGGCGCAGCCGGGATGTCAGAGCTGCAGGTGAGCTCTCAGCTCGGGCCGTGCCTCGCTCGGCCGGTCGCAGACCGCGAGGTCGAGCGCGACCAACGACAGCATCTCGTCGAGCGCAGCGAGCGAGGGCCGGCGGGTCCCTGCCTCCCACGCGCCGACGGTCGAGGCCGCGACGCCGAGCCGACGAGCGAGTCCTCGCTGACTCCACCCGCCTCTACGGCGAACGAGCCGAACGAGATAGGGGGCCTCCACGCCGTGAACCCTGGCCGGAGTCGGAGGGGTCACGAGCGTGACTTCGGTGTTCTGTGGACACACGGCGCTCTCGTGCACCTGTCGCGCCCGCGCATGTCGAACTGCCCACGCTCCGTGGGCGATCGGGATGCTCGCGATCGGGTGCCGACCACCGGATGCCGACCACCGGATGCCGACCACCGGATGCCGACCACCGGCTGCCGACCACCGGCTGCCGACGATGGCCCGGCGTCGCAGCGGGTCGTCCTCTGCCCGTTGGCCGCCAGTCACATGCCGTCGGCGTCCAGCACCCGCTCGTCGCCGGCGCCTCCGGTGCTCACTGTTCGTGGGCAGTTCGACATATGCGGCGGACCAGCAGGGTTGATCGGGCTCGATCGCGTCGCCAGCGCGCCGCGTCGACGATCTGCACGGATCACCCTCAGCCCGTGAGGGCGGCCGTCCTCGCGACGACGGCGACGACGAACCCGGCGGCCAGCACGCCCAACGCGGCGGCATGCAGCGTCGACTGCCGGGGCCCGCGCGGCGCGTAGGCGAAGGCCGCCGCCAGCAGCGCCCCCGTCACCAGACCGCCGAGATGGGCGCGCCAGTCGATGTTCGGCACGGTGAAGGTGATGACCAGGTTGATGCCGAGCAGCACGAGGATCGACTGCGTCTCGCCGCCGAGCCGGCGTACGACGACGTAGTAGGCGCCGAACAGGCCGAAGATCGCCCCGGACGCGCCGACGCTCGGCTGGTTGACCGGCGCGAGCAGGTAGCCGACGACGGAGCCTCCGAGGGCGGACAGCAGGTACAGCGCGAGGAAGCGCCACCGGCCCAGCGCCTGCTCGAGCACCGGCCCGATCTGGGCCAGCGCGAACATGTTGAACAGGATGTGGAACAGCCCGGCATGCAGGAAGGCGGCGGTGACGAGCCGGTAGTACTGGCCGTCGGCCACGCCCACCAGCTCGCCCTGCTGGGTCAGCGCGAGCGGCAGGTTGCTGAACCGCTGCGACAGGTCCGGTACGGCCAGGCCGAGCAGGAACACCAGCACGTTCAGGCCGATGAGGGCCATGGTGATCCGACCGACGTCGGCGCTGACACGGCCACCGAGGACGGTGCGCGGCTGGCGGATCGTCTTCGCGCCCTCGGCGACGCACTCCGGGCACTGGAAGCCGACCGACGCCGACCGCATGCAGTCCGGGCAGATGGGCCGCTCGCAGCGGGTGCAGCGGACGTAGGTCTCCCGGTCGGGGTGCCGGAAACAGACCGGAGGCGACTCGGGCGTCGTCAGCTGGGAACTTCCTCGACCTCGATCTTCTCGAGAACGACCTCGTCGCGCGGCCGGTCCATGGCGCCGGTCGGCGTGGCGGCGCTGCGGTCGACGACGTCGCGGCTGGCCTGGTCGGCCACCTCGCCGAAGATGGTGTGCTTGCCGGTCAGGTGCGTGGTGTTCGCGACCGTGATGAAGAACTGTGAGCCGTTGGTGCCGGGGCCGGCGTTGGCCATGGCCAGCAGGTACGGCTTGTTGAACGCGAGCTCGGGGTGGAACTCGTCGCCGAACTGGTAGCCGGGGCCGCCGGTCCCGGTGCCCAG
>JAODNS010000045.1 GCA_025465145.1 Frankiales bacterium
TGCCAGCAGCGGCCGCAGCGGCTTGGGCGCCAGCGCCCGCAGCTCGGCGGCTCCGGCCAGCCCCGCCATCGGCCCGTACGCGGTGAGAATCCAGGTGCCGACGCTCATGGGCGACGTCGGCTTGGCGACGCGGAGCATGTTGACGAAGCGCTCCGGCCGGCCGAGGTCGTGCACGAGCGCGGCCATGCTCGCCGAGATGCCGACCAGGGCCCCGAGCCGGCCGGTGCGCCGCAGTGCCGGCCGGTCGGTCAGGTCGGCCCCCGCGGACAGCAGCGAGGAGCCGGCCGCGAGCCCGCCGAGGAACAGGTACGCCGGGATGTCCTTCTCCCAGGGCGAGGCCTTCACCACCGGCCGGCCGTAGTACGACGTGAAGGTCGCGTCCGGCACCATCTGGTGCTCGTCGCGCCGCTTGCCCTTGCGTCGGCGCCCGCCCGCCTGGCCGGTTGCGGCGAGGTGCCCGACGTCGCTCGACCTGCTCACGAACCGCTCCCGAACACGGCCACCGCACCCGCGAGCATCGTCAGGGCGGCGAGGCCGGCCTTCTTCCACATCGCCGGCAGGTCCTTCGTGGTCACCACCGGGTCCGGCGGCAGTCCGTAGACCTCCGGCTCGTCGAGCAGCAGGAAGAACGCCCCGGTGCCGCCGACGCCGTCGTGCTCGTCGTGCCCGTAGAGCCGGGCGTCGTGCACTCCCGCAGCGTGCAGTGCGTCCACCCGCTGCTGGGCCCGCTCGCGCAGCTCGTCGACGTCGCCGTACTGGATCGACTGCGTCGGGCAGGCCTTGGCGCAGGCCGGCGTCAGCCCCTCGCCGATCCGGTCGTAGCAGAGCGTGCACTTCTGGGCAATGCCCGCGTTCTTCACCACCCCCTTCTCGCCGATGCGCCGGTCGATGACGCCGAAGGGGCAGGCCGGGACGCAGTAGCCGCAGCCGTTGCAGATGTCGTCCTGCACGACGACGGTGCCGAACTCGGTCCGGAACAGCGATCCTGTGGGGCACACGTCGAGACAGGCGGCGTGCGTGCAGTGCTTGCAGACGTCGGACTCCATCAGCCACCGGAAGTCGGCGCGCCCGTCGCCGTTGGCACCGGGCAGCGTCACCCCCGGCATGCCGAGGTCGACGACCGTGTTGTCGGTGCCCAGCAGCGAGCGGTCGCCGGACAAGGCCTCGTCCGCTGCCCGGTTCAGCGCATCGGTCGCCCCCGGTCCTACCGGCTCACCGATCAGCCCGGTCTGCTGCGAGCCGAGCCGCTTCGGCTGCTCGATGAACGCGACGTGCCGCCAGGTGCTGGCGCCGAGCGCCCCGGTGTTGTCGTACGACGACCCGAGGAAGTTCATCCCGTCGTCCGGGATCGCGTTCCACTCCTTGCACGCGACCTCGCATGCCTTGCAGCCGATGCACACGGAGGTGTCCGTGAAGAAGCCCTTGCGCGGCGGGGCGTCGGCCCAGCCGGCGTCGGGCGCCGGGTCGACCGGGCCGAACAGGCTGTTGCTCATGACGTGAACCTCTGGTTGCCGGTCTCGACGGTGATGCCCGCCCGGCTGCGGTAGTCCTCGACGAAGCGCAGCAGCTCCGGCCCGCGGGGCCGTCGGCCGGGGACGATGTCGCAGCTGGCCACCTTCGACTCCTGGATGTGCACGTTCGGGTCGAGGGACAGGCCGAACAGGTCGTTGGCCGCATCGCCGCTCACGACGGCGTCGCCGCCGACTCCCCAGTGGTAGGGCAGCCCCACCTGGTGGATCGTCTTGCCGCCGACCTTCAACGGCACCACGCGGTCAGTGACCAGCACGCGCGCCTCGATCGCCGTGCGCGCCGTGACGATCGTCGCCCAGCCGAGATGCTCGAGACCGCGCTCGCGGGCGTGCTCGGGCGACACCTCGCAGAAGAACTCCGGCTGCAGCTCGGACAGGTACGGCAGCCAGCGGCTCAGCCCGCCGGCGGTGTGGTGCTCGGTCAGCCGGTAGGTCGTGCACACGTACGGGAAGACGTCCGCCCCCGGCTCGCCCGCTGACGGGTTCTGCAGGTTGTCCTTGCGCGCGAAGGTCTCCCGGGTCGGGTTCCCCTGCTGGTGGTACATCGCGTTGCGCACCGGCGACTCGGACGGCTCGTAGTGCACCGGCATCGGCCCGTCGAGCAGCCCGGACGGCGCGTACAGCCAGCCCTTGCCGTCCGCCTGCATCACGAACGGGTCGTCGCCGGCCAGCGCGGCCGGTCCGGTCGCGCCCTCGGGCGGTCGGTACGACGGCGGCTTGGTGCCCTCGAAGTCGGGCACGTCGTGGCCGACCCACTTGGCCTGGTCCTCGTCCCACCAGACCAGCGCCTTCCGCTCGCTCCACGGCTTGCCGTCCGGATCCGCCGACGCGCGGTTGTAGAGCTGACGCCGGTTGAGCGGCCACGCCCAGCCCCAGTCGGGCGCGACCCAGCTCTGCTCGCTCCCCGGCTTGCGGCGGGCCGACTGATTGACGCCGTCCGCGTAGACGCCGGTGTAGATCCAGCAGCCGCCGGAGGTGGAGCCGTCCGGCTTCATCTGCAGGTAGCTGTTCAACAGCTGGCCGTCGGGCCCGAACCCGTTGATCTCGCGCAGGACGGCATCGGCGGACGGCTCCCCCTTCTCGTCCACCGGGTAGTCCCAGGTGAGGTCGAGCAGCGGCCGGTCACGCTCGAGCTCGCTGTCGCGCAGCCGCTCGCGCAGCTTCTGCCCGAGCAGGTGGAAGAACTCCAGCTCGCTGCGGCAGTCGCCCGGCGGGTCGACGGCCTTGTGGTGCCACTGCAGCATCCGCTGCGTCTGCGTGAACGTGCCCGACTTCTCGGTGTGCGCGGCGGCCGGCAGGAAGAAGACCTCGGTGCCGATCTCCTCCGTCTTCAGCTCGCCGGTCTCGATCTCCGGCCCGTCCTTCCAGTACGTCGCCGACTCGATCATGTTGAGGTCGCGGACGACCAGCCACGTGAGCTGCGCCATACCGAGCCGCTGCAGCCGCGCGTGCGCGGAGCCGACGGCGGGGTTCTGGCCGAGCAGGAAGTAGCCGTCCACCTTGCCGTCGTTCATGTCGAGCACGGTCCGGTAGGTGCCGTGGTCGCCAGAGATGCGCGGCAGGTAGTCAAACGCCCAGCCGTTGTCCACCGTGGCCTTCTCGCCCCACCAGGCCTTCTGCAGGCTGACGCTGTACGACTCCGCGTTGGCCCAGAAGCCCTTCTGCTCGTGGTTGCGGATGGTGTCGAGGTAGGACTCGAACGACTCGTCCGCTCCCGCCTTGGGCATCGGCAGGTAGCCCGGCAGGATGTTGAACAGGGTCGGGATGTCGGTCGAGCCCTGGATGCTCGCGTGCCCGCGCAGGGCGAGGATGCCGCCGCCCGGCCGGCCCATGTTCCCGAGCAGCAGCTGGATGATCGCGCTGCCCCGGATGTACTGGACACCGACGGAGTGGTGCGTCCAGCCGACGGAGTAGACCCAGCAGGTCGTCCGCTCGCGGCCGCTGTTGGCCGTCACCGCCTCGCACACCTCGAGGAACAGCTCCTTCGGGACGCCGCAGACCTCCTCGACCATCTCCGGCGTGTAGCGGGCGTAGTGCCGCTTGAGCACCTGGAAGACCGAGCGCGGGTGTTGCAGCGTCTCGTCGCGCTGGATCGTGTGCGGGTCGACCGACGGACCGCCCGAGCCGAGCGAGTGGCCCTCGGCATGTCCCTTGTCGGCTCCCCCGGCGCCGCCCTTGCCGACGCTGCCCTCGCTCGCACCGGCGTAGCCCCAGGAGGTCGGGTCGTAGGTCGCCTTCGCCTCGTCGTAGCCCGAGAACAGGCCGCCGAGGTCCTCGCTGTCGACGAACTCCTCGCCCACGAGGAAGGACGCGTTGGTGTACGCCTTCACGTACTCCTCGAAGTACAGCTCATTCTCGAGGATGTAGCGGACGACGCCGCCGAGGAAGGCGATGTCGCTGCCGGCCCGCAGCGGGACGTGCGTGTCCGACACCGCCGACGTGCGGGTGAACCGCGGGTCGATGTGGATGACCTTGGCGCCGCGCGCCTTCGCCTCCATCACCCACTGGAACCCGACCGGGTGGCACTCGGCCATGTTCGACCCCTGGATGACGATGCAGTCAGAGTGCTGCAGGTCCTGCAGGAAGGTCGTGGCGCCGCCACGGCCGAACGAGGCCCCCAGACTGGGAACGGTGGCGCTGTGTCAGATGCGCGCCTGGTTCTCGATCTGCACGGCGCCCAGCGCCGTGAAGAGCTTCTTGATGAGGTAGTTCTCCTCGTTGTCGAGGGTGGCCCCTCCGAGGCTGGCGAAGCCGAGCGTGCGCCGGACCTTGTGGCCCTGGTCGTCCAGGTCCTGCCAGGTGCGGTTGCGCGTCTCGACGACCCGGTCCGCGATCATGTCGATCGCGACGTCGAGGTCGAGGTCCTCCCAGTCGGTGCCGTACGGGCGCCGGTAGCGGACCTTGGTGACCCGACCCGGGCTGTTCACCAGCTGCTCGCTGGCAGAGCCCTTGGGGCACAGCCGCCCGCGGCTCACCGGGCTGTTGGGGTCGCCCTCGATCTGGACGACCTTCTCGTCCTTGACGTAGACCTTCTGGCCGCAGCCGACGGCGCAGTACGGGCAGATGCTGTCGACGACGCGGTCCGCCGTCTTCGTGCGGGGCTGCAGCGCGGCCGTGCGCGCGGACTGCGCGGCCTTGCCGCGGCCCAGCGGGTCGTCGCCGGTCAGCTGGCGCACGACGGGCCAGGACAGGAAGGTCTTGCCCAGGTCCACGTCCGCTCCTTCTGCTCGCCGCGGGACTACCCAACACCCCGCAGGTCACGCACGCCACAGGGGGTCGTGCAACCCTGGCCTGGTGGGCAGGCTGACGGCACGGCGCAAGGTGCTCCGCCTCGGCGGGGAGGTGCCGGTCGAGCGGCCGGACACCCTCGTGGTCGAGGAGCCGCTGGAGATCCGCGTGGGCGGCACCGCCCTCGTCGTCACGATGCGCACACCCGGCGACGACATGGACCTCGCGGCCGGCTTCCTCGTCAGCGAGGGCGTCGTCGCGGCCCAGCACGACGTGGTCGGCATCCGGTACTGCGCCGGCGCGGTGGCCGGCGACGTCAACACGTACAACGTCCTCGACGTCGACCTGGCGGGGCACGTCCCGCCGCCGGACCCGTCGCTGGAGCGGTCGTTCTACACGACCAGCTCGTGCGGCCTGTGCGGCAAGGCGTCGCTCGACGCGGTGCGGACGGCGACCCGCTTCTCCGTCGCAGACGACCCGGTGCGGGTGACGCCGGAGCTGCTCTCGTCGCTGCCGGACCGGCTGCGCGAGGCCCAGCGCGTCTTCGACAAGACCGGCGGCCTGCACGCGGCCGGGCTGTTCAGCAGCGACGGCGAGCTGCTCTGCCTGCGCGAGGACGTCGGCCGCCACAACGCGGTCGACAAGGTCGTCGGCTGGGCCCTGCGCGAGGGCCGGCTGCCGCTGCGCGGGAGCGTCCTGCTGGTCAGCGGCCGGGCGTCGTTCGAGCTGACGCAGAAGGCGTGGATGGCCGGGGTCCCCGTGCTGGCCGCGGTCAGCGCGCCCTCGTCACTGGCCGTCGACCTCGCGACCGAGGCAGGCATGACCCTGGTCGGGTTTCTGCGCGGGCCGACGATGAACGTGTACGCGGGCGCCGAGCGCGTGGCTCAACGGTCGCCCTCCGTCAGCTGACCGCGCACCGTGTCGGTGTGCCGGTTCACGCACTCCTCCAGGGCCGCCTCCTGCTGGGGCGTCGCGCCGCCGATCTTGAACCGGACCGGGAACCGGCCCTGCTTGCGCGGGTCGGGATCGCCCTGGTCCGCGACCACGGTCACGCCCGGCAGCGAGCCGCAGTCACGCTTGAGGTCCACCCGTGCCTGCTGCCCCGCGTTCTGCTTCATCGTCACGACGAGCACCCGCGGGTCGCCGGCGAGCAGGTAGTTGAAGACGCCGGTGACGAGCATCGCGGCGAGGCACAGCGCGGCGAACAGCACGATCAGGAGCGTGTTCGTCCGCCGCGTCGCCATGCCCCCATTGTCGCGGCAGGACAGGATGGGCGCGTGGCGGAGCAGGAGTGGCGCAGACCCGACCGAGGGCTGCTCGTCGTCCGGCGCGCGCAGTGCCTGCTGCTGCTCGCGCTCCCCGGTCTGCTGCTGTCCGGGGGCGCGCTGCTCGCGGGTGCGGTTGAGGCGCTCGCGGCCCTGCTGGTGACCGTGGCGCTGACCGGGATCGCCCTGGTGTCGGCCGAGCGGCGCTGGTGCGCCTGGGGCTACGCGGAGCGAGACGACGACCTGCTGGTGCGGCGGGGCGTCCTCGTACGGCGGCTGTCCGTCGTGCCGTACGGGCGTCTGCAGTACGTCGACGTCACCGCCGGGCCGCTGGACCGGAGGCTGGGCATCGCGCGGGTCACGCTGCACACGGCCGCTGCCGCGAGCGATGCGTCGATCCCCGGACTCCCCGCTGCCGAGGCGACGCGGCTGCGCGACCGGCTGGCCGCGCTCGGCGAGGCGCGCGCGGCCGGCGTATGAGCCCAGCTCCCGACGACTGGCACCGGCTGCATCCGCTCACGCCGCTGCTGCGCGGCGGCCGCGTGCTGCTGCTCCTCGCCGCCCTGGTCGGGCAGCAGGGGCTGCGGCAGGGCGACGGGCTGCGGCCGGCGTTCGTCGGCCTGGGCTCGCTCGCCGTCACCGCCCTCGCTGTGGGGGTCGGGTACGTGGTGTGGCGGACCACGCGCTACCGCCTGACGGCAACCGAGCTGCAGGTGGAGAGCGGCCTGCTGAAGCGGCGCAGCCGGCGGGTGCCGCTGGCCCGGCTGCAGTCGGTGGACGTGGTGCGGCCGATCATCGCGCGGATCGCGGGGCTGGCCGAGCTGCGGCTCGAGGTGGTCGGCGGGGGCAGCAGCGAGGCGCCCCTGGCGTACCTCGCCGATGAGGACGCACAGCGGCTCCGCCGCGCGATGCTCGCCTCCGGCCGCGAGGAGGAGGTCGTTGCTCGGGCGGACGATGCCGTGCTCGTGCAGGTGCCGACCGGCGCGCTGGTCGCCAGCGCGCTGCTCGGCCCGCCGCTCGTGATCGCGCTGCTCCTGCTGCCCTGCCTTGTCGCCGTCGCGCTGGTGGCGCCGGCGGCCGCCGTACCGTTCGGGGCGGCCCTGCTGCCCGCGTACGCCGGCGTCTTCGCCGTCGCCGGTCGGCGGGTGCTGGCGGAGTACGGGTTCAGCGTCGCGGAGACGCCGGACGGGCTGCGGCTCCGGCACGGACTGCTGGACACCCGGACGCAGACGATCCCGCCCGGACGGGTGCAGGCGGTGCGGCTGCTCGAGCCGCTGCTGTGGCGGCCGTGGGGCTGGGTGCGGGTGGAGGTGGACGTGGCCGGCTACGCGGGACGTGGCGAGGAGCAGTCGGCGACGTCCGCACTGCTGCCGGTCGCGCCGCGGCAGCTCGCGGAGGCACTGGTCGGGCGCGTGCTCGGCGGCGGGCTGCCCGTCGCTGCGGCACCGGTGCCCGAGCGGGCGCGCTGGCGGGCACCGCTGTCCCGGCGACGGCTGCGCGCCGGCCTGGACGACCGGCACCTGGTCACGACCAGCGGCGTGCTCACGACCACGACCGACGTGGTGCCGCTCGCGAAGGTGCAGAGCCTGCGGCTGACGGCCGGGCCGTGGCAGCAGCGGCTCGGGCTCACCACGCTGCACGTCGACACGGCCGGCCGGCGGCTGCCCGGGGCGAAGGCGCACCACCGCGATGCGGCGGAGGCGGCGGCGCTGCTGGACGAGCTGAGCCGGCGGACTCGGGCTGCGCGGCGGCTGGGTACCGTGCCAGCGACCCGACCCTGACCTGGAGGAACCCCCCGTGCAGCTGACCGGCGCCGTCGCGATCGTCACCGGAGGGGCCAGCGGCCTCGGCCTCGCCACCGCGACGGAGCTGACCGCGGCCGGCGCAGCCGTCGTGCTGCTCGACCTGCCCAGCTCGAACGGCGAGGCGGCCGCGAAGGAGCTCGGCGGCGTGTTCGTGCCGACCGACGTGACGGACGAGGGCTCCGTGCTCGCCGCCGTCGAGCAGGCGTCGTCGATGGGTCCGCTCCGGGTCGCCGTGAACTGCGCCGGCGTGGGCACCCCCGGCCGGGTCGTCGGCAAGAACGGCCCGCTGCCGCTCGAGCAGTTCGCGAAGGTCGTGACCGTCAACCTCGTCGGCACGTTCAACGTCATCCGGCTCGCGGCCGCAGCCATGGCCCAGACCGACGCCGTCGACGGCGAGCGCGGCGTCATCGTCAACACCGCCTCCGTCGCCGCGTTCGACGGGCAGATCGGCCAGGCGGCGTACGCGGCCTCCAAGGGCGGCGTCGTCGGCATGACGCTGCCGCTGGCCCGCGACCTGGCCGACAAGCTCATCCGCGTCATGACGATCGCGCCGGGGCTGTTCGACACCCCGATGCTGCAGGGCCTGCCGGAGCCGGCCCGTCAGTCGCTCGGCGCGCAGGTGCCGATGCCGTCGCGGCTTGGCACCCCGGTCGAGTACGCCGCGCTGGCCCGGCACATCGTCGAGAACCCGATGCTCAACGGCGAGGTCATCCGCCTGGACGGGGCGATCCGGATGGCGCCGCGGTAGTGGCGTACGAGACCGCCTTCGTCCTCGGCGGCGGCGGGATCCTGGGCGCCTGCGAGGTCGGGATGCTCAAGGCCCTGCTGGAGAAGGGGATCCGTCCGGACGTCGTGCTCGGCACGTCGATCGGCGCGCTCAACGGCGCGTTCGTCGCCGCGGACCCGAGACCGGCGACCGCGGTGCGGCTCGAGGGACTGTGGCGGGACATGACCGCCGGGGACGTGTTCGGCGGCTCCGTGCTCCGCCGCGCCGGGACGCTCGCGAAGACGCGGACCCACCTGCACCCGTTCGGGCCGATGCGCCAGCTGCTCCGCTCCGCGCTGCCGGTCGCGCGGATCGAGGACCTGCCGGTGCCGTTCCAGTGCGTGGCCGCCAGCATCGAGCGGGCGGCCGAGCACTGGTTCACCGAGGGACCGCTGGCCGACGCGGTGCTCGCCTCCTGCGCCGTGCCCGGGCTGCTTGCGCCGGTGCGCATCGGCGACGAGCACTTCCTCGACGGCGGCCTGGTGCACAGCATCCCGGTCGGGCGGGCCGTCGCGCTCGGCGCGAAGACCGTGTACGTCCTGCAGGTGGGCCGGGTCGAGCAGCCGCTCAAGCCGCCGCGTCGGCCGTGGGAGGTCGGGATGGTCGCGTTCGAGATCGCGCGCCGGCACCGGTACGCCGCGGACATGGCCGCCGTGCCGGCTGAGGTCGAGGTGCACGTGCTGCCGGTCGGGGAGGAGCCGCCGCGGTACGACTCGCGGGCCGCGCTGAAGTACCGCGACATGCGCGCCGTCGGCACGCGGGTCGACCGGGCGTACGAAGCGAGCCTGGCGTACCTCGACGGCATGGCGTGAAGCTGCCGCCCCGGCCGGTCCGCCGACTGCTCGACCCGCTGCTGCTCGTCCTGCTGCTCGCGGTCGTCGTCCTGCTGCCCGTCCTCGTGCTCGTGGCCGTCGTGGTGTCGCCGCGGCTGCCGGGCAGGTGGCGCGGACTGAGGCTGCTCGGCCTCGCGCTGGTGTGGGTGCTCGTCGAGTGGCTCGGCGTCCTCGCCGCGTTCGTGCTCTGGGTGGTCAGCGGCTTCGGCTGGAAGGTCCGCAGCGAGGGCTTCCAGCGCGTCCACTACCGGCTGCTGCGCGTCGGCCTGCACGTCATCGCCGGGACCGCGATCCGGCTGATGCGGCTGACGCTGGTCAACGACGAGGAGTCCTGGTCGCCGCTCGACGACGGGGTCCCGGGGTCGACGAACGCGATGCTGGTGCTGTCCCGGCACGCCGGGCCCGGCGACTCGGTGCTGCTCGTGCACACGCTGATGAACGCCGACCACCTGCGCGAGCCGCGGATCGTGCTCAAGGCCGACCTGCAGGCCGACCCGCTCGTCGACATCTACCTCAACCGGCTGCCGTCCCGCTTCATCCGGCCCGGTCCGGCCGCCGAGCGCGCGATCGCCGACCTCGCCTCCGACCTCGACACCGAGGACGCGCTGCTGATCTTCCCGGAGGGCGGCAACTTCACTCCGGGCCGGCGGCTGCGCGCGATCGCGAAGCTGCGCGGCAAGCAGATGCACGACGAGGCCGACAAGGCCGAGGCCATGACGTACCTGCTCCCGCCCCGGCCCGGCGGCGTGCAGGCGGCGCTTGCCGCGGCCCCGCACGCGGACGTCGTCTTCGTCGCGCACACCGGGCTGGACCACCTGATGACGCTCGGCGACATCTGGCGCGAGCTGCCGCAGGACAAGGTGCTCGACCTGCGCTGGTCGTTCGTGCCGGCGGCGGAGGTGCCGCGCAACGAGGAGGAGCAGGTCGACTGGCTGTACGGCTGGTGGAGCGACATGGACGCCTGGATCGCCGCGCACTGAGATCCGGGCAGCGGTCTCACGCGTCACACCCCCGATCCGCACACGGACTGATCATCCGCGGCGGGACACGCCGCGGGGACCCGGCGTGCTGATCAGTCCGTGTGCGCTGCCCAGCCCCGGGGCAGGAGCCGGGCATGTTCCCCTTCGACAAGCTCGACCGGCTCGAGGAGCTCACCTTCCTCGACCCCCTCGTCGCCCCGCTCCGCACGGCCGCCCAGGCCGCGATCCGCCCGCAGGCGCTGCGCGACCTGCTGCACGGCACCTGGCTCGGCAATCCGCTGCACGCCGTCCTCGTCCAGGTGCCGATCGGGTCCTTCGCGAGCGCGAGCATCCTCGACCTGCTGGGCGGCGACGATGCCGAGGACGGCGCCGACCTGCTGGCGCTGACCGGCCTGCTCTCCGCCGTGCCGGCGGCCGCTGCCGGCGCGACCGACTGGTCAGCGGCGAACCCGTCGGAGCAGCGCAGCGGCCTCGTCCACGCGTCCCTCAACGCGATCGGCCTCGCCGCCTGGGTCGCGTCGCTACTCGCCCGCCGCCGCGGCGAGCGCTCCCGCGGCACGGCGCTCGGCCTGCTCGGGCTCGCCGCGATCGGGGCCAGCGGGACGATCGGCGGCCACCTGTCGTACCGCCGGGCGCTGGGCGCGAACAGCAACAGCGACATCGAGGACACCGGCCCGGCCGACTGGACCGACGCCGGCTCCGCCGACCTGCCGGAGGGCAAGCCGGTGCTGCGTCAGGCAGAGGGCACGCCGGTGCTGCTGGTAAGGACTGGCGGGCGCGTCGACGCGCTGGTCGACCTGTGCAGCCACCAGAGCGGGCCGCTGCACGAGGGCACCCTCGCCGACGGCTGCGTCACGTGCCCCTGGCACGGCAGCCGGTTCCGGCTCGACGACGGCTCCGTCGTCGACGGCCCGTCGACCCACCCGCAGCCCGCCCTCGACGTGCGGATCGCCGGCGACCGGCTGCAGGTGAAGCTGCGGGGCTAACCGTCCAGCCCGGGCTCGCCGGTCTCCCCGCCGGCCGCTTGCGACCGCTCGCCGAGGCCGACCCGCAGCTCCTCACGAGCCGACGTGTCGCCGTCGGCGCCACGGCCGACGTTCTCGTTGCCGCCATCCATCCGGGCCGCGGCGTCGCCGCCGCGCACGCCGGAGGAGCCGTCGTCCTGCGAGGGCTGGTAGCCCTCCTGGTAGCTGGTGTCATCAGGCTGCGTCATGCCGTACGCCCTCCCCCGTTGCGGCGCAGTCACGCCGGCAGCGCGTCGAGCACCTGGACGAACTCGAGCGGCGGCGACAGCGAGGTCGTCGTCCCCGGCAGGTGGACCAGCCGGCCGCCGCGCCACCACCACAGGTCGGGCGACAACGCCGCAGGTCCGGCGGTCCAGATCCGGTCGGCGTTGAGCAGCAGCAGCTGGGCAACGTCCACCGCCTGCGTACGGGTCTCCAGCGGCGCGACCAGCAGCAGGTGCTGCGTCGGCAGCGCGACCAGCGCGCCCGCGGCCGGGACGTCGAGGAGCTCGTCCAGCCGGTGCAGCCATGCAGACCTCCAGGGGGCCGACCCGGACAGCGCCACCACCGTGACGGCGTCCAGGTCCAGGTCCTCCCGGTCCGGCCGCACGTCCAGCACCTGCGCCCGGCCGCGGTCCAGCAGGAGCTCGACGGGTACGTCCCAGCGCGCGGCCACGTGCGGCGGGACGATGGCCGCCGCGCCGCGGACCTGCGCGTACAGCACCTCCACCAGCCCGTCGGCGATCGGCCGCCGCACCACCTCGTCGAGCAGCGGGCTGCCCTCGATGCAGACCCGGGTCCGCAGCAGCGGCCCCGCGACCGCGAGGTCGGCCAGGTCCACCGCCGCCTCCCGGGAGGCCGCGAGCCCGCTCAGCGCGTCCAACAGGCAGTCCTGCCACGTGCCCCGCGGCAGCAACGCGCACCGGGCGCGCAGGTCGGACACGGCCACCACGCGGACAGCCGCCCCTCCAAGGTCACGGTGTCGCCGGAGTACGCGAGCACCACCGTGCCCATGCGGCCGGCTGCGGCGCGCAGGCAGCCCTCGAACTCCTCCGCGTTCGAGCGCAGCCGCTTCAGTTGACCTGCCGGTCGCGGCCGGCCCAGTACTGCTCGCGCAGCTTGAACTTCTGCACCTTGCCCGTCGCCGTCCGCGGGATCTCCTCGCGCAGCTCCACCGACGTCGGCGCCTTGTACCCGGCCAGGGTGGCCTTGCAGTGCGCGATGAGCTCGGCCTCCGTCGCCGTCATCTCGGGCGCGAGCACGACCAGCGCCTTGATGGTCTCGCCCCACTTCTCGTCCGGCACCCCGATGACCGCGACCTCCGCGACCGCCGGGTGCGAGAACAGGCAGTCCTCCACCTCGATCGACGACACGTTCTCGCCGCCGGTGATGATCACGTCCTTCTTGCGGTCGCTGATCGTCAGGTAGCCCTCGTCGTCCAGCGAGCCGCCGTCGCCGGTGTGGAACCAGCCACCCTCCAGCGCTACCTCCGTCGCCTCCGGCTGCTGCCAGTACCCCTCCAGCACCACGTTGCTGCGGGCCAGCACCTCCCCCTGCTCGCTGATGCCGATCCGGACGCCGAGAGCGGGCATGCCGGCGCGGGCCAGCCGCTTCGCGCGGTCCTCCGCCGACAGCGCGTCCTCCTCCGCGCGCCCGCGGTTGACCGTCAGCAGCGGCGAGGTCTCGGTGAGCCCGTAGATCTGCAGGAACTCCCAGCCGAGCTCCTCCTCGATCCGCTGGATCGTTCGGCTCGGCGGCGGCGCCCCCGCGCACACGACGCGGGTCCGCTCACGGCCCGGCACGTCCCCGTCCCAGGTCTGCGCTGCCTCCAGAACCGCGGCGACGACGGCAGGTGCCGCGCACATGACCGTCACGCCGTGCTGGTCGACGCGACGCAAGATGTCCACACCGTCGATCTTGCGTATCACCACCTGCGGGACGCCGAGCCCCGTCATCGCGAACGGCATCCCCCAGCCGTTGGCGTGGAACATCGGCAGCGTGTGCAGGTACACGTCGCGGTCGCTCACCCCGGCGTGCAGCGCGAAGGTGAGGGCGTTGACCCAGATGTTCCGCTGCGTGATCTGCACGCCCTTCGGCCGCGCGGTCGTCCCGGACGTGTAGTTGATCGTCGCGGTCGCGTCCTCGTCCGGCTGCTCCCACGGCACCGGCTCAAGGCCCGGACGCTGCAGCGCGGCATCGGACTCGGCGCCCAGCACGAACCGGTTCTTCGCGGGAACCGCGCGCAGCTGCTCGTCCACCTCCGGGTCGACGAGCAGCGTCGTCGCGCCCGAGTGCTCAACGATGTACGCGACCTCCGCGGGAGCCAGCCGGAAGTTGATGGGCACGAGCACCCGCCCGTACGACGTCACGCCGAAGAACGACTCGAGGAGCCGGGCGCTGTTGTGGCTGACGACCGCGACCCGCTCGCCGCGTCCGACCCCCAGCTCGTCCAGCCCGGCCGCCATGCCGGCAGCGCGGCGGGCGAGCTCCCGGTACGTCAGCCGGCCCAGGCCGCCGTCCTGGAACGGGCCGGGCTCGTCGACGACGCCCACCCGCTCCGGGTAGCAGAGCGCGGCGCGGTCCAGGAAGTCGGCGGTCGTGAAAGGCACCTTCATGACCGCACCGTAGGTGCATCATTGCCGTCATGGCCATGCAGGAGGGACGTATCCCGGTCACGGGCGGGCAGGTCTGGTACCGGGCGGAGGGTGACGGCGACGGCCCGCCGCTGCTGGCCCTGCACGGCGGACCGGGCTCGGACTCGGGCGCCTTCGCCGACGGGCCGCGGTACCTGGGCGCCGACCGACCGGTGGTCGTCTACGACCAGCTCGGCAGCCTGCGGTCGGACCAGCCGGACGACGCGGCGCTGTGGACGGTGGAGCGGTTCGTCGAGGAGCTAGGCCAGGTGCGAGCCGCGCTCGGGCTGGACGAGGTGCACCTGCTCGGCCACTCCTGGGGCGCGATGCTCGCCGCGTCCTACCTCGCGACCGGGCCCGCCGGCGTCCGCAGCGTCGTCTTCTCCAGCCCCTGCATCGCCGCGCGCGACTGGCGCGCCGACCAGCTCGCGTGGGCCGAGCAGCTGCCCGCCGACGTCCGCGAGGTGATCATGCATGCGGAGGCGGAGGGGACGACGGGCTCGGCGGACTACGAGGAGGCGATGCTCGTCTTCTACCGGCGGCACCTCTGCCGGCTCGACCCGTGGCCGCCGATGGTCGAGCAGATGTTCGCGGACATGAACACGGACGTCTACGGCCACATGTGGGGCCCGTCCGAGTTCACCGTCACCGGCACCCTGCGCGACTTCGACGCGACAGCGGTCCTGCGTGAACTCGACCTGCCGGTGCTGTTCGTCTGCGGCGAGTTCGACGAGGCCGCGCCCGCGACGGTCCGGCGGCACGCCGCGCTCGTACCGGGTGCCCGGGTCGAGGTCGTCCCCGACGCGTCCCACATGACGATGCTCGAGCAGCCGGAGGCCTACTGGCGGATCGTCCGCGACTTCACCAGGGCACCGGCCGGTAGTCCTTGAGGAAGACGCCGTGCACGTCCTCGCCCTGCTCGCCGCGGATAACCGGGTCGTAGACCCGCGCCGCGCCGTCGACGAGGTCCAGCGGCGCGTGGAAGCCCTCGTCGTGCAGCCGCGCCTTGGTCGGGTGCGGGCGCTCGTCGGTGATCCAGCCCGTGTCGACGCTGGTCATGAGGATGCCGTCGGTCTCGAGCATCTCGCGCGCCGACGTGCGAGTCATCATGTTGAGCGCGGCCTTGGCCATGTTGGTGTGCGGGTGCCCGGCGCCCTTGTAGTACCGGCCGCCGAACTGCCCCTCCATGGCCGAGACGTTGACGACGTACGCACGGCGCGCGGGCGATGCGGCCATGGACGGGCGCAGCCGGCTGACCAGGACGAACGGCGCCGTGACGTTGCACAGCTGGACCTCGAGCATCTCCAGCGGGTCGACCTCGGAGACGGTGCGCGTCCAGCTGTTGACCGCGTCCAGGTCCGGTACGAGCCCGCCCGCGTCGATGGCGGTGCCGGCCTCGACCCGCGCCAGCGACGCGGATCCGCTGGTGAGGGCGAGCGCCGTGAGGTTGTGCGCGTCGAACGAGTGCTTCTCGTCAGCGGTGCCCACCAGTGCGGCCGGACCGTGGCCGAGGTCGACCACCTCCGGCAGCGGGCCGCCCGGCAGCGCGGCCGACTCCGCCGCGACGAGCTGGCTGTACGAGCCGGCCGTGCGGCGGACCGTCTGGGCGGCGTTGTTGATGAGGACGTCGAGCGGCCCCTGCGCGGCGACCTCGTCGGCCAGCGCGACGACCTGCTGCGGGTCACGCAGGTCGATGCCGACGATCCGCAGGCGGTGCAGCCAGTCCGCGCTGTCCGGCATCGAGGCGAACCTGCGCACGGCGTCGTTCGGGAAGCGCGTCGTGATCGTCGTGTGCGCGCCGTCGCGGAGCAGCCGCAGCGCGATGTACATCCCGATCTTCGCCCGGCCACCGGTCAGCAGCGCGCGCCGGCCGGTCAGGTCGGTCCGGGCGTCCCGCCGAGCCCAGTTGCACTCCGCGCAGGCGGGGCACAGCTGGTGGTAGAAGGCGTGCACCTGCCGGTACCGCTCCTTGCAGATGTAGCAGGCCCGCGCCCGGTGCAGCGTCCCGGCGACGGCGTCCGAGGTGCCCGGCGCCAGCGGACGGCCGAGGGTCTCGTCGTCGATCCGGTCCGGGGCGGCTGTCGCGGTCGCCGCCGTCACCACCGCGTCCTCCGCCAGCCGCTCCTCGTGCCGGTCCTTGCGGCGGCGCACCTTCACCTGCTTGAACAGCCGCGCGGTCGCCCGCCGCACCGCGAGCGCGTCCGGGTGGTCCACCGGCAGCTCGTCCAGCTCGCGGAAGACGGCGAGCGCCGTCTCGAGGCGAGCTGGGTCGATGCCGGTCACACCCGTCGAGTCTAGGTACGTGGCCCCCCGCCGCCGACCGCTGCCGAGGAACCCAGAGCATCCACCCGCAGCGTGTCGCCGGCGGCGGCACGGGGTCGAGCCACAGACGCGCCCGTGCCGGATGCTCTGGGTTGCAGCAGGGGGCCGCTCGCGGCCCCTCACCCGGCAGCACAATGGCGGCATGGCATCCGAGCTGCTGAGCCGCCGCGACCTCGACTTCCTGCTGTACGAGTGGCTCGACGTCGAGCAACTGACCAAGCGGGCCCGGCACGCCGACCACTCCCGCGAGACGTTCGACGCCGTGCTCGACCTGTCCGAGCAGGTGGCGACCACGCACTTCGCCCCGCACAACAAGAAGGCCGATGCGAACGAGCCGTACGTCGGCGACGACGGCAAGGTCGTCCTCATCCCGGAGGTGCGCGCGGCGCTGGAGGTATTCGCCAAGACCGGGCTGATCGCCAGCTCGATGGACTACGAGGTCGGCGGCATGCAGCTGCCGGCGGTCGTCGCGGGCGCCTGCTTCGCGTGGTTCCAGGCCGCGAACGTCGGCACGTCCTCGTACCCGTTCCTCACCATCGGCGGCGCGAACCTGCTGATCGCGCACGGCACGCCAGAGCAGGTCGAGACGTACGTCCGGCCGATGCTGGAGGGCCGCTGGTTCGGGACGATGTGCCTGTCCGAGCCGCAGGCCGGCTCGTCGCTGTCGGACGTGACGACGCGCGCCGAGCCGCAGGACGACGGCAGCTACCGGCTGTTCGGCAACAAGATGTGGATCAGCGCCGGCGAGCACGAGCTGAGCGAGAACATCGTCCACCTCGTCCTGGCGAAGATCCCTGGCGGTCCGCCCGGCGTGAAGGGCATCTCGCTGTTCGTCGTGCCGAAGGTGCTCGTGGAGAGCGGCGAGCGCAACGACGTCGTGCTGGCCGGGCTCAACCACAAGATGGGCTACCGCGGCACGACCAACACCCTGCTCAACTTCGGCGAGGGCGTGCACCGGCCGGGCGGCCAGGCGGGCGCCGTCGGGTTCCTCGTCGGCGAGCCGCACCGCGGGCTCTCGTACATGTTCCACATGATGAACGAGGCGCGGATCGGCGTCGGGTCCGGTGCGACGGCGCTCGGCTACGCCGGGTACCTGAAGTCGCTGCGCTACGCGCGGGACCGCCCACAGGGCCGGCCGATCGCCGGCAAGGACCCGTCGGTGCCGCAGGTGCCGATCGTCCAGCACGCGGACGTGAAGCGGATGCTGCTCGCCCAGAAGTCGTACGTGGAAGGCGCCTTGGCGCTGAACCTCTACTGCGGCCGGCTGGTCGACGAGCAGCGGACGGCGGAGACCGAGCAGGAGCGGGCGAAGGCGCTGCTGCTGCTCGACGTGCTCACGCCGATCGCGAAGAGCTGGCCGTCCCAGTGGTGCCTGGAGGCCAACAGCCTCGCGATCCAGGTGCACGGGGGGTACGGGTACACGCGCGAGTACGACGTCGAGCAGCTGTACCGGGACAACCGGCTCAACCCGATCCACGAGGGCACGCACGGCATCCAGGGGCTGGACCTGCTCGGCCGGAAAGTCGTCATGAACGGCGGCGCCGGCCTCGCCCTGCTGGCCGAGACCATCGGCGCCACGATCGCGCGCGCCGGCGAGCGCCCGGAGGCGGCGCAGCTGCAGGCGGCCGTGGACCGGGTGGTCGAGGTGACCGGCACGCTGTGGAGCGGCATGGACCCGGAGGTGGCGCTGGCCAACGCCTCGGTCTACCTGGAGGCGGTCGGGCACGTGGTGCTCGCCTGGATCTGGCTCGAGCAGCTCCTGGCCGCGGACGGCGAGGGCGACTTCTACGCCGGCAAGCGGGCGGCGGCCACGTACTTCTTCCGGTACGAGCTGCCCCGGACCGGGCCGCAGCTGGACCTGCTCGCCAGCCTGGACCGGACGACCCTGGACATGGCGGACAGCTGGTTCTGAGAACGGCTGACGGCGCGCCCCGCGCTGCGGCACCCTGCGTGCGTACGGGTTCGCGGACGAGGGGGACGAAGTGAGTGAGCTGACCGGCAAGGGCATCGGCATGCTGATGGCGATCCACGGCGCGGTCCGCCGCGATCTCGGCCGGGTGCGCTCGGCTGCGGCCGCGCTCGCGGACCCGGGGATCGCCGAGCGGGACCGCTCCGTGGGCGTGACCGGCCTGGCGACGTACTGGAGCTGCTTCGCCCAGCAGCTGCACCACCACCACACGATCGAGGACACCGAGGTGTTCCCGTACCTGCGCCAGTCGCTCGCCGGGCGCGGCGCCGAGGTCCTCGACGACATGGCCGCCGAGCACGAGGCGATTGACGACGCGCAGGCGGCCGCCGAGGCCGCGCTCGACGAGCTGCAGGCCGCCCCGACCGCCGACAACGCGGTCGTCCTCGGCCAGCGGCTCGGCGCCTTCGCCGACGTCGTCGTCGCGCACCTCGCCCACGAGGAGGAGGCGGCGGTGCCGCTGATCATCGAGGGCTTCGACGACGAGTACTGGACCGCGTTCATGGGCCGCCGCCAGCAGGACGAGGGGCCGGACACGTTCCTGCCCTGGGTCCTCGACGGCGCGCCCGAGCCGATGTTCGCCGCGGTCACCGGCGAGATGCCGCCGCCCGTGCTGGACCTGCTGGTCGGCCAGTGGCGGCCGGCGCACGACGACCGGGTCGCGGCGCTCCCGACGTAGCCGCCTAGGGTCGGAGGCATGGTCCGCGCCGCCGTCCTGACCGAGACCGGAGCCCCGCTCCGCGTCACCGACATCGACCTGCCCGAGCCCGGCCCCGGCCAGGTACGGGTGAAGGTCGCAGCGACGGGCGTCTGCCACAGCGACCTGTCGCTGGCACGCGGCACGCTGCGTCAGTCGGTCCCCGCGGTGCTCGGCCACGAGGCGGCCGGCACCGTCGTCAGCGTCGGCGCCGGCGTCGACCGCTGCGCGCCCGGTGACCGGGTCGTCCTGTGCTGGGCGCCCCCCTGCGGGCAGTGCTGGTTCTGCGGCCAGGGCGAGCCCTGGCTCTGCGAGCGCTCGTCCGATGCCGCCGCCGCCCCGTACGCGACCTACGAGGGCACCGACCTCTACCCGGGCCTGTCCACCGCCGGCTTCGCGGAGGAGACGGTCGTGTCCGAGCGCGCCGTCCTGCCGGTACCGGACGGCGTGCCGCTCGAGCAGGCGGCCCTCGTCGGCTGCGCGGTCATGACCGGCGTGGGCGCGGTGCTCAACACCGCGAAGGTGCAACCCGGGCAGAGTGTCCTCGTCGTCGGGCTCGGCGGCGTCGGCTTGTCCGTCGTCCAAGGCGCACGGCTGGCCGAGGCGGGCCAGGTCGTCGTCGTGGACCGCTCCCCCGAGAAGCTGGAGCTCGCCCGCAGCATGGGCGCCACTGACGTGCTGGAGGCCGGCGGCGAGCTGCCGAAGCAGGTCCGGGCCCTGACCGAGAAGCGCGGCGTCGACCACGCCTTCGACTGCGTGGGGCTGGCCGAGACGATCCGCGCGTCCTGGGGGTCCACCCGACGCGGCGGCATGACGACGATCGTCGGGATCGGCGGCAAGGAGCAGCAGGTCACGTTCAGCGCGCTCGAGCTGTTCCACTTCGCGCGCACGATCACCGGCTGCGTCTACGGCTCGACCGACCCGATGACGGACATCCCGAAGATCCTGGGCTACGCCGCGCAGGGACGCCTCGACCTCGGCAGCCTCATCAGCAGCACGATCGGGCTGGACGACATCGACGCCGCGTTCGCGGAGATGGAGAAGGGCGTCGGCGCCCGCGCCGTCGTCGTACCCGCCTAGATGGACCTCGGCTTGGCCGGCCGGGCCTTCGTCGTCACCGGCGGCTCGCGCGGCCTCGGGCGTGCCTGTGCTGAGGCGCTGCGCGCGGAGGGTGCTGAGGTCGTGGTGTCCGCGCGGACGGCTGCGGACGTGGATGCGGCGGCGCAGGAGCTCGGCTGCACCGGCGTCGTCGCCGACCTGGCCGATCCGGACTCGGCGGGAAGGGTCGTTGATGCCGCCCTGTCCGCGTACGGCCGGCTCGACGGGGCGCTGGTGTCGGTGGGGGGTCCGCCCGCAGGCGCCGCACTGTCGCTGTCCGACGAGCAGTGGCACAGCGCCTTCGACAGCGTGTTCCTCGGCGCGGTACGGCTGAGCCGCGCTGTCGTGGACGCGCTGCCCGCCTCTGGTGGGGCGCTGGCGTTCGTGCTGTCGACGTCGGTGAAGGCACCTGTGCCCGGACTGGCCGCGAGCAACGGGCTGCGGCCGGGCCTGGCCATGCTGGCCAAGACGATGGCGGACGAGCTCGGACCGCGCGGGGTGCGCGTGAACGGGCTGCTCCCGGGGCGGGTGCTTACCGACCGGCTGCGCGAGCTGGGCATGGACCCGGCCGACGTCGGCGGCATCCCGCTGCGGCGGTTCGGCGACCCAGCGGAGTTCGGCCGCGTCGCCGCGTTCCTGCTGTCGCCGGCCGCGTCGTACGTGACCGGCACGATGGTGCCCGTGGACGGCGGAGCGGTGCGCGCGCTGTAGGAGGGGTACGACGCGGTCATGAGTGAGCAGACGCCGGACCTGGGCAAGGGCACTGACATCGACGCCGCCGAGCTGGACGTCGAGGCGCCGGCGGAGAAGACGGCGACCTCGGACGCCGAGGCGTTCGTCGAGGACGCCGACGGCGCGGGCGGCACCGGCGGGCTCAACGCCGGCGGCGCCGGCTGAAAGCAGTCGCCACGGGTGGTACGACAGCCTGGTGGAACTGCGGCCGGTACGGGACCTCGACGACCTGACGGCGTGGCACCGGGTCGACGGGGCCACGTTCGCGGCTGACCACGTGGGGCTGCCGGCCGATCCGCTGGACGAGCTGCGACCGCTGCTCGACCCCGAGCCGATCGACGGCGGCGAGCGCAAGGTCCTGCTGCTCGGCTGCGACGGAGAGGACGTCGTCGGCGCCGTCAAGCTGATGATCCCCACCAGGGACAACCTCAGCTCGTGCAGCGTCGACGTGCGCGTGCACCCGGAGCGCCGGCGGCAGGGTCATGGCCGCGCGCTGCTCGCGCTTGCGCTGGAGGAGGTCACCGCGCTCGGTCGCACCCGCGTCTTCGGCGAGGTCCCGTCGCCGCTCACCGGCGGCGAGGGCGCGGCAGAGCCGGCGCTGCGGGAGGTCGGCGCGAGGCCCGTACTGCGCGAGGTGCGGCGGCTGCTCGACCTGCAGAGCCACCCGCCCGGGGCGGCACCGGCTCCGCCGGCCGGGTACCGGCTGGTGCAGTGGGTCGACCGGGTGCCGGACGAGCACCTGGAGGACATGGCGTACCTCATGCACCGGATGAGCACCGACGTGCCGCTGGGCGAGATGGACTGGGAGCCCGAGGTCTGGGACGGGGCGCGGTACCGCGACAAGGAGGCGTCGGCGGTGGCCGCTGGGCGGGTGCGGTACGCGACGCTGGTCGTGCACGGGGCGACCGGCCGCGCCGCCGGCTTCACCGACATCGGCGTCAGCCGGTACCGCTCGGACGTCTCGTACCAGTGGGAGACGCTCGTCGACCGGGAGCACCGGGGGCACGGACTCGGCCACGTCCTCAAGGCGCACAACCACCGGCTGCTGGTCGAGGGCTCCCCCGGCACGCGCTGGATCAACACCTGGAACGCCGAGACGAACAGCCACATGATCGCCGTGAACGAGCTGCTCGGGTTCGAGCCGGTGGAGTACTGGACGGAGTGGCAGCTGGACCGAGCCGACTAGCGCGTCTCCTGCGCCGCGGCGTCCCGACGCAGCGCCTGCGCCGTGGCCCGGAGGTGGTCGTCCCACGTGCCGCAGCAGCCGCCGAAGACGTCCACGTGCGGCAGCCGTCGGGACAGGACGCCCACCTGCGCGCCCAGCGCCTGCGGATCCCCTGACTCCAGGTGGCCGATGGTGCACAGGGACTGCTTGTCCGCACTCGAGGCGTTGGGGCGCAGGCTGCGCACCCGCTCCAGCCACGGTCCGGCTGTCAGCGCCGGCTCGAACTCGTCGGGGTGCGAGCAGTTGATGCCGTAGAAGTCCGGTCGAGCGTCGCCGGCCTCGGCGTCGACCGCTTCGACGGCGTCCCGGAGGGTGAGCCCGGTCAGCACCCTGCCGGTGCCGTCGACCATGAACGACATCGACAGCGGCAGCTGGGCGGCCGCTGCCGCACGGGAGAGCCCCACCGCCTCGGGCACGCTGTTGAACGTCATCGCGCTCACCAGGTCGACGCCCGCCTCCCGCAGCGTCGCGAGCTGGACGCTGTGGTAGTCGGCCGCCTCGTCTGCCGTGATGTCGAGGTCCTGCCCGTAGGCGTCTCCACGCGGCCCGACCACCCCCGAGTACAGCACCTCGGGGAGCTCGCCCTCGAACGGCCGCGCCACGTCGCGCAGGAAGTCGATGGCGCGCAGCTGGAAGTCGCGGAGGGCGACGGGCGAGATGCCGAGCTTGCCGGCCCAGTCGGGGCTGGCCCGGTAGTCGAGCCCACCCATCAGCGGGACCATCCCGTACGCGGCGGCGACCTGGAGGTAGCGGGTGTACATGTCCCGCAGGTCCGCCACCGCGGCCGGGTCGTCCAGCAGTGGGTAGAGCGCGAACTCGGGCAGCTCGTGCCCGTGCTTGTACATCAGCTCGGTCTCCTGACCACCTTCGGTCAGGTACAGCACGCCCTCACGCTGCGCAGGAAAGCCCGCCACGTCATCCCCCCGGCTCGCCGCAGTGCACCCTGCGTTGCTACACCCGCAGCGAGGCAATGACCAGGGCGCTCACGGCCGCGCTACGGCAGCCGCTCCAGCTCCTCGCAGACGACCGGCTCCACCTCGGCCTGCCGCGCGAACTGGGTCCGGTTCGGCTCGGCGCGCTACTCGGTGCCGAACCGGATGCTCGGCGCGACCGTCGAGGTGCTGGCCGGCAGTGACGGGGTGACGATCCTGGTCTCCGGGACCGGCGAGGTGCTGGCCACCCATCCGCTGATGGCGCCCGGTGAGGCCAGCGTGCTGGACGCCCACTACGGCCGGCCCCGGCCCAACAGCCCAGCACGCAAGGTGACTGCGAGAACGGCGGCGGAGAAGGCGTTCTGCGCGCTCGGGCCGG